>CAZAWC010000088.1:0-10004 GCA_964488595.1 uncultured Staphylococcus sp. | reverse complement strand
GAAGTAAGAGAATCATTAATTCCACTAACAGAAGTTTGAAGAGTTGCAATGTTATCACTATTGATTTTTTCAGCGTTCTTTGCTCTCTCAACCTCATTATCTACCTTAGTTTCTAATGTGCTTATAGAGTTAGTAACAGGTGTAAAATCAATTGCGTTAACCTTATCTTCAACCGCTTTAATATCACCTGATAATTTGGTTATATTATCTGCATTTGCTTTTTCAGCTGCGGATGCTCTTAAAACCTCATTATCCACGTTAGTTTGAAGTGTGCTAACGGAATTATCAACCTTACTATCTAATGCGGAAATAGCGTTATTTAAAGGTGTTAAATCAATAGAATCAACCTTTGTTTGAAGTGCTGATATTGCAGTTTCATTTGCTGTTACTTTTCCTTCAATCTCTGTGTCTTTTGCGTTTGAGTCCGCAATGGCTTGTGTAAGATTTGAATTGATTGAAGTAACTGAATCATTCAATCCTGAAACAGAACTTTGAAGAGTTGCTATGTTATCAGAATTAATTTTTTCCTGTGCTTTTGCTCTCGCTATCTCTGAATCAACCTTATCATTTAATGAACTGATTGAACTATTTGCCCCATCTAAGTCAATAGAATTAATCTTATCTTCTAATGTCTTTTCCGCTTGTTTTGCTCTTGCAACCTCATCGGAAATAGAATTAGTTAAAGTCTCTTCAACTGCTTTTGCTCTTGTAACTTCGGCATCCAAATTGCTTTGAATTGTTGCTTCCGCTCCTGTGGCTCTGTCAATTTCAGCACTAAGATTTGAATTGGTATCACCTAAGTTAATTGAATTAATTTTGTCGTTTAATTCTTTTTCAACTTGTTTGCTTCTCGCAATTTCAGAACTTATATTATCTGTATTTGCTTGAATTTTGGCTTCTAATTCCGCATCCTTAGCAACTAGTTCATTATCCTTTGTTGTGGCTCTTATAACCTCATTATCCACCTTAGTTTCAACATTGGTTAAAAGAGTATTTAAGGCTGAAATATTGGCATCAATCTCAGTGTCTTTTGCGTCACTCTTTGCAATCTCTTCAATTAATTTTGCTGAAAGTTCTGTAACCTTTTCATTGACTTTTTCAACCTCTGAATCTAATTTATCACTGATTGTTTTTTCACTTGCTTTTGCTCTTGTTTCTTCTGCTGTTATGGTATCTGATAAGGCTGAATTATTAGTATCTGCATTTGCTTCAATACCATTAACCTTTGTAACTAAATCATTGATTCTTTCGTTGATTGTAGTATCTGCGTTTTCACTCTTTGTTTCAAGAGTTGAAAGAGCGTTATTAACTGAATTAATTGCAGTGTCAATTTCAGATTTTGTATAAACGTCTTCTGAATTTGCTTTTCCACTTAATACGCCATTAATTGCAGTTATGGCATCGTTATCCTGTGAAAGAGCATTAGAAATTTTTCCTAATGTATCTAAGGCTTCAGGTGCTGAACCTACAACTTCACTAATCTTTTTATCTACTGCTTCATTAGTTGCATAGGATTTAAGAGTATCAGCAATCTCAGTATCTTTTGCAAGAGATAATTTTGCAATCTCCGCATCTGTATATGATTTTGAATCTGCTAATGATTTCTTAATTGAACCACTAGTTTCACTATCACCATTAATTATTTCAATGGCATCACTATTTACTTTTTCCTGTGCTTTTGCTCTTGCAATTTCTAATGTAAGATTAGCGTTTGTTTCTGCAATGGCATCACTTAATTCAGTATGTTTTGCAGTTGCATTTTCTTTGATTTCTGCAACTGAATCACTTAATAAAGCCTCTTGTGCTTTTGCTCTCTCTGCTTCTGCATCAACTTTGCCTTCTGCAACTGAAACTTTTGTTTCTAATGTAGTATCTGCGTTAATTCTTGCAGTTGTTTCATTAGATAAATCGGTAGATAATTTTTCAGTATCAGCAACTAATTTAGTTACTTTATCTTTTAATTCTGTTGTATTGTCAACGTGATTATCTTTCCAATTTTTTAAAGTTTCAAGTTCTGAATTAATACCATTTACAATATTATCAGTTTCAGTTTTTGTATATGTTGAATCAGATAATGTTTGAAGTTCTGTTGCAAGTTTATTATTTTCTGCATCGCATTTTGCCACCTCTGCCAAAATATCACTTTTAGCCTTATCCATATCACCAACTAATGAAGAAACTTTTTCAGATAATTCATTAGAAGTTGTAAGATGGTTGTTAAAGTCATTTTGAAGAGTTGCTAAATCGTTCTTAACCTCATTAACTTTATTGTCAACTTCTGATTTGGTATAAACATTTGTTGCAGTTGCCAAATTGCTAACAGTGTTTTGAACGTCATGCACCTCATCCAAAATATGCTTTTCAGCGTCTTTTGCTCTGTTTACTTCGGTTTCTAAATCAGTTGCAATTTTATTCTCAACGGCTTGCGCTCTGTTGCTTTCAGTTGTAACTAAATTAGTGTGTTCAATATCTTTTTCGGCAGCTCGTGAAACTTCTGTTGCTAGATCCTTCACAACACCCTGAATTTTATCGTTCAATGCTGATTCGGTTGCTTTGGCACGTTCTATTTCAGATTTTAAACTCTCTGAAACTAACTCTTTGTTTGCTTCATATCTATCAGTAAGAGAAACCAATCTATCATTAATATTTTGTTCATTGGCTGTTGCTCTTTCCTTCTCCATTTGAAGAGTTGTTGCAATCACTTCTTCCTGTGCTTTTGCACGGCTGATTTCGCCATCAATAGCCTGTTGCAATTGAGTTTCTTTTGCGGTTGCTCTTGCAATCTCTGAAGCAATGTCAACTTTATTTTGTGTAATATCAGTTTTGTTTTGCTCCTGATTGTCTCCAACATTTCCACCAAGTTCACCAAGAGTTAAACCAAGAGCCTCAAGAGTTGTGTTAATTCTGGCATCCTCTGCTTTTGAACGTTCAATTTCAGCATTTAATTTTTCGTCAAAATCCTCTCCGAATTGACTTGATAGGTCTTGAATATCTTTTTCACGGCTTATTCTTTCAGCGTCAATTTCTCTTTGTAATCTCTCAATATCAAATAGAGTAACACTATTTAATGGGTGATTTGGGTGAGGATGATTTATATTTCTCCAATATACCCCTGTAACAACTATCTTGCTATGTATTAGATTTTCGTGTAAATGGTGTTTGTGGTGTAAATGGAAGGGATTATCACAAGTATCACCAACTTCAATGTCTACATTTTCATATTTGCAATTATGATTGATTGGTAGATAATCATAAGTATATTGTACCACACCTGAATTAAGATTTCTCATTTGATGTGCTGGCACGGTTAATTCGTCCACAAATTCAGTCATTAACATATCTCTCTTTGAAAATGAAAGATAACGTTTTGGGTCATCTGTGAAAACGTGAACGATAAAAACATCGCAATCGGAAACTCTAAGGCGTTTTCCTGATAAATCTTTTGCGTCTATTTGTATTGTTACGTCGTTGTTTTGAATATCCATTGTTATTTAATATGCGCATTATTTTATTCTAATAATAAAGATTATGAAATAAAAAAATCACTCCCATTATTGAGAGTGATTAATCATTACTTTTAATTAATTTAATCTTCCTCTTTTATTTCTTCTTTTTCTTCCTCAACAGGAGTTTCAGTTTCTTTTATTGGATTGTTAATTGCTGAATTGGTAGGAACATTATTAACAATATTATTTAAACTCATCATATTGCTTTGAAGAACATTTTTATCCCCTCCTTCTACTCCAAGAAGGTCTATTTCTCTTCGACATTCATTTATTGACATTATACCATTTTGAACCATTTCACGGAAATAACTTGATAAGGCTGATTTATCCGCTCTCAATAATGCGGAAGTATCAAAACGGATATCTATGTCTTCATTTGGGAATAATTTTCTCTCAAACTCCAATTCTATTTTCTGCATTATAGGGCTTAATGTATCAGTTAAAAATGAGAGGTTAGCGGCTTCACTTGAATTATAATTTGCGTGTGCGAGGTCGAAAATTTTTACAGGTGACACATTAAAAAACCTACATATACTAACCACATCGAATTGTCGGCTCTCTAATAATTGGCTATCGGCTGGAGATATTGTTACACTATTGAAGTGTGCGCCACCATCCAAAATCATTATACCATTACTATCACCCTTTTCACTTCCTGTTTGGTTTATCCACGATTTTTTATAATCTGTTTTTTGGTCGGGTCTCATCGGTGTTGGAATTTCAACGAAACCACCAAGAGCGGCACCTTTTTGAAAGAAATTTCTAGCGTGTGTTTCTGCGTCCATTGCCAAACCTAAAACATTTCTAGCGTGAGTTAAAGTTGATATTCCATAAACTCCGTCTTGTGAATAATTTAATATTTTAATAATATCACTTTCTTTAACATTGCCATTAATACCTAATATTTGATATTCAGGAGGATCAATTAAATTGGTTGGAGGAATAATTGTAACATAATTTGTTGGAATAAAAATTAATTCTTTTACGCTACCATCTTTCCCCCTGACAATATAACAATATCCAAAACCTGTTAACAACATACTTTGCACTATTAAGGATAATAGTGTAAAACGGCTCATTCTTTTGTTGGGAGTCGCATTTAATATCTTATATGTCGGATGTTTTCTAAGTTTCTTTTTAAAGCCCTTTGAATCTATTTTAAAAGGTTCCAGTGGGAGTTGGCTTATACTGCTTGATATACAATTTACACAAGCATACACAGCACTTAATAACATTGCCTTATCATTTGTATAAGTTGAAGAACCCCCAAAAGTAATTGGTTGAATGTTGCTAAATCTTCTTTGTTCTATGTTGTTTTGTGATTGATTTCTTTGCTCTGTAAAACCTAATGTTACTTTTAAATCTTCAAAAAATCCCATTATTTATTTAATCTTTAATCTGTCTATAAAGATTAAATTGCATAAACACCGCCTGAGAATCTAGGAGTTTCCAAATATCCCCCTAACGCTTCAATCATTGCAATAACTCCATCTATCTTTTTGTCTTTATGAACCTTTACAGGTTTAATATTATTATTCCAATCGTTCTTTAAATCTACATTACGGAACATCCAAAGGGTTATTTCATTGCTATCAATCACAACTTGTTTGCTTCTTATTAATCTCTCTAATTCTCTTGAAGGCTTGTTGAAATTACCAATACTTTGTGAGTATGCTTCACAAGTTAATCCTAAATCTTGCATTTGTAGAACTGCCTGTGTGCTATTATACGGGTCGAAAGATATTTTTCTAATAAATATCTTATCATTCCATTTCATTATGTCATTAATGATATAATCGTAATCAATAACATTTCCACTAGTAAGATTTAATTGTTTTGTCTGAACCCAATATTTATAAAGTTCTTTATTGGAAGATTCAGTTAAACAACTCTCAGGAAGATAATATAGGGTTTTAAAATATAATTTCTCATCATTATCCCTTTGCAATAAAAATGAAACTGCGGTCATGTCACTAACCGAACTAAGGTCTATCCCAACATTACATTCAGCGTTTGCAAAATCTTCTAAATTTACTTTTTCTGAAACTTGATATAAATAAACGTCAGGAATCCAAATTTCAGTTGAAGTTAGCCATTGCCCTAAATTCTTTGTCCTGACACTAGTTTCTTCTGTTGGATTATTCTTTGCAGAATTTACTTGCTCCCTCAGATATTTTAAAGAGACTGTTTTTCCCAAATTTGGGTTTGATTTAATCCAATTATCTTCATTAGTCCAATCGTCATCTTCGTCTAATCCAAATATCATACAAAATAAACTATCGTCAGTTTTAAGACCACTCAATATTTCTAAACAGGTTGTTCTAAGTTGATAACAGGGTAACGTTTTATCGAAACCAGCGGAAGTTATAGTTAATAACATTGGGTTTTCTCTGTTACCCATTGAGGATTTAATAACGTCCCTCATCTTCGTGTTCCTTGCGCTGTGAAACTCATCTACAATCCCCACACTGGCATTAAATCCGTCCTTTCCTTTATCGTCAGAAGAGAAAACGTTTATCTTTGAATTATTCGCTTTCATAGTGATATAATCACGATATATTTTCAAATCTCTTTGTTTAGGATCCAACTGCTTTGCAAATTGTTCTATGAACTCAAAACATATATAAGCCTGAGATTTCACATTTGCGCAAATATCAACCTCCGCGCCTGCTTCTCCGTCAGCAATGAAATAATACATAGCAATAGCGGCAATCAGGGCAGTTTTACCGCCTTTTCTCGCCATTTCTATATATGCGCTCGTAAATCTTCTATAACCTGACTCTTTCCAATACCAACCAATCAAATTAGCAACAATGAATAATTGAAACGGCTCAAGTATAAAGTTCTTTCCGTTTGCGCTACCTTTGAAGTGTTTGAGGATTGAAATAAATTTGATTGCTTTATCAACCTTATCTTTTCGGAAAATTAAATCTTCCCTCTCTAAATCATTTAAGAAACGTTTACAAGAGTCTATAACCATTTTACAGGCTACAATTTCCCCTCTTGTAACCTGTAAAGCATACTTATAATATTTTTCATTGATTATATCTTTCATTTCCTAAATTAATTATTCTTTAAAAAATTCGCTAATGGTGACTCTGTTTCTGCTTCCATTACGTTCATTTTTGAACGTGATTTAATTGTTAATCCCATCTCCGTCATAATAGAGAGACAAACCGCTTTATTATCTTTGGCTATCCTTACACACGGATGCACCACAATTGAATTTCTACTTCCTGGGATTGTCATTCCCTCTTTATTTATTGTTTCTGTTGCTCTAATATATTGGTTGTGGCTATCTGCTAAAATATATAATACACCTTCATCAATCACGTTTAATTTGTCTGATTTCTTTAAAGAGTCTATAACTTTTTTAATATATCTATCAGTTTCAGAACTTAAATTATCAGGTAATAATATTCTCTTATATTCCATATTTTGATTGTTTTTCTGTATTGATAAAGATTATTTTTTGTTGTTGTGTGCTTCCCAATACTGCTTTATATCCTCTAAACTTGTGCAACCTCTATATTTCCCATTGTGAATTTCATTATGACATTTCCGACATACAGAAACTATATTATCAGGATTGAACGCTAATAAATTCTTTTCTTCTTCACTCTTTCCAACAAATGATATCCAATGGTGACAATCCTCCGCTAATGTAACTTTACCCTCAATTTTGCATACTTCACATAATGGTGATTGTTGCACATGCGCCAATCTCATATTTTTCCAAAGGGGAGTATTATATATTTGTTGTCTCTCTTTCCGATTTCCAATATTATCTCTTTTCTTTTTCTTCTTTTCAATCCACGGCATATTAATCTTTAAATTTCCTTTTTATTTCTTCCATTATCCTACTATTTTCATTTAGATAATCCCTTATTGAAGTAATGGTTTCTTTTGTTTCTCTTTTACTGATATTAAACTTTTCGGCAATGCTAGCATAACTTGTTTGTTTCTTCATTGCTTTACCCATCCAATAAGTTAAATATATTTCCGCCTGTTGCTCTGTAAAATCTCCAATAATCAAATCTTTTATTCTCTCTATTGCTTCATTTGTTTTATCATATCTCTCTCTTTCATTTATATCATTCTCTTCATAGCAATCAAAAGTATCTGTTTCAAAAAGACCCCTTACTTCAATCTCTTTATTTTTCTTATCTCTGTTGTCATTTAAAATATAAGTCCATTTTGAACTAATGAAAAAGTAATGTTTCCAATCTTTAACTTCCGTTCCATTCTTAATAATTGAATTATATACTTTCAGAATGGTTTCATTAAAGGCATCTTCAAACAACTCTTCATTATATGTTATATTCTTTCGTAAATTCTGTTTTAACATTTCAATATTATTTGCTACATAATTCAAGAATTCTTTTCCTTTTCTTTCATTATCATTCATTATTTAGTTTCAATATAATCTTTATTATTTATATCTATCCATATACATAAATATGGGTAAAATCAGGAAAATTCAACGAATAATGAAAATTTATTGAAGAAAATTTTGCCAGTCCAAAAAGGTTCCTTAAATTTGCATTCAGAAAACATTATTAACCTTTAAAACAGATTTAAAAATGGCAAGACCAAAAAAATCGGCTGAAATGGAGGTTGTTTTTGCAAACCTCAAAAACGCAACTTATGAAGAGTTAGTTGCAGTTAAAAACGAATGTGACAAACTCATCGAAAAGGCAAAAGACGCTCAGATTAAAGCAACAGAAGAGCAAATTGCCGAACTTCAAGCTAAGTTGAAAGAGTTGAAGAAATAAGGCTTCTTCTCAGGGCAAAAGAAAAGGGTAGTGGAATTTCCATTACCCTTTAATCATATCATAAGTTAATAGCATTAAATAAGGCGTTAGATTTCGTTTCTAACGCCTTTTCTCTCTTTCGGAATGGGATTATATTAATTAAAAAATTCCATTGCCATATCTGCCATTTCTTCCTTTTCAATGCAAATGTATTTGCGGAAGTTTTCTTCAGTTTTGTGTCCTGTGAACGCCATAACCATTCTAGCGTTCTTACACCTCTTATAAAGGTTTGTGGCGAATGAACGTCTTGCAGTATGTGAAGAGATAAGTTCAAACTTTTTCTTCTCTATAATCTGAATCTTTCCCCCTGTGTTGCTCTTAACAAAAACAGGTTGGGTTAAGCCAGCCATTTCACCACATTTCTCTAATTGTCGGTTGAACTTTCCTTTGTCCTGAGGTTTCGGAAATTTGCCCTCATACTTTTTATATAGTTCTATCGCAATAGGGGAGAGGGGAACAACAACGGTCTCACTTGTTTTTGTAGTGTGAACCTCAACTTTCCTATTTTCGATATCCCAATTTGAAGAGTTTAATTTACTTAAATCTCCATATCTCAAACCAATTTGAGAGGCTAGAATGAATAAATCTCTTGTGGCTTCTGTTGCCAAATTTGGGTGTAATCTCTTTTGTTCTGTGAAGTCAAGAGCATAGATTTTTTTCAACTCTTCCTCTGTAAGATAGATGTGTTGAACGTCATAGCCTTTACTTTTCCACGAATGGAAAGATTTATCAGTTATTAACCCTTCCTCTTCTGCCTTATTCAACCATACTTTCATAACTGAAAATGTTGCGCAAACTGAATTGGGTGCATATCCTTTTTCTGATAACATCCAACTCTCCATTTGTTCCTCAAAACGATTGTTGAACATGCCGAAATATCCTTCTCCCAAAAACTTATCCTTACAATACGCTATGAAGCGTTTTAGAACTATATTGTGGTGTTCTATGGTTTTGTTGTCAATTAACTTTCCTGTCCGCTTCACAACCTTTTTTGGCATATCTTCAATAACCCTTTGAAAGAATTGCAAAGGAGTTATATTTTTAACTTCCTCTTCTGCCTTTTCTATACCCCTGATTTTGTCAATCTTTCCTTTGATAGTTGCAACTATCCCATACTTATCAACTGACTCAGGAGTTAGTTTGCTTTCGTAATCTGCTAGAACGTCAGCATCCAACATTATATTTATTTCCTCTTCAAGAGCATCTAAGAACTTGTTTGTTCTCTTATACTCTCTCTGTTGGAGTTGCTTTTGTTGGTTGGATATTTCAACCCTGTTAGTTTCCTTTACCCAATACATTGGAGCAACCTTTACTCCAAGAGAGATTTTGTATTGCTTCCCCCCAAGAGTAAACATTAGATAGAGAAGGCTAGGCTCATTCTCATTTTTGCGGCTTTTGAAACCGTATGTTGGTTTTAGTTTCTTTCCCATATCTTAGTTTGTTTTTGTTTTCCACTGGCTAAATTACAAAAAAAAATTTATCCCCACAAGAGTTTGGGGGATAAATTTGGGGGATAAAACCTTAAAACAGGTTGAAAACCTAACTCATTAAGGATGTGGGGATTTTGTTGTAACTCGTTGTTTTATTTCAGATTAAATAAAATATCTGTTGATAATTAAGAGGTGTGATTTATTCCCATTCGATTGTGGCTGGTGGTTTTGAGGAAATGTCGTAGACTACGCGG
>CAZAWC010000087.1:0-10073 GCA_964488595.1 uncultured Staphylococcus sp. | reverse complement strand
CCTTGCGCACGGCGGCGGCGGTGTGGACACTCTGGCGGGTGACGTAGCAGGTGCCGGGGAGAGCGGCAAGCAGAGCGGTGATGTTGAGGGGATAGCCGTTGAGATCCGAGCGGCGTCCGTAGGGGGTGGTGGCGGTGACCATACCCTCGAGTGTCGTGGGGGCCATCTGGCCGCCTGTCATGCCATAGATGCCGTTGTTGATGAAGATTATGGCTATGTTCTCGCCACGGTTGGCGGCATGGATGGTCTCGGCAGTTCCTATGGCGGCGAGGTCGCCGTCGCCCTGATAGGTGAACACGAGGCGCGAGGGGTTGAGTCGCTTCACGGCGGTGGCTATGGCCGGAGCGCGTCCGTGGGCGGCTTCGATCCAGTCCACGTCGATATAGTTGTAGGCCATCACGGCACACCCCACCGGGGCGACGCCGATGGTGATATGCTCGGCACCCATCTCGTCGATGACTTCGGCCACGAGCTTGTGCACCACGCCGTGGGAACATCCGGGGCAGTAGTGCATGGTGTTGTCGTTGAGGAGGCGCGGCTTGGCGGCTACGATGTTGCCGGGCTGCTTTATCTGGTCAGTTGTCATAGTGAGTGTGAAGAGTGGTCAGGAGATTTGAAATTTGTCTCTGAGGGCTTGGAGCACCTCGGAGGGATCCATGACAATGCCGCCCATGCGGCCGAAGTGGTGGACGGGGATGCGGCTGTCAAGACTGAGGCGCACGTCCTCGATCATCTGGCCGGCGTTGAGCTCCACCACGAGTATCCCCTTCACCTGACGGCTGAGGCGGGCTATCTCGTCGGTGGGGAAGGGCCACAGGGTGATGGGGCGCAGCAGACCGACGCGCACGCCCTGCTCGCGGGCCTCCTCGATGGCTTTCTGGCAAATGCGGGCCACAGAGCCGAAGGCCACCACGAGATATTCGGCGTCGTCGGTGGCATATTCCTGAAATCTCACCTCCTCGCGCTCGATGGTGCGGTAGGTCTCCTGCAGGCGCAGGTTGTTCTGCTCCATCTTCAGGGGGTCGAGCTCGAGGGTGGTCTGCACGTTGGGGCGGCGTGTGGAGGGGCAGCCTGTGACGGCCCACGGACACTGGAGGGCTATCTCCTCGTCGGTGCGGCGCGGACGGGCGGGCGGCAGGACCACCTTCTCCATCATCTGTCCCACGACGCCGTCGGCCAGCATCATCACGGGGTTGCGATACTTGAAGGCGAGGTCAAAGCCCAGCCCCACGAAGTCGGCCATCTCCTGCACGGTGGCCGGAGCCAGCACGATGAGATGATAGTCGCCGTGGCCTCCACCCTTGACGGCCTGAAAGTAGTCGGCCTGCGAGGGCTGGATGGTGCCGAGGCCGGGGCCTCCGCGCATACAGTTGACGATGAGCGCCGGCAGCTCGCCGGCGGCTATATAGGATATTCCCTCCTGCTTGAGGCTGACGCCGGGGCTGGAGGAAGAGGTCATGCACGCCTTGCCTGTGGCTGCGCCGCCATAGACCATATTGATGGCTGCTACTTCGCTCTCGGCCTGAAGCACCACCATGCCGGTGGTCTCCCACGGCATTAGTTCTTCGAGGGTCTCGAGGATTTCGCTCTGAGGTGTGATGGGGTATCCGAAGTAGCCGTCCACGCCATAGCGGATGGCTGCGTGGGCCACGGCCTCGTTACCCTTCATCAGTCTGACTTCCTGTTCCATAGTCTTTATGGTTGGTGTGTAGGAGTGTTGAATGCTTATTTTTCGACCACACGATACACTGTGATACAGCCGTCGGGACAGACGGTGGCACAGGCCGCACATCCGATACATGCTTCGGGGGCGGTGTCGGCCGCATAGTGATAGCCTCGGTCGTTGACGTCGTCGGTGCGAAGCGAGAGCACCGAGCAGGGACAGGCCACGACACAGAGGTCGCAGCCCTTGCAGCGTTCGCGGTCGATGGTGACGGCTCCTGTTACTTTTGCCATGATCTTGTTTTCTGTCTGGTATGGTGGATAGTTGGCCGGCCGCGGATGCGGTCCGGGGTTATTTCCTACAAATATACGCAAAATTTGCGGGGATGCGGTTGAGGTTAAGGGATTTTAACAAATGAGCACTCCTTCATGCCGAGATTGGACGAGGAGATGTGTACTCTGGCCTCTTTGACTGCCGGATTGTCCCATATCTCCGATATGTCAAACGATGCGTAGTAGCTGCGAGTGAATGACGGGGGTGTTCCCGCCGGGAGTATGTGGACGAGATAGATGTCAGCGCACCCGTCGGCGGAGAGGTCGGGGCGGGCGGCGACGGTGAAAATGCGTTTTTCGGTGCAGTAGGGGAGACGCAGGTTGAAGTTGAGCCACTCGCCTGTGCGCCACACGCTGTTGAGCCACACGGGGTCGGCGTCCCAGCGGGCATATGCCTCCGAGTCCCACTCCGTGACGGTGCCTTGGGTCACACGGTATCCGCCGATCAGGTTGGCCTGTCCGGAGGTGTAGGGGGCATTGGAGGTGTTGGTATAGTAGATGAGCATGCGCGAGCCCTCGGGATAGTCTTCGGTGTCGAGCGCACGGTCGGTGTGGAGAGTCACCTGTGGCGAGTCTCCGTCCTGCCGCAGGGTGAAGACCGCACACCCCTCGGGCGTGAGATTGCCCTCGAAGGTGGCTATGTCGGTGAACGTCAGCGATACGGGTCCGTCCTCACCGTCGGGGCGGCACGACGTGGCGCTGAGCATGGCGGCGATGATGAGGAGCAGGGTGAGTGTGCGGCGCATGTGTGTGAGGGTGGATCAGGATTGTATGGCGGGGTCGGCCACGATGCGGCCGTCGGCCATGTGGATGATGCGGTCGGAGGTGGCGGCGAGCGACTCGTCGTGGGTCACGATGACGAAGGTGGCGGAGGTGCGTGCTCGCAGGTCGAAGAACAGGCTGTAGAGCTCCTCCCTGTTGCGCGAGTCGAGCGAGCCTGTAGGCTCGTCGGCCAGTATCACCTTGGGGTCGTTGATGAGGGCGCGGCACACCGCGGCGCGTTGACGCTCGCCTCCCGACAGTTCGGCCGGCCTGTGGGTGAGGCGGTGGCCCAGCCCTATGTCGGTGAGCAGGCGCACGGCCTTGTCGAGTGCCTGCCGGCGCGAGACGCCCCCGATCATGGCCGGGAGGGCCACATTCTCGGTGACGGTAAACTCGGGGAGGAGCTGGTGGAACTGGAACACGAATCCTATGTTGCGGTTGCGGAACGCTGCCAGCGGCCCCTCCTTCATGCGGGTGATGTCTGTGCCGTCATAGAGCACACGGCCGCTGTCCGGGGCCTCGAGCGAGCCGATGATCTGCAGCAGGGTGGTCTTGCCGGCGCCGCTCGGTCCGACAATAGAGAGAAACTCTCCGTCGGCAATGGTGAGGCTGACGTCGGAGAGCACTCTCAGTGTGTCGTAGCTTTTGGATATGTCGCTGATCTCTATCATCTCAGATGGAGAGTCTGCGCAGGGTGTCGATGAGGTCGCGACGGATAGGCTTGTCGTTCTTGATGGCTTTGGAGAACGGCACATAGACGATCTCGTCGTTGCGGATGCCCATCATCACATTGCGCTGGTCCTCGATGAGGGCGTCGATTGCTGCCGAGCCGAGACGCGAGGCGAGGATGCGGTCGAAGGCTGTGGGCGAGCCGCCGCGCTGCAGGTGGCCGAGGATGGAGACGCGCACGTCATAGCCGGGATATTCGTTCTTGACACGCTCGGCCAGACCCATGGCGCCGCCGGTGACGGGGCTCTCGGCCACGAGGACTATCGAGGAGTTCTTGCTCTTGCGGAATCCGTGGTCGATGAGCTCGGCCAGCTGGTCGACCTCGGTAGAGATCTCGGGGATGATGGCGGCCTCAGCGCCCGAAGCGATGGCGCCGTTGAGGGCGAGGAAGCCGGCGTCGCGTCCCATCACCTCGATGAAGAACAGCCGCTCGTGGCTCGTGGCAGTGTCGCGGATCTTGTCCACACAGTCCATGATGGTGTTGAGGGCCGTGTCATAGCCTATGGTCGAGTCGGTGCCATAGAGGTCGTTGTCGATGGTGCCGGGCAGGCCGATGATGGGCACGTCAAATTCGTTGGCAAATATGCGGGCACCTGTCAGCGAGCCGTCGCCGCCGATCACCACCAGTGCGTCGATCTCCTGACGGCACATGTTGTCATAGGCGAGCTGACGACCCTCGGGGGTGGTAAACTCCTTGCAGCGGGCTGTCTTGAGGATGGTGCCGCCGGCCTGAATGATGTTTGACACATTCTGGGTCTTGAACTCCTGTATCTCATCGGTGATGAGACCGCGGTAGCCACGGTAGATGCCTTTGACACGCAGACCGCTGTAGATGGCAGAGCGTGTGACGGCGCGTATGGCGGCGTTCATGCCGGGGGCGTCACCTCCCGAGGTGAGTATGCCCACACATTTGATTTTTGACATAGTGAGAGGGTATGGTTTTAGATTCTATGGCAAAGTTAGGAAAATAAGTTGAATCCACCGCCTGCCGACACCGGAAATTTCAGTGTCGCGACGGTGGATTCATTATGGGGTCCTTACAATGAAGGTGATGTCGTCACATGGCGTCTTTGAGCACTACGGGCAGCGCAAGCCTGTTGACCTGACCGGCCGAGTTGACGGGCAGACCGCCGAGCAGCACGAAAAACTCGGGGATCATATAGCCCGGGAGATAGTCGGCTATGCGGTTCTTGACCCACGAGAGTGAGAAGTGGGTCGAGGCGGGCACCACGTAGGCCACCAGATAGGCTGCGCCCTTCTCGTCGGTATAGTTGACCACGGCACACTCCTTGACCTCGCCTGTGGCTGTGAGCGAGCGCTCCACCTCGCCGGTCACCACCGGCTTGCCGAGGATGGATACCTCGGACGAGGCGCGGCGCAGACACTGGAGATTGCCGTCGGGGAGCATGCGGCCTATATCGCCCGTGAGGGTGGCACGGGTGCCGTCCGGGAGGGTGACAAGCGACGCCAGAAGGTCTGAGCGGTGGTCGCCCGTGAACGAGTCGGCCACGCACGGGCCGGCGATGGCTATGCGTCCCTCCTCTCCGTCGGGCACGGTGTTGAGGTCGGCGTCGACGATGCGCACCTCGATGCCGGGTGCGGGACGCCCTGCGGGATAACGGCCTGTGGAGAGGGGATGGGTGGAGTTGCAGCACACCACGGTGGCGAGCGCTGTGGCCGCCGAGGGGCCATAGGTGTTATAGACCGGCACGCGGCTCACGAGGTCGCTCACGGTGTCGGCGATGAGTTTGCCGCCGCTCGAGATGACCATGCGGAGCGTTAAGGGCAGCTCGGGGATGGAGTTGAGCTCGTGGAGCAGATAGGGGAAGCCCGAGATGATGGATACATACTGCTCGTCGGCAAACCGCAGAAGGGCGCGGGGGTCCTTGCGGGTCTCGGCCGAGGGGATGGCCAGCACTGCGCCGTTGAGCAGTGTGCCGAACACCTCCTGAATGAACGTGTTGACGATGTCGGCCGAGAACTGCAGCAGCACGTCGTCTGCCGTGATGCCAAACACTTGGCCGAATCTCTCGGCGAGGGCCACGGTCTGTGAGTTGCCCACCATCACACCTGCGGGATAGCCCGAGGGGGAAGTGGTGTAGAGGATATATGCGGGGCGGTCGGCGCGGCTACGGTCGGGCAGCGGATGGGTGACAGGGTCGGAGCAGAGGGCCTGATTGACGATGAGCAGGTCGAAGCCGCGCACCAGCGACGAATAGCACTCGCGGGTGATGACGAAGTCGACACCGTTCTCGGTGAGGAACTGAGCGAGGCGCTCGGGCGGGAAGCCGGGCTCGACGGGCACGAAGGCTGCGCCTGCCTTGTTGATGGCCAGCAGTGCGGCCACCATCTCGAAAGAGTGGTCCATCACCACACCCACACGGGCGGGGATGAAGGATGGGAAACGCGAGATCAGTGTGTCGACCATGCGGTCGAGGCCCGAGTATGTGACGCACGACTGCTCGTCGATGATTGCGGGGTTATCGGGCGTGAGAGTGGCATAATGGTTGAAGCGTGAATATGGAGTAGTCATAGCGGTAACACCTTTGATTTTACATCTTTACAACGCACCACTCCCCCTGCGGGTTCATACGGAAAATGTTAAAAAGATTGCGAAATTGTTGCAAATCAACTGTTTGTAATCTGTATGTGACACTCCTGTGGTGGGAAGCCGACAATTTCATACAAAAAGGGGCGGGGCTGAGGGGTGTCTGTGCCCCCTCTCGCCCCGCCCGCAGGCGTGTGTAATTCACGTGTGCCATATATATAGAGGCCCGGAAGGGGCAATATCTATCACCCGCCAAGAAAAAATGATCGCAAAGATGGTGAAAAACCGTCTTTGCGATCATTTTACAGGTGATATGGGATAGTCTCTATCAGATGATGCCCTGACCCATCATGGCGTTGGCCACCTTCATGAATCCGGCGATGTTTGCCCCCTTCATATAGTTGATATAACCGTCGGGCTCGGTGCCGTGGGTCACACACTGGGTGTGGATGTTGCGCATGATCTCGTGCAGACGGGTGTCCACCTCCTCGGCGCTCCACTGCAGGTGCTCGGCGTTCTGGCTCATCTCGAGTCCCGAGGTGGCCACACCGCCGGCGTTGACAGCCTTGCCGGGACCATAGGGGATGCGGGCTTCGATGAAGGTGTCGATGGCCTGAGGCGTGCAGCCCATGTTGGAGACTTCGGCCACGAGGAGCACACCGTTGTCCACGAGGGCGCGTGCATCGTCGCCGTCCACCTCATTCTGAGTGGCGCAGGGGAGGGCGATGTCAATCTTCTGCTCCCACGGCTTGCGGCCGGGATAGAACGTAGCCTCGGGGAATCGCTCGGCATAGGGAGCCACTATATCCTCGCCCGTGGCGCGGAGATAGAGCATATAGTCGATCTTCTCGCCCGAGATGCCTTCGGGATCATATATATAGCCGTCGGGGCCTGATATGGTCACCACCTTGGCGCCCAGCTCGGTGGCCTTGAGGGTGGCGCCCCATGCCACGTTGCCGAATCCCGAGACGCCCACGGTCTTGCCCTTGATGTCCTGACCGAGCTCGGCGAGCATGCTCTGAACGAAGTAGAGCGCGCCGAATCCCGTAGCCTCGGGGCGTATGCGCGAGCCACCGAAGTCGAGACCCTTGCCGGTGAATGTGCCGGTGCACTCGTTGACGAGCTTCTTATACATGCCATACATGTAGCCCACTTCGCGGCCGCCCACACCGATGTCGCCGGCGGGCACGTCGCGGTCGGGGCCGAGATTCTTCCACAGGCCCAGTATGAATGCCTGGCAGAAGCGCATCACCTCGGCGTCGCTCTTGCCGCGGGGCGAGAAGTCGCTGCCACCCTTGGCTCCGCCCATAGGCAGAGTGGTGAGGGCGTTCTTGAAGGTCTGTTCGAAGCCGAGGAATTTCAATATGGAGAGGTTGACCGACGCGTGAAAGCGTATGCCCCCCTTGTACGGGCCGATGGCGTTGTTGAACTGTACGCGATAGCCTATATTGTTCTGAACCTCGCCGCGGTCGTCGGTCCATGTGACGCGGAACGTGACGATGCGGTCGGGCTCAACCATGCGCTCGATGATTTTGGCTTTCTCGAACTCCGGATGCTGATTGTAGACATCCTCCACGCTGAGGAGCACTTCCTTGACTGCCTGAAGATACTCTTTTTCGCCCGGGTGCTTGGCCTCAAGGGCACTGAGAACGGTGTTTATATCCATGGTGATGGAATTTAGTGGTTGATGAGATGATATTGTTCTTGTTTTGGTATCTGCAAATGTAGCGAATCTTTTGCAAACTCGGGCAGGGAAAAAGTGTGTTTTACGGCATAAATAGGGTCAAAAAAAGTCACGGCACCGCTCCTCGGTGACGAGGTGGGCGGTGCCGTGTGAGCAGGTGCGGATGACCTGATTATTCTGCGGGGTGGATAGACTCTGTGGGGCAGGTCTCGGCACATGCGCCGCAGTCGATACAGGTATCGGGGTTGATCTCGTAGTGCGATGCACCTTCGGAGATAGACTCGGTGGGGCAAACCTCAGCACATGCGCCGCAGGAGATGCAGGTGTCTTCAATAACGTATGCCATTGTTGAAAAAATTTTTTAGGAATGAATGTTGGAAAAAATGAATAGTGTCTTTATTGTTGCTGCAAATTTAGCGCTTTTCTTTTGAATATTCCAAACTTTGACAGCATGAATTTCATAAAAAAGTGGAGAACAGACCAGCCGGGCCGGTGGCCGCGGGGAGCTGTTCTCCACTCATGGGGTCACTGATGAGTGATCAGATCACACTTCGATCTTCTTGTAGCGGGGCACGAGGAGCTTCATGATGCACCAGCCTACCAGATAGGCCACACCGCAGATGCAGAAGACGATGAAGTAGCCTGCAGGCTTGCCCTCGAAGCTCATGAACGACATGTTGGTCTGTGCTGCGTAGTCAAAGAGCACACCCGAGCTGAGGTTGATGAGGAACGAGCCGATGCCGCCGGCCATGCCGCCGATACCGATGATGGTGGCGATGGTCGACTTGGGGAACATGTCACCTACCACCGAGTAGATGTTGGCACTCCACGACTGGTGTGCGGCACCTGCTATACCGATGATGATGATGGGGAGCCAAGGCGACAGCGAGCTGAGGGGCTGGGCCAGAAGGGCCAGCAGGGGGAACACGGCAAAGATGAGCATAGCCTTCATACGGGCGGCATAGGGGTTGGTCTGGATACCCTTGCGGGCCTCGTTGTCCATGATGATGGAGGGGAGCTTGCCGCCATAGATGGAGAGCATCGTGATGAGATAGAGCACGAAGATCATCAGCATGCCCTCGCCCGACGAGGTGGAGAGCTTGAACACGTCGGTGATATAGGCGGGGGTCCAGAAGAGGAAGAACCACCACACACCGTCGGTGAGGAATTTGCCGAAGAACACGGCCCATGTCTGCGGATACTTGAAGCACTGGATGAAGGGGATCGTAGCGGTCTCGCTGTCCTCCTCCTCGGCCTTCTCGCGGGGAGTCTCGCCGGGGGTGTCATTGTCCTGCTCGATATAGGCGAGCTCGGCGGCATTGACGTGGGGATTCTTGGCGGGCTCTTTGTAGAGGAACAGCCAGAAGCCCATCCAGACGAAGCCGAGGGCACCGATCACGATGAAGGCCATCTCCCAGCCGTTGCCCCAGCCGATGCTCTGGAAGAACTTGGCGAGCGGGCCGATGGTGAAGGGAGCCACGAGGGCACCTACAGCCGAGCCGGCGTTGAAGATGGAGGTGGCATAGGCGCGGTCGCGCTTGGGGAAGTATTCGGCGGTCACCTTGATGGCGGCGGGGAAGTTGCCGGCCTCACCGAGGGCGAGGATGGTGCGCGCGCCGAGGAAGAAGTAGACCGATACGGTGGCTATGGTCACAGCCATAGTGCCGGCGGCATCGAGAAGCTCGTGGGCGTTGTGCAGGCCCAGAGTCACCTCAGTGGCCCAGCCGCAGGCGGCGTGGAGGCATGCGCCGGCCGACCATACGCCGATGGCCCAGAGATAACCCTTCTTGGTGCCCATCCAGTCGATGAAGCGGCCGGCAAGGAGGTTGGCCACGGCATAGACGATGGAGAACACGGCGGTGATCAGACCATAGTTGGCATCCGTCCAGTGAAACTCGGGCGAGATGAACTCCTTCCATGTGAGCGAGAGCACCTGACGGTCCATGTAGTTGACCGTGGTGGCGAGGAACAGCAGCGCGCAGATGGTCCAACGGAAGTTGGTCATCTTCTGATTGGCTGCCTGTAGCGGAGTGGTCGTTGCTGCCATCTAACGTCAGAATTTAAGATAGTTCTTGGCGTTGTTATAGCAGATGTCTTCGATCATCTGGTTGACGCGACGCTCCTCATAGCCTGTGTAGGGGATCTCGCCACGTTCGATGTCGTCGCCCACGAGGTTGCAGAGGGTGCGACGGAAGTATTCGTGACGGGGGTAGGAGAGGAACGAGCGCGAGTCGGTGAGCATGCCCACGAAGCGGCTCAGCAGGCCGAGCAGCGACAGGGCGTTCATCTGCTTCTGCATGCCGTCCTTCTGATCGAGGAACCACCAGCCCGAGCCAAACTGGATCTTGCCGGGGA
>CAZAWC010000086.1:0-10368 GCA_964488595.1 uncultured Staphylococcus sp. | reverse complement strand
TTACCCCCCCGTTGATTGCGCGAAGCGGCGTAGTGCCGGACTGGATATAGTGCGTACCATAGCATGTGTCACAGTCATTGCCTCACATTATTTTCTATATTCCCATTTCAATACCTACAGGTTTGAGGGCATCTCTATGTACCTTCAAGGGATGTTGGCCTCGATAGCGGTCGGCAGCGATCTGTATATGATACTCACGGGATTCCTGTGTTGCAACAAGACATTCGGAAAGAAATTCTATCTGGGAGGCGTCAAGGTACTGCTGTCATATGTTTTCTTCTCGCTTCTGACCATCGCAGTCAACATCTGCCTGTTCCACACCGGAATGACTTGGCGGTCGGGGATAATGGGCATTTTCAGCTTCTCCACCATTCCATATGCGTGGTATATAGAGATGTGGATCGGGCTTTTCCTGTTGGCTCCGTTCCTCAATCTGTGGTATAAGTCGCTCCCCTCCCCAAGGATGAAAATTTATCTCATCCTGCTCCTCATGTCGCTGTCCGTCTTTCCCGATTTCTTCAACAGGTATGGATTTTATGTGATGCCAAAGTATTGGGAAAACGTCTATCCATTGGGATTCTATTTCACGGGATGTTTCATCCGTGAATATCAGCCGAGACTGTCGCGCGCCATGCTGTTGACGCTCATCCTTCTCATAACCATGATCTCGTCTACGGTGACATTGATCGCCGGGCACTCCACCTTTCTCCATTTCATCGGCGACCGCAACGGCATCTTCCTTGCTACGATAGCCGTATCAATCTTCCTGATCTTCTATAATGCACAGATCAATCAGCCGGCGCTGAAGGGTGTCTTTAAAGCCATCTCCCTAAGGTCGCTTGACATCTTCCTGTGCAGCGCCGTCTTGGACTATTACATCTATCCTCTCTTTGAGGACAGATATTATATCGATCAGCCCCGGTATGGACTGTTCTATTTTATCATCGTTCCCCTCATCTTTGTGATCTGTTTCTGTATCGCATCCGTCAAGAGGTGGATATTCAGCTTGTTCCAATCTGTCCTGAATATCTTCTCGGTCGATATAGCGCTCCAGAGCCGAGGGTGACGACAGTCAGCCCCCATCCACCTCTCCCTTTAACCGATATGCACAACTATTTCAATATAAACTATGAATTCGACCGTGAGCGCGTCCACGAGGCCATAGCCGAGCGGATGCCCCGGGAGGGTTCTGATTATATCTGTGTCGCCGATGGCGTCATCCTCAACATCGCCAACCGCCAGCCCGACTATCTCGCTGTGGTCAACGGCGGCATGTTTGCCATCTGCGACAGCTCCTACGTGCCGCTCTACATCAAGCTGATCCACGGTCGCCACTACGGCCAGTATTGTGGCAGCGAGATATTTCGCGACATCGTCTCCAGCCGCAAGTACAGGATGATCTTCCTCGGCACACAGCAGCGCATCCTCGACTCTCTGCGTGAGAATCTCACCAAGATGAATCCCGACGTCAGCGGCATGAAGTTTGTCGAGCTCCCCTTCCTCACCTACAAGGAGTTTGACTACGAAGGGATCGCGCGGATGATCGAGGCTGATGGCGCCGACATCGTGTGGGTGGCCCTCGGAGCCCCCAAGCAGGAATATTTCATGTCCATGCTCAAGCCTCACCTCAGCCACGGGGTGATGATTGCCGTCGGGGCCGCCTTCAAGTTTTACAGCTCTGAGAGTGTGAAGCGCGCCCCACAGTGGATGGTGCGCCACCATCTCGAGTTTGTCCACCGCATCTACATGGAACCCAAGAAACAGATGCTCCGCTGCTACGACATCGTCAGGACCCTCCCCGGCCTCCTCATCGAGGAGTGGAGGAAAAGATAGGCTCGTCCACTGCCGGCGCAGTCTCGGCCCGCGATCGGCTCCCGACAGCTAAGTTTGTTTATTTCGGGATTTTTGCGTAATTTTGCGCCAAATTTCTATCAACACATAAAACCCCTTTATTCAGACAACAAGATGAATATTACCAAGGAAGAGATTTCGCCCGTAGAGCTCCGTCTCACCGTGAGCCTCGGCGAAAACGATTATAAGGACGCTGTCACCAAGCAGCTCAAGGAGATAGGCCGCACCCACCAGCTGCCCGGATTCCGCAAGGGCCATGTGCCCTTCGGCGAGCTCAAGCGCCGTTTCGGCAAGCAGGTGACATCCGACGTTGTCAACGACACCGTCTATCGTGCTGTCTACGACTATCTGGCCGAAAACAAGTTCCGTGTGATGGGCCATCCCGTGCCCGTCGAGGTCAAGGAGGTTGTCGAGGCCGGCGATCAGGAGTATAAATATGACGTGGCCCTCATCCCCACCCTCGAAGGCATCAAGCCCGGCAAGGACGATCACTATCCCTACTATGAGATCGAGGTGACCGAGGAGATGATCGACGAGCAGGACAAGAACATGCGCAAGCGTTTCGGCACACAGAAGCCCGGCGACGAAATGACCGAGGACGGCGTGGTGAAAGGCTCGATCATGCAGCTCAACGAGGACGGCACCGTCAACACCAACGAGGGTGCCATTCAGGTGACCGACGGCATCGTCTTCCCCCTCTATTTCAAGGACAAGGAGCAGACTGCCCTCTTCAACGGCAAGAAGCCCGGCGACAAGGTGGTGTTCAACCCCTATCTCGCCTCGGGTGGCAACGTGGGCGAGATCGCCTCGATGCTCCACATCGACAAGGCCATAGCCCCCGACGTGAAGGGCAACTTCGAGATGAACATCTCCGAGATCATCGTCAACATCCCCGCCGAGCTCAATCAGGAATACTTCGATCAGGTGTTTGGCTCTGACAAGGTGCACAACGAGGAGGAGTATCGCGCAGCCGTCAAGGAGATGATCGCCGCCGAGCTCGAGCAGAACTCCCACATCCTCTTCCGCAACACCTTTGACAAGGCCATGATGGACAAGTATGGCGACATGACCCTCCCCGCCGACACCATCAAGAAGCTCTTCTTCACCAAGGCCGAGAACCCCGACGAGGCCTACAATGCCGAGCTCAACGGCATCAAGCACGAGGTGATCGAGAACAATCTCCTCACCGACCTCGGCATCAAGGTCGAGGAGCAGGAGATCCTCGACACGGCCAAGGCCCTCACCGCCCGTCAGTTTGCCCAGTATGGCCTCGCCGGCATGGACGACGAGATCATCACCCGCTATGCCAAGGAGCAGCTCCAGAAGGAGGAAGTGCGCAATCAGATAGCCCAGCAGGTGCTCTCGGCCAAGCTCTACACCGCCATCGAGGAGGCCGTCACTCTCGACAAGGAGACCGTGTCGCTCGACAAATTCAAGGAGATCGCCCAGAACATCTGAGCCGCCCGGCCCTGCCCGGGCCTGCCCGCGGCATGATATAACACCCCATTCGAAGCGTCCCGATGCCCTCAGCGGCCGTCGGGACGCTTTTGCAAAAACTCCCTCCGTCCCCACCTTATCCCCGCCATGAAACACCCTCTCACCACCGCCCTCATCGCCCTGTGTCTCACCACCGCCGCCGCGCGCGAGGTCTACAACTTCAACCCCGGCTGGCTCCTCTCCGTCTCCGACACCCGGGCCGCCTCCACTCCCGACTTTGACGACTCTGCATGGCGCCCGGTGACACTGCCGCGCGCCTTCAACGAGGACGAGGCTTTCCGCCTCCCCATCGACAGCCTCACCGACACCGTGTGCTGGTATCGCAAGCACTTCACCCTCCCTGCCGTCACAGACAGGAGGGGGTTTGTGGAGTTCGAAGGCGTGCGTCAGGGGGCCGATTTCTATATCAACGGCCACAGGCTCGGCACACACGAGAATGGTGTGATGGCCGTGGGGTTTGACCTCACCCCATATCTGCGTGAGGGCGAGAATCTCTTGGCCGTGCGCACCGACAACTCGTGGGACTATCGCGAGCGCGCCACCGGCACCCCCTTCCAGTGGAACAACCGCAACTTCAACGCCAACTATGGGGGCATCCCCAAGAATGTGCGCCTCCACATCACCGGGCCCGTCTATCAGACCCTCCCGCTCTACAGCAACCTCGGCACCACAGGCACCTATATCTATGCCACCGACTTCGACATCCCCGCCCGTCGGGCCACTGTCCATGCCGAGTCTGAGGTCATCAACACCACTCCCTCGCCCGTCACTCTCGGCTTCGACGTCACCCTCACCGACCCCGAGGGTCACCGCCGCGCACGCTTCACGGCGCCCCCGGTCACCATCGCTCCCGGCGACACCGCCACCCTGCGCGCCGAGGCGCCGGTAGACTCGCTCCAGTTCTGGAGCTGGGGCTACGGCTATCTCTATGACGTGGACACCCGCCTCACCGACCCTGCCACGGGCGCTACCGTCGACAGTGTGCGCACCCGCACGGGGTTTCGCAAAACGGAGTTTGGCGACGGACTCATCCGCCTCAACGACCGCGTGATGCAGGTACACGGCTATGCCCAGCGCACTTCCAACGAGTGGCCTGCCGTGGGCATGTCGGTGCCACCGTGGCTCAGCGACTATTCCAACGCCCTGATGGTCGAGTCGGGTGCCAACCTCGTGCGATGGATGCACGTGGCCCCTTGGAAACAGGATGTCGAGTCCTGCGACCGCGTGGGGCTGCCGCAGGCCATGCCCGCCGGCGACGCCGAGAAGGACTGCGACGGACGCCGGTGGCAACAGCGTGTGGAGCTGATGCGCGATGCCATCATCTACAATCGCAACAATCCTTCCATACTTTTCTATGAGTCAGGCAACTATCGTGTGTCGCCCGCCCACATGCTCGAGATGAAAGCCCTGCGCGACCGCTTCGACCCCCACGGCGGACGCGCTGCGGGTTCGCGCGAGATGCTCGATGTCGACGAGGCCGAGTATGGAGGCGAGATGCTCTACATCAACCGCTCGGCCAAGCATCCGATGTGGGCCATGGAGTATTGTCGCGACGAGGGCCTGCGCAAGTATTGGGACGCCTATTCCTATCCCTTCCACCCCGAGGGAAGCGGCCCCCTCTACCGTGGCACGGATGCATCGGAATATAATCACAATCAGGACTGTCTTGCCCTCGAGATGGTGAGACGCTGGTATGACTACCGCGTGGAGCGCCCCGGCAGTGGCCGCCGGTGCAGCAGCGGCGGCGTCAAGATCATCTTCTCCGACACCAACACTCATTACCGCGGCGCCGAGAACTATCGCCGCTCGGGCGTCACCGACCCCATGCGCATCCCCAAGGATGCTTTCTATGCCCACCGCGTGATGTGGGGCGACACATGGGTTGAGCCGGGGCGACACGACATCCACATCATCGGCCACTGGAATTATCCCGACTCCACGGTCAAGCCTGTCTATGTCATCTCCACAGCCGACTCTGTGAGCCTCACGCTTGACGGCGCTCCGTTGGGGCGTGCCGAGCGCTCGTTCGACCACCTTTTCACCTTCCCCTCCGTCTCGTTCCGTCCCGGCACCCTCGTTGCCACAGGCTTTGATGCCGCCGGGGTGGCCGTGGCCACAGACACCCTCATCACCGCCGGCGCCCCCGTCGCTCTGCTCCTCTCGGCCATCACCGGGCCAGAGGGATTTATGGCCGATGGTGCAGACATGGCCCTGCTCGAATTTGAGGTGGTCGACTCTGCCGGGCGCCGCTGTCCGCTCGACAATCGCACGGTCACATTCACCATTGACGGCCCCGCCGAGTGGCGCGGAGGCATAGCCCAAGGCCCCGGCAACCATATCCTCGACACCACGCTGCCCGTAGAGTGCGGCATCAACCGCGCCCTGTTGCGCAGCAGCGGTCAGCCCGGCCAAGTGGTCGTGACCGCCACGGCCGAGGGGCTCCCCGCCGCCTCGCTCACCCTCACCGCCCTCCCCGTCGAGTCCACCGGCGGCCTCTCCCTCCGCCATCCCTCTCACGGGCTGCAGGGCCTTCTCGACAAGGGTCCCACCCCGCAGGGCCCCTCCTTCGCGCCCCGTCTGCGCAGCGTGCCTGTCAAAGCCATAGAGGCCGCCTCGGCTCAGGGTGACGCCCCCCTGTCGATGGACGACAACGAGAAGACCGCATGGACCTCCGACGGTACCCCGGCCCTTGCCTCCATCACATACATCCTCGAGCGTCCGGCCCTTGTCACCGACATCCCGCTCAAGCTCGCCGGTTGGCGCAAGCGCTCATATCCGCTCGAGGTGCTCGCCGGCGATGTCGTCGTGTGGCGAGGCTACACCCCCAAGAGCCTCGGCTACGTCCACCTGCGCCCCGCCTCGCCCGTCGAGGCCGACCGCATCACTATCCGGCAGATAGGCCCTGTGACAGAGAAAGACTCATTCAATATCACCGAGCTGGCCGGTGGCCCCGCCAACGAGATGGACGCACGCCCGTCCAAGAAGCACCAGCTCAGCATCGTGGAGATAGAGTTCCTCGAGGCCGTCACGGCTGCCGACTGACCCCTCGCGCCACTCTCCTCACATCCGCCGCAGCCGTCTTTGGCACACCCAAAGTGCTCAAAATGACGTATATCAGAAAAAAGCGTGCGAAAAATTTGTGCAATCCGAAAAAACTCTCTACCTTTGCAATCGCTTTCGGGACATAACTATGCCCTGACTGCAACAAGGAGGCCCATTCGTCTATCGGTTAGGACGCAAGATTTTCATTCTTGAAAGAGGAGTTCGATTCTCCTATGGGCTACCACGCTCCGGGTGCGGACAGATGCACACCAGTCCATCGCCGACCGTTCCGCGGGGTCAACGACAAAACTAAACAGGGAATCAAAAAACATTTCTTAAAAACAAATGGCAAATCATAAATCATCACTTAAGAGAATCCGTCAGACCGAATCACGTCGTCTTCGCAACCGCTACTACGCAAAGACCGCCCGCAACGCCGTGCGCAATCTCCGCAAGATGACCGACAAGGCTCAGGCCGAGGCTACATTCCGCAAGGTTGGTGCCATGCTCGACCGCCTCGCATCCAAGAAAGCCATCTCTAAGAACAAGGCAGCCAACCTCAAGAGCAAGCTGGCCCACCACATCGCCAAGCTCGCAGCCTGATAGAGGGTCTGCCCCCGGACACAGGCCGGCCCATTCGTCTATCGGCTAGGACGCAAGATTTTCATTCTTGAAAGAGGAGTTCGATTCTCCTATGGGCTACACCTTTTGTCACACCTTTGCATATCCAAGTCCCGACGGCCCCCGGCCATCGGGACTTGGTTTTCCCATACCATCCCTTTCACAGCCCCACGCTGCAAGAGGCCCAGAATGTGTTGTGCACATCCATACTCCCATATAGCGGCCCCCGAGGGGGGTGGCGAGCGGGGAGGCGGGCTAAGTCCCCTTTCGGGGATCTAATTTGTTGCAGATTGGGCATTTTACAATCCGGCCCCTGAAAGGGGTCATGGCCTTGGTAGGCCCGCGCCTTGGCGCGGGTATCCATTTCCATTCAGTCTTATGCGGCCCTCGAGAGGGGGTCGTGGATTTCCCGAGGGATGGCAATGAGCGTGCAAATGTCGTGAGTAGCACGCCGACTCATTTTCAAATTTTTCACGACAATTATTAATATTTTAAATATTTTGCGTATATTTGCCGACGCAGACCGCTGCGGGCAGCTCACCTAAAAAATGAGCAGAGCGCAGCGGGAAGCGTAGACATAACAATTTGAAGCGTTTACTCGACGCTCTTTCTTGACTATCTGAAACTTCGCAACTTTCTTAGAATCAGTCAAGGATGTAGCAACAGTAGATGACTTATGTAGGTGTGTATATTTTAGTAAGGTAGCATGTAAGTGTTGCCCTTGGATTAATATGCATAGTCGCGTGAGGTCTCTGCGTTGCTCGTTCTACTGATTCGGGCAATGCGAAGGCCTCAGATAGTGTGAGCGAGCAACGGTACGGCTCTCACGCTTTTTATTTTTAAACCACTAAAATTCAACAATTCAGGAGGGTCGGATTGTGCAGAGAACTTTCTATGAAAAAGCTTTTACTTGCTCTGCTCGGGGTCCTTATGGCCCTCCCGGCATTCGCCGTCACCACCTTCACATACACCTATGAAGGAAATACTTTGAGGTATTATATAATTGACGAAACTACAAAATCATGTAGGGTAGCAGCCGATCGAAGCACATTCAGCTCCTCTGAGGATATAGAGCTCGTGATTCCTTCAGTTGCAATGGATGGAGATAAAGCCTACACGGTTGTAGAACTTGGAGATGAATGTTTCGCCGATTGCACCAATCTAGTATCGGTATCTATACCAAATACCGTGACAATAATACCTGCGGGAATCTTTTATCGTTGCTCAAGACTGGAGTCGGTGATAATACCAAATTCAATAACAACAATCGGCTACGATGCCTTTTATGAATGTATAAGTTTGTCATCCATTACTCTGCCTAATTCAGTAACTTCGATTGGAAGCTATGCTTTCTATAATTGTATTAAACTAACTTCGATTGATATCCCCCGCTCGGTTACCGCAATTAATAAATCGACTTTTGAAGGATGTACAAGTCTTGAATCTGTGGTAATTCCATCTTCCGTGACATCAATAGGATTTCACTCGTTCTATCGTAGTGGTTTGACTTCGTTGACAATCCAATCTTCGGCCGTTACTATTGAAAATTGTGCTTTTTTTGATTGCAACGAATTAAGTTCAATAAATATATCGTGTCAACAAGCTCCTGAGATTGAAGAACAAGTATTCTCTTCTCACGCATACCAAAACGCAGTGCTTAACGTCCCGGCCAAGTCCTTTGCATCCTATTTCTGTACCAACTGGTGGAATTTCAACAATTTGTTAATTGGAGGAGTAGCCCCTGAAACAGAAAAATATTCGGACGGTGTCTTTACTTATCTTATTATTATCAATACAGACTATAAGGAGGCCGTCTTGATAGGGGGGAATTATTCCTTAATGGAGCAAATTAACATCCCTGAACGCTTTAGTTACGACAAAAACACAACGCAGCCTATTCGATATTATATTACCGGGATAGGAGCTAAGGCGTTCGAGGCATGTACAAAGATTACAGATTTGCTATTTAGTCCACACTCAGCAATTACCACCATTGGGGTAGATGCTTTCAACGGTTGCAAAAAACTTCAATCAATCACGATTCCCAACGCTGTCAGATCTATTGGCAAAAATGCGTTCAGGGACTGTTCGGCCCTGAGCACGGCCACTGTCGGTTATTCCGTGACATCAATCGGTAGCTATGCGTTCTCGGGATGCAGCGGTCTGAAAGATCTGACTTTCCTTGACGGAAGCGAGACAATAGAGATAGCCGAAGGTGCATTTAGCAAAGTGGCTCCTGAAAAGCTGTATTTAGGCCGGACGGTCTCAACACGTTTCCTCAGCGACTACACTGCCCTCACAGATCTGACCATCGGCAATACCATCACCGAAATTAACGCTAAGGCTTGGGAGAATTGCACAACTCTGTCGGCTCTCAATCTCGGCAGCAGCCTCACGTCAATAGGCGACAAGGCCTTCAGCGGCTGCCGGTCACTGACCGAGGTGGTAGTGCCCCCCTCGGTCGAGACCATCGGCGCATCAGCATTTGACGGCGACACAAAGCTCTCCTCGATCATCATGGGCCACAGTGTGGCGACCATCGGCGACAAGGCTTTCAACGGCTGCCCGGCCTCGACGGTGAGCATCACGGCTCCGACCCCACCCACAGCTCCCAACAATACGTTCAGCAACTACACCGGCAAGCTCTATCTGCCCAATCAGGCGGCAATCAACGCCTACTATGATGCCTATACCTGCTGGGACCGATTCTACAGCTATGCCATGATAGAGCCAACATCGCTCGTGACTGACGAGACCACCATCGACGGCAAGTCGGGCGACAGCGTCCAACTCACCGCCACGCTCCAGCCTGCGGATGTCACCCTGCCACAGATCTTCTGGCGGTCGACCGACCCCGAGGTGGCTACCGTGGACCACAACGGCGTGATGACGATAGTGAGCGAATACGTCGACCAAGAGTGCACGATAGTAGCCGAAACGCTCTATGCCAACGGCCCGGTGGCCGAGGTGAAGGTGAGGACCACCGAGGGAAAGAGCGGCATCGACGAAGTGATAAGCGAGCCTGTGGCCGACGACGCCACATTTGAAGATGCTCCCGAAGTGATCTACAACCTCAGCGGCATCCGCATGTCAGCCACTGTCGATAATCTCCCGGCGGGCATCTATATCGTGCGTCAGGGGAGCCGGGTGAGGAAGATCGCCGTGAGATAAATCTCTGATCCCTATCACTTAATCTAATATTTTCTCTCCCGGGGCACGCGTAACAGCCCCGGGAGATTCTATGTGTGCGGGAACTATGCCGAAAAATTTTAGCCCTCCCTATGAACAATCCGTAGGGGCCCGGTGTTATATAGGGAAGTTAACACCTCAGACAAACGTTATGAAAAAATTTGTTTT
>CAZAWC010000085.1:0-10387 GCA_964488595.1 uncultured Staphylococcus sp. | reverse complement strand
AAGAAGGACATCGTGCGCCACTCGCTGGTGCAGCGCATCGTCGAGGCCTACGAGCGATTCGACCACGAGCAGCAGCAGGCGCAGGAACAGGAACAGCCCGGGGGGACGGTCGACTAATCGTCGAGCAGGTCGGGACGCAGGAGGCGCGTGCGGGCCACGGCCTGATCGTGCTTCCACTCGTCGATGCGGGCCTTGTGGCCCGAGAGAAGCACGTCGGGGACGCGCCAGCCCTTGTACTCGGCCGGACGGGTATAGACGGGGGGAGCCAGCAGATTGTCCTGAAACGAGTCGGAGAGGGCGCTCTGCTCGTCGCCGATGGCGCCCGGGATGAGGCGGATGATGGAGTCGGCGATGACCACGGCGGGAATCTCGCCCCCGGTGAGCACATAGTCGCCGATGGAGATCTCCTTGGTCACGAGATGCTCGCGGATCCTGTAGTCGACCCCCTTGTAGTGGCCGCAGAGGATGATGAGATTCTGCGCCAGCGACAGGGTGTTGGCCATGGGCTGTGTGAGCAGTTCGCCGTCGGGCGAGGTGAAGATGACCTCGTCATAGTCTCGCTGCGACCTGAGCTCGGTGATGGCACGGTCCACCGGCTCTATCTGCATCACCATGCCGGCCTCGCCGCCGAAGGGATAGTCGTCGACCTTGCGGTGCTTGTTGACGGACCATTGGCGCAGATTGTGCACTACTATCTCACAGAGGCCCTTGTCTTGGGCGCGCTTGAGGATCGAGCATCCGAGAGGACTCTCGAGCATCTCGGGGAGGACGGTGAGGATATCTATTCGCATGGCGGGTATCTGTGTGTATGGGTTGATGGATCGGGGGGGAGGATGGTTATTTGAATTTGATTCTGTAGGGAGCGGGATAGAGGTTGTTGCAGCGGTTGCCGAGATTTTTCACCCACCCGAGGGGCTGCCCCTCGAATGTCACCGCGACAAATCCGCGCGGCGTCCCCTCGGGGAGCGCCACAGCCTCGCCGCGCAGATAGCTCAGCGCCTCCCCGAGGGGGAGAGAAGCCTCGGGAAAGGCCCCGCGGCGGTAGGCACCGGAGAGGGCGAGCGCATGGGCCGGGATGAGGTCGCGCCCCTTGACGGTGGCCAGCGGCACCCCCTCGTGGATGACGTCGGTCTTCGCGGCCACACGGGCCAGCAGGTCGGCATGGGCCGCTGGAAAGGCCGTCACACGCTCGGGGGTGGCGGTGATGGTGAACGGCCCCGCGGCGGGGTCGAGCCACCCCTCCACCTGCGGGGGCACGGGGAGGGCCTTGCGGGCCTTGTTGTCGCGGCGGTCACGGCGGCTGGCTGAGGGGGATGAGGGCACGAGGAGCCCGGGTTTGCGCAGCACGGCCACGAAAAGCCCCTCGCCACGGGTGCGCCCGGGGATGAAGCGATAGCAGGCGGCATCGGTGCCTATCCCCTCCGTGATGCCCCACGAGGGGTCGACGGGGATGGCCACACTCTCCAGCCCGTGGGTGTCGATGAGGCGGCTCACGGCCTCCTCGTTCTCGCGGCGGTTGAATGTGCAGGTGCTGTATATCATCACTCCGCCCGGCTTGAGGGCGGGCACAAGACTGTCGGCGATGTCGCGCTGCAGGGCGGCACACTCCTCCACGAGCCGGGGGTTCCACTGGGCGGCGGCCACGGGATCCTTGCGTATCATCCCCTCGCCCGAGCATGGCACGTCGGCCACGATGAGGTCAAACGTCTCGCGCAGCGAGCCCAGCGGGGCGGTGTCGCCGCGGGTCACTATCACACCCGGGTGGCCCCACTTGACGATATTCTCGCGCAGGACGGCGGCACGCGCCGGCACATACTCGTTGGCCACGGCCACGCTCCCCGCCGGGAGCACCGACAGCAGGGCGGTGGTCTTGCCGCCGGGGGCGGCACAGGCATCGAGCATCCTCACGGGCGCGGACCCGTCGGGGAAAAGCGTGCGCCCGATGTGGGCGTGAAACATCGAGGCCGCCTCCTGTACATAGTATCGCCCCTGATGCAGACGGGGGTCGAGGGTGAACGATGGACGCTCCGGCAGGTAGACCCCCTCGGGACACCATGCCACGGGGGCGGCGCCGGCAAAGGTGGCGCCCCCCTTGGCGGGATTGACGCGCACCGACACATCGGGACACCCGGAGACGAGTGTCTGCGGGAGGTCGTCGAGGCCGAGGGCGCGGAGCTCGTCGACAAACGCGGCCGGGAGGCGGGTGATCTCTGTCTGCACGGGCGTCATCGCTTGGAGGTGAAGTCGCGCCCCTCCATCTTCTCGAGGGCCGAGCGCCATTCGGGGGTGATGGGAATAGCGGTCATGGTGCGGGGGTCGAAGCCGCACATCACCGTGTGGCAGCGGCACTTCACCTCGCCTCCGCGCGCCGGACACACCACAGCCTGCTCGAGCGTGAGGCTCTTATCGCCGATGGCCACCGTGCGGGTGTGCACCTCGACCTCCTCGCCAAACAGTGTGGGGGCGCAGAAGTCGCAGTTGACATTCACCACCACCAGTCCGGCCTTGGATATATCGAGCTCTCCCCCCATGGCCTCGATGAAATAGCGGGTCTTGGCGAGGTCCATCAGTGAGAAATAGACGGTGTTGTTGACATGGCCCAGCGCGTCAATGTCGCTGAAACGCAGTTGTACGGGAGTGATAAACGACATATTTTGTTGTAGTGTCTATGACGGTGTTCAATGTATTACGAGATCTGTCACCACATCGGCCCCCACCTCCTTGTTGATGGCGGCGATGAGGGCGGAGCGGCTCATGGAGAGCTCGGACTTGAGGGGGGCCGAGGAGAGATAGACGTGGAGCACTCCGTGGTCCACATACCGGCGCAGGGTGTAGCGGTTGATGGCCGGGCCCACCACATCGACCCACACGGCGGCGGCGCGGCGGTCGTTGAGCCCCGATGTGAGCCCCGCACGGTCCATGGCCTCGTCGATGATGGCGGCTATATGCTTGGGATAGGTGCGCTTCATTGCTGCAGGGTAAAGGCGCCGTCCTCCACGGTCCACATGCGGAAGTCGCCCCCGGTGCGGGCCATTATCTCGTCGAGATGCTTGCGGTTGGTGTCGGTGATGAATATTTGGCCGAAGTCGTCGCCCGCGGTCACCAGCTCCATGATGCGCTCCACGCGGCGGGCATCGAGCTTGTCGAAAATATCGTCGAGCAGAAGCAGGGGGCGCATACCCGTGGCCTCGCGGAGGAAGTCATACTGGGCGAAACGCAGGGCTGTGGTGAACGACTTCCACTGTCCCTGCGATCCGGTGCGCCTCAGCGGCATCCCCCCGAGGGTCATCACGATGTCATCGCGGTGTGGGCCCACCGAGGTGTGGCGCACCACCTCGTCGTGGCGGCGTGCCGAGTCGAGCAGGGAGGCCAGCGAGGCCCCGGGAGCATTGAGATGGCTCTCATAGACCATCCCCACCTCCTCGCCGGCGCCGGCTATGGCGGCATAGTGGCGGGCGGTGAGGGCCGTGAGGCGCTCGGTCCAGCGGATGCGGGCGGTATGGATGGTGTCGGCCGCCAGCTCCATCATGGTCTCGACGGCGGCATAGAGACTGCCGTCCACACACCCCTCCCTGAGCAGGCGGTTGCGCTGCTCCAGCCCCTTGGCGTAGCGGATGAGCGACTCGAGATACAGGGGGTCGCTCTGCGAGATGACCATATCCATCCACCGGCGGCGCTCCTCGCCGCTGTCGCGGATCAGGTCGACATCCTGCGGGGCCGCCATCACCAGCGGAAACGAGCCGATATGCTCGCTCAGGCGCGAATACTCCTTGCCCGAGCGCTTGAGGCTCTTGCGGCGCCCCGCGGAGAGACCCATCAGCAGCTCCTCCTCGGCGCCACGGCGGGTGTAGAGGCCGCGGAGCATGGCAAAATCCTCGCCTCGGGTGATGGCCATGCGGTCGGCCACGCCGGTAAAACTCTTGCAGAAGCTCAGGAAATAGATGGCGTCGAGCAGGTTTGACTTGCCCATGCCGTTATTGCCCAGAAAACAGTTGACCTTGCCCGACAGCTCGAGCCGGGCCGACGGGATATTCTTGAAATTAGTCAACGAGAGTTCATCCAGACGCATATCATCTGCAAAATTACTCAAAATCCCACAAACCACCTACACCCCGCGCAATTAATCCACCCCGTAATTCACCCCGCCCACCCCACCCGAGAGCAACTCTCCACGCCCCCTCCCCTCACCCCGACAGGCAAATCCCCGGTTTAAGCGCCGCTTGATGTTGGCCATAAACTCGTAGCCGGGGCTTATGATGTTGAGAATGTCCGCAATAACGTTTTGGTGGGTATCGAGGGGGCGATTCCTTTGGATTTTTTCTGAAAATGCCCGATTATTCCCTTGGATTTTTTCCAAAAATGCCCGATTATTCCTTTGGATTTTTCCAAAACGTTGATTATCTTTGCAATCCGAAAAACCATCTACCCGGCCATGGCATATCTCGCAAGAAACATAGACACCGACCTCCTGAAATGGAAAGAATCACCGCGTCGCAAGCCCCTCATCGTGCGCGGCGCAAGGCAGGTGGGCAAGTCCCGGGCCATAAGGCATCTGGGAGAGTCGTTCGACCATTATCTTGAGATCAACCTCGAGGAGGAAAAGGATCTGTGCAGACTTTTTGAAGAAATCCCGGATGTGAGGGAGCTGACCCAACGCCTCGGTGCCGTACATAATGTGCCGGTGATCCCGGGAGAGACACTGCTGTTCATCGACGAGATACAGAATTGTCCGGCGGCATTGAAGAGCCTGTGGTTTTTCAAAGAGAATTTTCCTGAGTTGCATGTAGTGGCTGCGGGCTCGCTATTGGAGTTCGCACTGAATGAGATGCCCTCATATGGAGTGGGACGTGTAAGGTCGATGTTCATGTATCCGATGTCGTTCAAGGAGTTTCTCATGGCTCAGGGCAAAGATATGTGGATCGCGGAGATTGAAGCCGCTGACTGGACCCACCCTGTGGACGAAAGGCTCCATTCGCGGCTCGTGTCGGAGTTCAGGTCGTTTCTGATGGTGGGAGGGATGCCGGCCAGTGTCTCGGCATGGGTGGAGACACAGGACTATGCCGCCTGTCAGGATGAGCAGAATGACATCCAGCAAAGCTATTATGACGACTTCGCCAAATATGCACGCAAGGTTGACCCGCAGTTGCTCCGCAGCACACTGGCGTCCGTAGTGCGACAGTCGGGGCAGAAGTTTGTCTACAGCAGAGTGGACGGAGGATATAAGACCGACGAGGTCAAGGAGGCTCTGCGTCTGCTCCGTGACGCGGGGATCATAATCCCTGTGCAGATGTCGGCCGCCAACGGTCTCCCTTTGGGAGCGCAGGTCAACCCTAAGTTCATCCGATATGACTATCTCGACACCGGGCTGCTGCTCAGGGTGCTGGCCATGACCTATGATGATGACAAGGGGCTGACCCGACTCATCCTGGCGGGTGAGGCCCCTGACCTCGTGAACAAGGGGATCGTGACGGAGCTAACTGTGGGACTCGAGCTGATGAAATCCTCCAGCCCGCAGAGCAAGTATGACCTGTTCTATTGGGAGAATCTCGAGCGAAACGCTACATCCGAAGTGGAGTATGTCATAGCCAAGAGTGCACGGTGTCTGCCCATCGAGGTGAAGGCCGGGACATCAGGCAAGATGAAGAGTCTGAGGTATTTCATGAACAGGAAAGGACTTGCGGCGGGAGTGCGCTGCTCGCTGGAAAATTTCGGCCGCCTCGAGGTGGCCGACACCGACGACGCAGGACAACCGCAGAGGCGCACCATCGGCATCCTCCCGCTCTATGCCGTGTGGCACCTGCCGGACCTCCAGATTCCCGAGTAAGTGTATGCCGGGTGGGTTTTGTCATGTCGGAGTAATTGGTTATATTTGCAGTCTCATAAGACAAACTGTTATTTTACTATCCGACAGAGATGGATGTCAATTCCGGGACCGGACACAGCGATAGTCTGGTCATAATACCCACATATAACGAGAAAGAGAATATCAAGGCTATCATCGAGGCTGTGCTCGGTCTGGAGGTGCCCTTTGACGTGCTCATCATCGACGACAATTCGCCCGACGGGACGGCCGCGATAGTGCGCACCCTCATGGAGGCCCATCCGGGACGTGTGATGCTGCACGAGCGCAAGGGCAAACTCGGCCTCGGGACCGCCTATATCGAGGGGTTCAAGATAGCTCTCGGGCGTGGATACGAGTATGTGTGCGAGATGGATGCCGACTTCTCGCACGCGCCCGCCGACCTGCCGCGGCTGCGTCAGGCATGCGTGGACGGGGCCGATGTGGCCGTGGGGTCGCGTTATCTCACGGGGGTCAACGTGGTCAACTGGCCCATGGGGCGCGTGCTGATGTCATACTATGCCTCTCACTATGTGCGCCTCGTCACGGGGATGCCTGTCCACGACGCCACGGCCGGATTCGTGTGCTATCGCCGGGGTGTGCTCGAGGCGCTGCCGCTCGACAAGATCCGCTTCAAGGGTTATGCCTTCCAGATAGAGATGAAATTCCTGTCACACAAATACGGCTTCAAGATCGCCGAGGTGCCCATCATATTCGTCAACCGCGCGCTGGGCACATCCAAGATGAGCTCGGGGATATTCTCCGAGGGGCTGTTCGGTGTGTTGCGCCTCAAGTGGAGCAGTCTCTTCACCCGCTATCCCGACTATTCAGCAAAATGACCCGGCATATATATCACAACGCCATCCTCGTCAACGAGGGGCGCGAATATCCCGGATATATCGTCACCGAGGGTGACCTGATAGCCGAGGTGGGCGAGGGGACTCCGGCCCCGCATCTGCTCGACGCTCCGGGCACTCTGGCCACCGACTGCGGCGGAGGGCTGCTGATGCCCGGCGTCATCGACACGCACGTACACTTCCGCGACCCGGGCCTGACCGAGAAGGCCGACATGGCCACCGAGAGCCGGGCGGCGATAGCCGGCGGGGTGACATCGTTCATCGACATGCCCAACACCAATCCGCCCACGGTGAGCCGCGAGGCTGTCGAGGGCAAGATGGAGCGTGCCGCCGAGGTGGCCGAGGGCAACTATGCGTTTTTCATCGGGGTCACCGACAGCAATCTCGCCGAGCTGACCGCGGCCGACTATACCCGTGTGGCGGGCATCAAGCTCTTTCTGGGCTCGTCGACCGGGGGGATGCTCGTCACTGACGACCACATCCTGAGCCGCCTCTTCGCGGCCGCCCCGGCCATAATAGCCATCCATGCCGAGGACGAGAGCGTGATAGCCGCAGCCCGCAGCCGCCTGAGGGCCGAGTATCCCGACGGGATCCCCGTGGAGCTGCACACCGACGTGCGCCCCCGCGAGGCCTGCATAGCCGCCACCCGCCACGCCATAGCGCTGGCCGAGCGCTACGGGGCCCGCATCCACATATGCCATATCTCCACGGCCGACGAGCTGGCCATCATAGCCGAGGCCAAGAAGCGCGGCGTGCGCGTCACGGCCGAGACCTGCCCGCAGTATCTGCTGTTTGACCGCACCGACTTCGGGCGCCTCGGGGCGCGCATCAAGTGTAACCCCGCCATCAAGGAGCCTGCCGACCGCATGGCCCTGCTGCGCGCCCTGCTGCCGGGTGGAGCCATCGACACCATCGCCACCGACCATGCCCCGCATCTGCCGGCCCAGAAGGAGGGAGACGCTCTCACGGCCGCCTCGGGGATGCCGATGGTGCAGTTCTCGCTGCCGGTGATGCTCGACCTCACCGACGACGACACGGCCACCGACGGGCTGCTCACCCCGGCCCGCGTGGTCGAGCTGATGGCCCACGCCCCGGCCCGCATCTTCGGGATAGAGCGGCGCGGCTATCTGCGCCCCGGCTATTATGCCGACCTCGTGCTGGCACGGCGCCTACCTGTGGGGGGCCGGCGCATCACGGACGCCGACGTGGCGAGCCGCTGCGGATGGACCCCTCTGCAGGGATATGTGACGGGATGGGAAGTGACCACGCTGGCCCACACAAAAATGCCACTCACATTCCGCGGGTAAGGAGAATTTTCACTACCTTTGCACCGCCTTCGGGCAGACAACAATCAAAAAAACGTTCATACACATATATATGACTGATCAGACCAACGTCAAGACCCTCGACAAGGTAGTGGTCCGGTTTTCGGGCGACTCGGGCGACGGTATGCAGCTTGCCGGCAACATATTCACCAACGTGTCGGCCGGACTGGGCGACAAAGTATCCACATTTCCCGACTATCCGGCCGAGGTACGCGCCCCGCAGGGGTCGCTGAGCGGCGTGTCGGGCTTTCAGGTGAGCGTGGGTGTCGACGTCCACACTCCCGGCGACGAGTGTGACGTGCTCGTGGCCATGAATCCGGCCGCGCTCAAGCAGAACGCCCGTTTCCTCAAGCCCGGAGGGGTGGCCATCGTGGACATCGACTCGTTCAAGGAGTCGGACCTGCGCAAGGCCCTGTTCGAGACCGACGATCCCTATAAGGAGCTGGGCCTCAAGGCTCAGGTGGTGGAGGTGCCTGTCACCGCGCTGACCCGCGCCGCCCTGGCCGACTCGGGGATGGACAACAAGAGCATCCTCAAGTGCCGCAATATATTCGTGCTCGGACTGGTGTGCTGGCTCTTCGACCGTCCCCTCGAGGGGGCGATAGCCATGCTCCGCAACAAATTTGCCAAAAAGCCCGCCGTGGCCGAGGCCAACGCCCGCGTGATACAGGCCGGCTATGACTATGGCCACAATATCCACGCCACGGTGTCGACCTGCCGCATCGAGGCGGGCCACTCGGAGCCGGGCGTCTATACCGACATCAACGGCAACACGGCCACCGCATGGGGCCTCATAGCCGCCTCCGAACAGTCGGGCCGTCCGCTCTTCTTAGGCTCCTACCCCATCACCCCCGCCACCGACATACTCCATGAGCTGGCCAAGCGCAAGGACCTCGGAGTGAAGGCCGTGCAGATGGAGGACGAGATAGCCGGCGTGTGCTCGGCCATCGGCGCCTCGTTTGCCGGATGCCTCGCCGCCACCTCGACCTCGGGTCCCGGCCTCGCGCTCAAGAGCGAGGGGATCGGACTGGCCGTCATCGCCGAACTGCCGCTGGTGGTCATCGACGTGCAGCGCGGAGGCCCCTCCACCGGCCTCCCCACCAAGACCGAGCAGACCGACCTGATGCAGGCCCTCTATGGGCGCAACGGCGAGAGCCCCGTGGTGGTGGTGGCCGCATCGACCCCCACCGACTGCTTCACGATGGCCTTCGAGGCATCGCGTCTGGCCCTCGAGCATATGACCCCCGTCATCCTGCTGAGCGACGCCTTCATCGGCAACGGCTCGAGCGCATGGCGCATCCCCGAGCCCGGCGAGCTGCCCGAGATTCACCCCCCGCTCCACACCAAGGGTGACTACTCACCCTATCGCCGCGACGCCGAGACCCTCGTGCGCTCGTGGGCACTCCCCGGCACCCCCGGCGCCGCTCACCGCCTCGGCGGTCTCGAGAAGGACTACGAGACCGGCGCCATATCCATCGACCCGGCCAACCATGAGCGCATGGTGGAGGCCCGTCGCCAGAAGGTGGCCCGCATCGCCGACGACATCCCCGAGCTCAAGGTGATCGGGGCCGACGGGGCCGACACCCTGCTCGTGGGCTGGGGTGGCACCTACGGACACCTCCGCACCGCCGCCACCGAGCTCACCGCCGAGGGCAAGCCGCTGGCCTTCGCCCACTTCAACTATATCAACCCCATGCCCCGCAACACCGCCGAGGTGCTCCGCGGCTACAAGCGCATCATCGTCGCCGAGCTCAACACCGGCATGTTTGCCGACTGGCTGCAGTGTCACTATCCCGACCTCGACATCAGGCGCATCAACAAAATACAGGGCCAACCCTTCATGGTGAGCGAACTCAAGGCCCGCATCAACACTATCATGCAGGACAATCTCTAAATCATATCATGGACCTGACAAACAACACCACGGCTTTCAAAGCCGCCGACTATAAGAACTCCAACCCCGTCCGCTGGTGTCCCGGCTGCGGCGACCACGCCATCCTCTCGGCCCTCCACAAGGCGATGGCCGACCTCGGAGTGCCCCCTCATCTCACGGCTGTAATCTCGGGCATCGGCTGCAGCTCGCGCCTCCCCTACTACATGAACACCTACGGCTTCCACACCATCCACGGCCGCGCGGCCGCCATAGCCACAGGGTTCAAGGTGGCCCGCCCCGACATGACGGTGTGGCAGATCTCGGGCGACGGCGACGGCCTCGCCATCGGAGGCAACCACTTCATCCACGCCGTGCGCCGCAACGTCGACATCAACATCGTGCTGTTCAACAACAAGATCTATGGCCTGACCAAGGGTCAGTACTCCCCCACCTCCGACCGCGGGTTCGTGTCCAAGTCATCGCCCTACGGCAC
>CAZAWC010000084.1:5023-11188 GCA_964488595.1 uncultured Staphylococcus sp. | reverse complement strand
TTCCCATCATCCCCACGCTGTTCATCACCATAGCTTGCGGAGCCATCTCAGGCTTTCATGCCACTCAGTCTCCGCTCATGGCCCGCTGCATCACATCAGAGAAGAAGATGCGCTCGGTGTTCTATGGATCAATGATAGCCGAGAGTGTCATAGCCCTGATCTGGGCTGCGATAGCCATGGCATTTTTCAATGGACCCACCGGGCTCGGAGAGAACTTGGCAGAGCATGGAGGGAATGCCGCATGGGTAGTGGATGTCATCTCGCGCACGACGCTCGGCCACATCGGTGCCATCCTTGCCCTGCTCGGTGTGGTGGCCGCTCCGATCACCTCGGGCGACACGGCTTTCCGCGGGGCACGCCTAATTATTGCCGATATTTTCAAGATAGATCAGCGTCCTATCATGAAACGGTTTGCTATCTGCATCCCGCTCTTTGCCATCGGCTACGGCATAACGCTCGTCAACTTTGATGTGGTGTGGCGCTATTTCGCATGGTCAAATCAGGCGTTGGCCTGTGTGGTGCTTTGGACGATATTCGTTTGGCTCGTGCAACGTGGCAAAAACTATTGGATAGCTCTTGTTCCGGCTATTTTCATGACTTTTGTTGAGTCATATTTCGTGCTGATCTCCCCACAGTTCTTCGGATTCGCCGACCGTGTTGTCTGCATGTGTGTGGCAGCTGTAGCAACGTTAGCCACAATGTGGGCTGTGTGGCGCAAGGCTCTCTCAACCTCGGCCACACTCCCTTCGCCGGTAGAATAGAAAATAACTATCCCAGATCATGATAATAGTCAATACCACATTTTATGTAGATGAGACTCTCGAGGAGAGATTTCTCAGCTGGATCCGCCGGAGCTACGCACCTGCATGTCCTCTCACTGATCTTTCGGTAGCCCGCATTCTTATAAATGTCGAGGAGGGGATGTCTGCCTTTGCCGTCAGGATGCACGCGCAAGACATAAATGAAGCCACAGCGTGGACCGAGGGTGAGGCACCTCTACTTTTAGCTCCCGTCACGGCCGAGTTTGGCGAAAGACTGCTTCATTTCACCACCTTGATGGAGAGCATTGATCTCTGAAATGGAACTCAAAGACTACGATCGCATCATTATCGGTATTGATCCGGGTACTAACCTGATGGGTTATGGTATCCTCGGCGTAAAAAATAAGAAGCCGGGGCTGATAGCCCTCGGGGTCATCCGGCTGTCGAAATTTGAAAGCCACTATCTGCGCCTGCGCCGCATCTACGACCGTGTGCTCGCACTCACTGAGCAGTATCTTCCCGACGAAATGGCTATCGAAGCCCCTTTCTTCGGTAAAAATGTCCAGTCGATGCTCAAGCTCGGCAGAGCACAGGGTGTGGCAATGGCGGCCGCACTGTCGCGCGACGTCCCTATCACGGAGTATGAACCTTCGAAGATCAAACTTGCCATCACCGGTAATGGACAGGCCTCAAAGGAACAGGTGCGCGAGATGCTGAGGCGCATTCTCAAGATCCCTGCCGAGAGTCTCGACATAGAACTCGATGCCACCGATGCGCTCGGTGCGGCCCTGTGTCACTTCTATGAGTCGGCCAAACCGGCCGTAGCCGCAGGGCCCCGGTCGTGGAAGGATTTCATAGCCCGCAATCCCGACAGGGTGCGTTAGGATAAAGACCCCCGACGCAGTGCACGCAGAGCGAATCCGAAGTGACGGAACACAGTTGGGAAGAATCCGTAATATTTGCACATTATAGAGAATCTCTCAGCGAGCGATGCGCGCCGATAGCGAGTGGAGACGCCCTCTCGGAGATAATCGATCAGAACGGCGTCGACATATTGGTTGCGGTGTGACCGCTGCAGACAGCGGATGCACCATTCATAGTCGGCCGAATATCTATAGCGGCGGTCATACATATCTGTGAGTTTGCGAAGCACGACAAACGCCTGATGGCACACCACCATCCCATCTCTGAACGAGTCAAGTGTCAGCACTGACGGCGCCCGTAGATGGCGCTCAGACACCTTTCGCCCTTCGGCATCCACTATATCTGTCTGTCCGTAGATGATGCCGGGATAGTCATTGTCAAAAGCCGCGGCTGCAAGCCGTTCGAGCGTGTCAGGGGCGTGAAAACTGTCACCTGCATTCAAAAAAATCACATAGTCGCCGTGGGCCAGTTCGAGACCCTTATTCATGGCATCATACAGCCCGTCGTCAGGCTCGCTCAGCAATTTCATCTCCGGGATCCCGGCCTGCTTGGCCAGAAGCACTGTGGAGTCGGTGGAGGCACCGTCAATGACGATGTATTCAAACAGACGGCAGGTCTGCGCGGCAACACTGCGCAGTGTGCGCGGCAGGGTGGTCTCCGCATTGCGGGTGACTGTAATGATCGAAAAGAGAGGGTTCATTTTTCGGTCTTGCATTGGGTGAGTATTAGCTCTTACAGTGCAAAAATAATATTTTCCCGTCATTCCGCCAAACGTCGCCTTTGCGTGTCACACTGAATTTTTGTAATTTTGTTATATGATAAATCAGGAATTTGCTTCAACGCTACTCGAGGATGCCGTCACAGAACTCTCCCGCCTTCCGGGCATCGGGAGAAAGACGGCGCTGCGCCTCGCGCTCCATATACTCCGTGCCGACGAGGCTCGCGGCATACGTCTCGGTCAGTCGATCATAGACATGCGTCGCGGTGTGCGATACTGCAACACTTGCCACAATATCTCGGAGACCGAGATCTGTCCCATATGTGCCGACCCCTCGCGCGACAGACGCACCATCTGTGTCGTTGAAACGGTCAAGGATGTGATGAGCTTCGAGAATACCGGACAATATGATGGCCTATACCATGTGTTGGGTGGAGTCATAGCGCCGATGGACGGCATCGGCCCGGACCAGCTGGAGATAGCATCGCTGATCAGTAGGGTAGAGGCCGGCGATGTAGACGAGGTGATCCTTGCACTGAGCGCCACCATGGAGGGGGAGACAACGAATTTTTATATCTATCGCAAGCTCGCGCCTTTCGGCAACGTGCGCATCACTCAGTTGGCCCGCGGTGTGTCGGTGGGCAACGAGATCGAATATACCGATGAGATAACCCTCGGGCGCTCGCTGCTCAACCGCACTCTGTTTGCCGACTCTATCAAGCGTTGAGCTCCTCGGCCTCCATCGAGGCAAGTTCCCAGAGCGACATGGCATTCTCGAGTTGTTTAGTGGCAGCGGCGTGTTCCTCAAATAATTTCGGATCATTTCCACCCGCCGAAAGGCGGCTTTCTATATCTGCCACCACGCCCTCGAGTCTGCTCACTTCTGCCTCAGCCTCCTCAACCTTTTTGCGGGCACGTTTCACCATCTTATCTCGCTCTTTCTGCTCGGCATAACTCAACTTGCGAGTCTGGGCGTCGGCGGCCGGCGTTGCATCCTGCCGGGACCCTTTAGCCTGATTCTGATTTTGCCGGGCATTTGACGGTTTGACACCTGAGTTGGTGTCCTGTGGTTTTGCAGATTGAGGTGCAGTCTTTTCAGGGCGTGTAGTGCGCTCGAGTTCAGCCAGTGAGGCCAGCTTTTTCTTTTCGAGAAATTCGTATATACCGCCCAGACATTCTTTCACCTTTCCTCCGCCGAACTCATAGACCTTCTCAACAAGTCCGTCAAGAAACTCACGATCATGACTCACCACTATCACCGTGCCATCAAACTCCTTGATAGCATCCTTGAGGATATCCTTTGTTTCAATGTCAAGATGGTTAGTGGGCTCGTCGAGTATCAGCAGGTTGACAGGCTCGAGTAGCAGTTTGATCATGGCAAGCCGAGTCTTCTCACCTCCTGACAGCACTTTCACTTTCTTGTCCGACGCCTCGCCTCCAAACATGAATGCGCCGAGGATATCGCGGATTTTCAATCTGATATCGCCGACAGCCACACGGTCGATGGTGTCAAATACGGTCAGCTCGCCGTCGAGCATCTGTGCCTGATTCTGAGCAAAATAGCCAATCTTGACATTATGGCCCACCTTTAGCATCCCTGTGTATGGAATCTCGCCCATTATACATTTGACCAGAGTCGATTTGCCCTCGCCGTTCTTTCCGACAAACGCCACTTTCTCGCCTCTCTTGATTGTGAATGTGGCATGATCAAACACCTGATGGTCTCCATAAGCCTTGCCAAGGTCATCTACTATCAGAGGATAGTCGCCCGAGCGAGGGGCCGGGGGGAATTTGAGATTGAGATGCGATGTATCCACCTCGTCCACCTCGATGCGGTCTATCTTGGCCAACTGCTTGATGCGGCTCTGCACTTGAACGCTCTTTGTGGCCTTATATCTGAATCGCTCAATGAAGTCCTCCGTATCCTTGATCATCTTCTGCTGGTTCTGATAGGCCCTCATTTGCTGTTCGAGTCGCTCGGCCCGCAGTTGCACAAACTTAGAGTAGTTGACGGAGTAATCATAGATCTTACCCATAGAGATTTCTATGGTGCGGTTGGTCACATTGTCTATAAACGCACGGTCGTGGCTCACGAGCACCACAGCTCCGGCCTTGGTCACCAAAAAATTTTCCAGCCACTGGATCGACTCGATGTCAAGGTGGTTGGTAGGCTCGTCGAGCAACAACACATCCGGACGACGCAGCAGCAGTTTGGCCAGTTCGATGCGCATGCGCCAACCACCCGAAAACTCAGCCGTAGGGCGGTCGAAGTCGTTGCGTGTGAATCCCAGTCCGATCAGTGTCTTTTCCATCTCGGCCTCGCAGTTTTCACTCTCCTCCATAGCCAGACGGTCAGAAAGCTGGGTCATCTTGTCGATGATCTGCTGATACTCATCGCTCTCATAGTCGGTACGGCTGCCCAGTTCTTCCACCAGATTTTCATATCTCGCGCGCAGCTCGCGGATATGGCTGAAAGCGGTCCTCACTTCCTCCACCACAGTGGATGTGTCATTTATCGTCATATGCTGGGGAAGATAACCGATCGTCGTGTCACGCGGCACAGCAACGGTGCCCGAGGTAGGGGTCTGCAGCCCGGCTATTATCTTCAACATTGTCGACTTCCCCGCGCCGTTCTTGCCTACGAGCGCAATCCTGTCTCGGTCGTTGATGATATACGACACATTATCAAAAAGCGACTTAGCGCTGAACTCGACTTTGAGATTGTTTATTGATATACCCATATTGCTGTCTCAGTCATTTAGGGACAATGACTGCATTGATTCAGTTCAAATTTCAATCTGCAAAATTACACAGAAATTCAATAACCGCCAAACGGGATGTTAAGAGCATCTCATTTGGCGGGTGAAGATCCTTGCGAGCAGTCAATCGCTATGTGTATCCCGTGGGGATTATTTATGTATAAAAGGGTGAAGATGCTCAGGGTCGGGGATAAAGGATTCATAGGTCTGATCATCATAATAGACCACGATTCCTGTCACACGCTTCCCGGTGCCGGTCTGAACGGTGAAGGTCTCTGACTTATTTGCGTTTGTATCCTGTTTTGATTCGGGATTAATATCCGGATTTGCGAATTCAAACGTGTGCCCAATTTGCTTTTCTGAATGGTCCGGTTTTTCTACTATTTGCTTTTGTGAATTAGGCTGCGTTGCAAATATAAATTCAGAATTTGACTTTTCGTCACTTATTAAATTTGCATTTACATCCGCAACATCTTTCTTTGGTGCGTTTTCAAATCCAAACTTAGCGGTTCTATCTTCAGGTGACGATGTCGTGAGCATATCACCTTCGCCGAACATAAGCCATACTATCGACAGCTCCGGATAGACAGCATGGATCTTTCCGATAATCTCATCACTCACTTTTTTATTACGTCCGGCAAGCAACTGAGAAGCGCTGGGACGGGGAATACCACATTCATCTGCAAACTGTGTGACACTCACATGTTGCAGTTCTAAATATTGTTTGAGTCTTGAAACTAAGTCCATAGTTTGCAGATTTAAATTCTCGAGTTGCGTTTTTGATGTGTGCAAATGTAATTACTTTTTCCTAAACTGCCAAATTTTCATTATGGAATTTTTATTTCCAAACAGTAGAATCGAATCGATCAACACTTTTTCTCTATTAAAGTAGGGGAGAGGTGAAGGCTTTCGTAAGGTGTGTAGACAAAAATCGCGCAGGTGGAACATCTCCACCTGCGCTTTATGTTAGAGTGTTTAATATCGTGTAAAACAGTGCTGTATA
>CAZAWC010000084.1:0-4923 GCA_964488595.1 uncultured Staphylococcus sp. | reverse complement strand
GGGAAACTTAACAATGACAGATGCCGACCACCCACATGAAAGACATCTCGCCCTCACTGTTCACCATTACATAATCTCTACATATCCTCCTCGCTATACCCAATGAAGTAATGTCACCCTATACTATGCTCACGATCCAACCACGACGGTTTGCACATAATTCCTATTATGTAAAATAGCCTTTACGTAGATTTTCGGCCGTCGGGGGTTGACCGCGAATATAGCAAAAATGGGGATATCGCAATTATCCCCTATTTCATTTATCTTCGACACCATATTATATAGAAACACTAAAGCTCTGAACTTAATAAATGAAGAAGTCGCCTCACATCCTCGGCTTAGTCCCGAGATCGGGAGGCGACTTTCTTTTATGGATGAGTCGATGGTCAGTCGTTGTTGAAGCCTGAGTAGAGAAAACGAGCAAGGCCGAAAATGTATCTGCGGAATCCGGGGCGATAATCAAGGATCTTGTCAAACCACTGAAGGTGGACGCTTAGCAACTTGACGCAATAACCTACGTAAAACATCGCAAACAATGTGCCGGGGCCAATGATGTTCCATTGCCATGCACCCCAAAAGTAGTAGCATGAGACCACGGCAAGGGCCACGAGAACAGTGTCGATTATTATCTTCATTTTCGGGAACGGCAACCCTGTCACCTTGACGAATGCCACCTGAATACCCTCGCCCGGCATTGTCACCGACCCGCAACGCACCTCCATTGATATTCCGAATGCCATGACCGAGCATCCCAAGAATTGGGCCGCGATCTGCTGCCACAACTGTGAGTAATCGAAATATGAGGTCAGCACCATATTGAGGTCAATCAGCGCACCGAATAGGAATCCGATCACCAACTGAAAGAGCTGGACGAGTTCGAATCTGCGGCGCAAGACCAATATCTGCAATCCCACCAATATAATATTCATCACATTGGTGTAGCCACCTATCGTGAGCGGGAACGTCAGGTCTTCCTGTCCGGCGAGTGCAAAGGCCATAGGAATCGAAGATATAACGCTGCTACCGAGGTTGGAACGAACACAAAATGCCACCCCGAGAGTCATGACATAGAGCGAAATCAGCAGCCAAAGATGTTGCCAGCAGAATTGTACAAGTTGAGAACGTTTGATTGATAATATCATTTATACCTTAGATTTTGCAAGTGCAAAGTTACAAAAATCCCATGGAGATATCAAACCTCCTCGATAATGGCAGTGCGACAGCGCACCATTTTGAGCTGAGGCACGCTGTCGTATTGTCTTATTACAGATTGAGATAGGACTTCAGGGCATCGACATATTCTTCAAACGCCTTGATCCCCGCCTCTGTCACTGAGCACACGGTCCTCGGACGATTCCCCGACATTCCTTTCTCTACGGAGATGTATCCTGCCGACGAGAGTTTGTCTATCTGCACGCTGAGGTTTCCGGCGGTGGCCTCGGTCTTCTCCTTGAGATACACGAAATCTGCTTCCTCCACATTCATCAGAATGGACATTATGGCAAGCCGGAGTTGAGAATGTAGGAGCGGATTCAGTTCTTTCATTCGGATTTCAATTTTTTGTTGATTATATGTCCGGGCACTATCATCATGGCCACCCATGCGAGGATGAACAGCGGCATGTACCAGTGTGCCATCAGCGGGATTCCCCCGGCGACGCAGCACAGAGTAACCACACCCACAGAGAGCCCCACCACTCCCCCACCGACCAGACAACTCTCCCTGATTATCAGACCTTGGGCTATCTCTGCCATCGGAGCAAGGAGGAGAGAATACACCAGCATGGCACTCCAGCAGCATACGCCTCCGACCCACTCAAACCCAACACAAAGCAGGGCCAGTATGATCTCGGACACGCCAAATATCGTCCACAGCCGTGTGGTGATCCTGTCCGAGTATGTGATCGCACCGTGATGACGACATTCCCTTTTAGACATCACGACTGTTGCGGGAAAGCCAATCACAGGGATGGCGAACCACAACCAATTCCACACATTGTCTCGGGTTGCGGCGAGCATCATCCAAACGAGAATGGATATGCTCACCACGAGATAGCCCCACATGAGCAGGATATTGCCGTTGCCGATGTAGCGGGCCTTCGTTCGGGCGATCATGGAAGTGATCACCTCGAGACTCTCTCTTTCAGTCATTCTTTTTTCACTCATTTTCCAATTTGTGTTTAGTGTAAATATTAGGTTTATTTTATAAACCATTTTGTCCTGAAAAAAGGACGGTCGCGCGAATCCGCCCTTATTCCGCTTGCAAAGTTAATACAGTTTATATTATAAACCAAATTTTTCAGGTATATTTTTCACAATCTGACCCATAATCTTCCCTACGCACCACCCGGAGGAAATGTTATCTCAGATTAATTCCTTATCTTTGTGCATATGGATCAGATATATAAATCAATCGTTTCTAAGTGGTATGCTTCGCTCTGCGTAGGGATGTCCTTTGCTTTTGTCGTGTCAATCTACTTGTGCTACTCCGCTCCATTGATTCTTCTGATAAATGTTGTCATGATGGGTATAGGTCTGGTGATGATCTATGACATCCTACTTCATACCGACTATACTATCAAAGGAGAAAGACTCATTATCAGGTGCGGCGTATTATACCATATGAATTTATCAATATCCCAGATCACAGAAATCTCACACAGATCCACGATTCTTTCATCGCCAGCTCTTTCGTCAAAACGTATCGGACTTAAGTATGGCAGAAAGAACTGGGTATATATCTCACCTCAAAATCAAGAAGAATTTATCGAAACCTTACTAACCATCAATCCCCTGATAAAGATATTTTAGCTCCCACACCCTCACATAATTCATGCCGAACGGATGCCATGAGGGAGGTGGCAGTTAAAAAATAACTCGAAAAATAAAGCCCTATGTCGAAAAATGTTGTAATTTTGCAGTTTGAATACGGAGTGTGTCCGTGTGACACTTCTGCTCCAAGCTCAAATTAGCATTAATCGCAAAAATGGAAGTAATTCGCACTGTCGCTGAATTAAAAGAAAAAATCAATGCCGCCGCTCAGCGGGGCACCATCGGACTCGTCCCGACGATGGGCGCGCTTCATGCGGGCCATAAATCGCTCGTAGACCGCGCGCGTCGCGAAAACGACACGGTGGTAGTCAGCGTCTTTGTCAACCCTACCCAGTTCAATAATCCCACAGACCTCGCCACATATCCCCGCACAGAGGAAGCCGATCTTGCGCTGCTCGAAGCGGCCGGTGTAGACTATGTATTCGCTCCGTCGGTCGAGGAGATATATCCCGAGCCCGACACACGAGTGTTTGACCTCGGGCCCGTAGCAGAGGTCATGGAGGGAGCAATGCGTCCGGGTCACTTTAACGGCGTGGCACAGATCGTGAGCAAACTATTCTCGTTCACCCACCCCACCCGCGCATACTTCGGCGAAAAGGATTTTCAGCAGATAGCCGTCATCCGCAAGATGGCTGAGATCGAAGGTTTCGACGGGCTCGAGATAGTAGATTGTCCCATCCTCCGTGAGGCCGACGGTCTGGCACTGAGTTCGCGCAACGTGCGGCTCACTCCCGAGCAGCGCTCCATAGCCCCCGTCATATCGCTGGTGCTCCGCTCAAGCCTCGTTTGGGCACGCGAGATGTCCGTCGGACAAGTGCGCGAAAAGGTTGAATCAACCCTCAATCTTTTCCCATACATGAAAGTGGAATACTATGAGATCGTCGATGGCCTGACAATGCAACCTATCGCCGACTGGACCGACTCGGAGTGCCCGGTGGGATGTATAACATGTTATTGCGGCGACGTGAGACTGATAGACAACATTAAATATCCCCGTGCCATATGATGCTCGAGATGCTGAAGGCCAAGATTCACCGTGTACACGTGACGGAGGCCAACCTTGACTATATCGGCAGTATCACCATAGACCGCGACCTTCTCGACGCCGCCGGTATACTCCCCGGCGAGAGGGTCTATATCGTTGACAATAACAACGGTGAGCGGTTTGACACATACACCATTCCCGGCCCGCGTGGCACAGGCATGATCTGCCTGAACGGTGCGGCAGCCCGAAGGGTACAAGTAGGTGATGTGATAATAATAATCTGCTATGCGTCAATGACGCCAGAGGAGGCGGCCGTCTTCGAGCCCAAGGTGATATTTCCCGACACGGAGACAAACCTGTTGGTCAACTGACCTCACTGCATATCAAAAAATATACACAGCATAAAAATATATCCTGCGTAATCCATGTTTGAGAATCTAAGCGAGAGACTCGAGAGGAGTTTCAAGATACTGAAAGGTGAAGGAAAAATCACCGAGATAAACGTTGCCGAGACACTTAAAGATGTGCGCCGTGCCCTTCTGGAGGCCGACGTCAACTTCAAGGTAGCAAAACAGTTTACCGACGAGGTCAAGGCCAAGGCTCTCGGTCAGAACGTGATAAACGCCATCAAGCCCGGCGAGCTGATGGTGAAGATCGTCCATGACGAGCTGGCCCGTCTCATGGGTGGCGAAACGGCCTCTGTCAATCTTTCAGGCAATCCCACCGTGATTCTCATGTCGGGTCTGCAGGGTTCCGGTAAGACTACATTCTCAGGCAAGTTGGCCCGCAAGTTCAAGTCAGAACAGTCACGCCGTCCGCTGCTCGTGGCCTGCGACGTCTATCGTCCCGCCGCCATTGACCAGCTGAAAGTGCTCGGCGAGCAGATCAACGTGCCCGTCTATACCGAGGAGGGCAACAAGAATCCTGTCGAAATAGCCCAAAACGCCATTCGCCACGCCAAAGCAAATCATCTTGATCTCGTGATCATCGACACCGCAGGCCGTCTGGCCGTGGACGAGCAGATGATGCAGGAGATTGAGTCTATAAAGAAGGCCGTCAAGCCTCAGGAGACTCTCTTTGTGGTCGACTCGATGACCGGTCAGGATG
>CAZAWC010000083.1:0-11322 GCA_964488595.1 uncultured Staphylococcus sp. | reverse complement strand
GCGAGATCCAGCGCATCAAGAGCGAGGGCGACTATGCCGCCGGCGAGGCCCTCGTGGAGACATATGGCGTGAAGGTTGATCCCGACCTCCACAACGAGGTGCTCTCGCGCTATGCCAAGCTCAACATCGCTCCCTACAAGGGCTTTGTCAATCCCGTCTACACTCCCGTCTATGATGCCGACGGTAAGATCAAGGATGTCACCATATCCTACGACGAAGAATATCTCCCGCAGGTGCTCCGCTACTCCAAGCAGTATCGCACCCTCTGATCCCTCCTGACCCTAACACCACTCCCCCGGCAGGCTGCGCTGATGCCCCCTGCCGGGGGAGTGTTTTCTGCCCTCTCCGCCCCGCAAAGTGAGGGATATTTGGAAAATGAGAGCCAAATTTTGAGATTTTTTCACTATTCCATGGAAAATATGTAAAATTTTTGCCCCGTTTGTTGCAAAAGTATGTTATAAAGCCTAATTTTGCAGAATAATAATATCGAATCCGGATTCCAATATGGTAACTATAAAAAAATTGCTTCTCGGAGTAGTCTCTTTCTCCGTAAGTTTGTCCGCTATGGCCGTTCCGGCCAAGCCCGGACTCCTGAAGATGACCCAGCCCGACGGCACGGAGCTCAACGTGCGCCTCGTGGGTGATGAGTTTCACCACTATTACCTCAGCGAGGATGGCTATTATCTGGTCAACGATCACGACACATTCTATTATGCCGATGTCGACGCCGCCGGTCTCACCGTGCGCTCCGACATAAAGGCTACCCCCGCCGCCCGCCGTTCGGCCGAGGCCAAGGCCTATCTGTCAGGCGTCGACATGGGGCGCGTCAACCACACCATGCAGCTGGCCGCACAGGCCGGCACATCGCGCATGGCCCAGACCGTCAATATAGCCCGTCCGGCCTTTGCCACGGGCTCGGGCCAGATGCGCGCCACGGCAGGTCCCGGCCTTTTCCCCGGCACCCACTTCCCCGCCATGGGCAAGCAGAAGGGGCTCGTCATCCTCGTGGAGTATAAGGATGTCAAGATGACCCTCACCGATGCCCACGACTACTTCAGCCGCATGCTCAACGAGCCCGGCTTCAGCGACTATGGCGGCACCGGCTCGGCCGTCGACTTCTTCAGGGAGTCGTCCATGGGCCAGTTTGACCCCGAGTTTGATGTCTATGGCCCCGTCACCCTGTCGCGCAACCGTTCCTACTATGGCGGCAACGACTGGTATGGCAACGACCAGCACCCCGCAGCCATGGTCACCGAGGCGCTGGCGCTCCTCGACGCCACGGTAGACTTCTCGCAGTATGACCGCGACGGCGACGGATATGTCGACAACGTATTCATCTTCTATGCCGGCCGCGGCGAGGCCTCGGGCGGATCGGCCGACACCGTGTGGCCCCACGCTTGGACCGTGGAGGCCGGCGAGGGCTACTCCCCTCAGCATGACGGCGTCTACGTGTCGCGCTATGCCTGCTCCAACGAGTATGAGAGCGGTCGCCCCGACGGCGTGGGCACGTTCATCCACGAGTTCTCGCACGTGATGGGCCTCCCCGACCTCTATGCCACCTCCTACACCTCCTCCTTCACCCCCGGCTCGTGGTCGTGCATGGACTATGGTCCCTACAACAACGACGGCTGCACGCCTCCGCTCTATGGCGCCTTCGAGCGCTATGCCCTCGGCTGGATGGAGCCCCTCGAGATCAGCGGCCCCGTCAACGCCACCCTCGAGCCTATCTCCACCAACAAGGCCGGCATCGTCCGCACCTCCAAGGCCAACGAGTTTTTCCTCTTCGAAAACCGTCAGAAGACCGGCTGGGATGCCTATATCCCCGGCCACGGCATGCTGGTGTGGCATGTGGACTATAACGAGTCTGTGTGGGACAGCAATAAGGTCAACAATACACCCTCTCACCAGTATGTGGACATAGAGGAGGCCGACGGCTCGCAGAGCGAATACTCGCGCGACGGCGACGCATTCCCCGGCACCTCGCACAAGACCTCATTTACCGACACCACCAACCCCTCGATGAAGACTTGGAGCGGCCAGTCGCTCGGCAAGCCCATCACCGACATAGCCGAGGCCGGCGGCATCATCACCTTCAAGGCCTGTGGCGGCAGCACCGAGCAGCTTGCTCCCACCGTGGCTCTCGAGGCTCTCGACAGCGACGACAGCGGCTTCACGGCCGCATGGCAGCCCGTGGAGGGTGGCAGCTACAAGCTCTCCGTCTTCACCCGTCCCGCCGAGGGCGATGCTGTGGTGTATGTGCCCGGATATGACCACCTCCCGGTGGGCTCCGTCACCTCCTATAGGGTCGACGGCCTCGAGGGTGGCTCCAGATATTATTATACCGTGGCCGTGACCAACGGCTGGGAGTCGTCTGACGACTCCAACGAGATCGAGGTGACCACCGGCCCCGTGCCCATGAGCAAGATGAGGCCCGTGGCTCTCGAGCCGCTCAGCGTGGGCGCCGACGGATTCATCGCCTCGTGGGAGAGCCTCGACAATGCCACCGGCTATCTGATAGACGTCTACCTCAAGTCGCTCACCGGCTCAAACAAGGACCTCTGCGACTTCTCCGACGGGGCGTCCAACCTCCCTGCCGGATGGACTTCGACCACCGTCACCTCCTATTCCAACACAGCCTACACCGGTCAGGCTGCCCCCTCCATCCGTCTCGGCAAGACTGCCGATGCAGTGGTGTCGGCCGTCTATCCCGAGGATATACGCTATGTCAAGTTCTGGCACCGCGGCAACGGTAGCGGCGAGGCCGACCGTCTGGCCGTCTCCGTGCACACCGCCTCAGGGTGGGTGACTGTCGAGGAGGTGCCCGTGACCACCGCCGCAGGAGGCGCCATCACCACCGTCAGCGTGGATGTGGCCGGCGCCACGCAGGCCCGTGTGGAGCTGCGTCGCAACTCAGGCAAGGGCGCTGTGGCTGTCGACGACATCGAGGTGGGCTATGGCATCACCTACGAACTGCTCCCCGTGGAGGGCTATGTGCAGCTCCCCGTGGGCAACGGCACATCGTTTGAGGTGACCGGGCTCGACGCTTCCACCACCTATAGCTATACCATCACCGCCACCGACGGCACCCTCCTCTCCATCCCCTCCGCACCTGTCGAGGTGGTGACCGCCGCGGGTGGCACATCGGCCATCACCGACATTGAGACCGGCGCCGCGGTTGCCGTCACGGTCAACGGCCGCACCGTCACCGCAGGCGGAGTCGCCATCACCGTCTATGACCTCGCCGGCCGCATGGTGGGTGCCGGAGAGGCCGTCACCCTCCCCGCGCGCGGCATATATATCGTGGTGACCCCCGCCGGAGCTGCCAAGGTTAGAATCTGATCACGTTATCACCCGACAGTAACAATTTGAGATCCAACAGATAGAGTAAATAACCTTTATATTTCGGCTTCCCGACGGTCAAACGGTTTCGCCCGCGGGACAGCGTCTAACAATAAGAAACCGCCAATCAGTCTATATGGGTACAATTCTTACACGAATCGTCTCAGCATTTCTTGCAGGAGCCACCACGCTGTCTGTGGTAGCCGCCCCGCAAGTGATGAAGAAGGCAGGCAACAGCAACAGTAGAGCTGAGCTCACCTCTGTCGCTTCTGCCGTCAATCCACGCGCGGAGAAGGGCATCACTCTGCCCAAGACCCCCCGCACCCGCAAGGCCGCCTCGCAGTTTGGCCTCCGCAAATACACCTCCACCACTACCAGTTTCAAGGGTGCCACTAAGGTGTCCTATGGTGCGGCAGCCGGCATCCCCGAGATGTATGGCACTGTCCTCCATGCCAACAACTGGGGTGGGGAATCTCAAATCGGTCTCTACTCCGTGCCCACTCAGGCAGGTGGAGCTTTTGATCTGAAGATCGCCGACGCAGAGGCATCTTCCGGCGGTGTGCTCGTCAACGACATCTATTGGGCCACCAACTACTTCTCTTTCTGGGGGTATATTTTAGTCACCGTCACAGGTTATGACTTCGTTACCGGCGATGTAGTGGCAACCTTTAACGGCAACGTTGACAATATCGCCCTCGGCCTTTCCGTAGATCCCACCACAGGCACTGTGTATGGTGTCACCTACAACAGTCAGGGCAACGGTCTCCAGCTCGCTACTCTCGTCTATTCCGAGACCGGCGTCACTGTGACCCCCATCGGTGAGTTCAACTACAATACCAACTCCATCGCTTTCGACTCCACCGGTCAGCTCTACGGTATCCTCTACAGTGGTGAGGAAGTGGGCGAAGACTTTATCGTAGGCGATTCTTACCTTGTCAAGATCGACAAGAACACCGCCGATTTCGACATCGTCGGTGTGACCGGCCTCAGCCCGCAGTATCTCAGCGACGCTGTCATCGACACCAAGACCAACCGCATGTTCTGGACCCTGTCCGAGGCCAGCGGTGCCGGCTATCTGGCCGAGGTTAACCTCACCACAGGTGTGGCCACCAAGCTGTTCGACTTCCCCAACGACGAGGAGGTGGACGGTCTTGTGATCCCCGCCACTCCCGAAGGCAATGCGCCCGCCGCTCCCAAGAAGGTTTCTCCCGACTTCAACGGCGGCTCGCTGACCGGCTCTGTCTATGTCGACCTGCCCTCTACTTACTATGACGGCTCCGATGCCGGCTGGGACAGGATGACCTGCCACCTGCTCGTCAACGGTGAGGAGGTCAGCGCCAAGAGCGGCTTTGCAGGCTCCACCGTCGGATTCGTTGACGTCACCGTGCCCGCTCCCGGCGAGTACTCCTTCGTGGCTTACTGCTCCAACGACAATGGCAACGGTCCCAAGATCAGCGTCAAGAAGTTTATCGGCAACGGTCTGCCCGCCACCCCCGAGGTGACAGCAGAGTATGTCGACGGCACCATCAACGTGGCATGGGCTCCCGTCACCACTACGGTTGACGGCGGCTACATCGACCCGGCAGCCATCACCTACACCGTGACCCGCTATCCCGACGCTGTCGTCGTGGCCACCGGCCTCACCACCACCTACTACTCTGAGCCCTACACCGCTTCGGCCGACGGCGCTATGGAGTCTTACATCTATGGTGTGGTAGCCGATAACGCCGGTGTGGCTTCTGCCGAGGGCAAGAGCAATCCCCTCGTGTTTGGCGACATCGTTCCTCCCTACGCACCCACATTCTCGAGCGACGATGATCTCGCCGGCTTCACCATCATCGACGGCAATGCCGACGGCAAGACATGGAAGGTGGAAGATAACAGGCTCAAAATGACCTACAACACGTCTGTAGCTATGGACGACTGGTTGATCACACCTCCCGTCAAGCTGCAGGCCGGTATGGCTTATAAGCTCACATTCAAGGCCAAGGCTAACAGCAATAGCTTCCCCGAGCGCATCGAGGTGAAGGGTGGCAAGTCCAACACCGTGGCCGGTATGACCGAGACCCTCGTTGAGCCCACTGTGCTCTCCGGCACCGAGACGGAGTTGACCGCATGGATCACTCCCGCCACCGATGGCGGCTACTATGTAGGCTTCCACGGTATTTCTGACAAAGACATGTACAATCTCTGGCTCTATGACATCCGCATCGAGGCAGGTGTATCCGCTGCCGGTCCCGGCAAGCCCACCGACCTCACCGTGACCCCCGCTGCTGATGGCACCCTGAGCGCTGAGATCTCGTTCAAGACTCCTACCGTCGACTTCAGCGGCAACCCCCTCACCTCGCTCACCAAGGCTGAGGTATATCGTGGCGAGACCCTCGTCAAGACCTTTGACGCTCCCGCTGTCGGCGCTACTCTCACCTTCACTGACAACCTCCCCGAGTCTGGCGACTACACATACAGCGTGTGCGTTTACAACGAGAGTGGCAAGGGTGAGTCTGTTACCGCTGCCGCTTACGTAGGTATCGACTATCCCGCAGCTCCCACTCTCGTCAACCTCGAGGAGAGCGCTACCAACCCCGGCTATGTGACCGTCAGCTGGAACGCTGTGACCACTTCCGAGAACGGTGGTGCACTCGCCCCCGATCAGGTGAAGTATAACCTCTATGAGTATGACGGCTCGAGCCGCTACCTCGTGGCAGGCAACCTCACCGAGACCACCTATAGCTATATGGCAGTGCCCTCCGGTCAGGACTTCATGCAGTATCTCGTCTATGCCGTGACCGTACGTGGCGAGGGTGAGGGTCAGATATCTGACATGATCCCCGTCGGCCAGCCTTACACCAACTACAGCGAGGACTTCGCCGGTGGCTCCATCTCCACTCTCCTCGGCTACGGCCCCATGCCCGGCGCAACAAGCATGTGTACCTTAGGCCTCGCTAAGGACGGCGACCTCGGTATCACCTCAGTCAACGCTGATGGTGGCTTCATCTACTCTAAGGGTGCAAACATCGGACAGGGTGTCCGCATCTTCACCGGCAAGATCTCTCTGGCCAACATCGAGAACCCCGCCTTCACATTCTATGTCTACAATATCGTAGGTGAGGAGGGTGCTGCTGACATCAACACCGTCAGTGTAGGTGTGCGTCCTACGGGTGCATTCTCTTACACAGACGTTCTCCCCACCACCGCTATCAACGACCTCAGCACCGAGGCTGACGGGTGGAACAAGGTGACCGTCGATCTCTCGGCCTACAAGGGTCAGACCGTCCAGATCTGCCTTGATGCTGCCATCGAGCTGTTCAGCTACAACATCTTCGATAACTTCGCTGTTATCTCGCTCTTGGACTACAACCTCAAGGCAGCTGACATCACAGCTCCCGCCAAGGTGAAGCCCGGCACATCCTATGATGTCAACGTCACTGTTTCCAACGAGGGTGGTCTCGAGGCTACCGGCTATAGCGTAGAGCTCTATGCCGACAACGAGAAGGTGGCCACCAAGGAGGGCGCCGCTCTCGCTGCTGGCAAGAACACTGTCATCACCTTCACCGAGGAGATGTCTGCTCTCGCCACCGAGCCTGTCACCTATAAGGCCATCGTGGTATTCGCATCCGACATGGATCTCGCCAACAACGAGACTGCCGAGATAGTAGTGACCCCCAACGTGTCCACTCTCCCCGCCGTTACCGATCTTGCAGCTGACGCCACCGCTGAGGGCGTGAAGCTGACATGGAGCGAGCCCGATCTCTCTGCTGCCACCCCCGAGGCTATCACCGAGGACTTCGAGAATGCCGAGGCATGGGCTCACGAGTATGGTGACTGGACATTCCTTGACGTTGACAACTCGCCCGTAGGTGGCTTCGAGGGTATGGATGTCCCCGGCATCGTGGTCGGCCAGACCAAATCCAGCTTCTTCGTATGGGATCAGGCTACCTCTGGTGGCAACAGCACATTTGATGCCAAGTCTGGCAAAAAGTATCTTGCCGCTCTCTTCCGATATGACAACGGAACTTGCAACGACTGGGCTATCTCGCCCGAGCTCTTCGGTGGCGCTCAGACCATCTCGTTCTTCGCCAGCAGCTATTCCAGCGAATACCCCGAGTCTATCGAGGTGCTCTACTCGACCGGTTCGCTCAATCCCGCCGACTTCGTGTCGCTGCTCAACGTGAATGTCGTGCCCAGTACATGGACCGAGTACACCGTTGACCTCCCTGAGGGTGCCAAGCACTTCGCTATCCGCGGCAAGGGTACAGCATCCTTCATGCTGATGGTTGACGACGTGACCTTCATCCCCGCATCTTCTACCGCCGATCTCTCGATCGTGGGCTATGACATCTATCGCAACGGTGAGAAGATCACAGCCGAGCCCGTAGCCGAGCTTGAGTATGTCGACACCACCGTGGCCGACGGCGAGAATACCTACGTCGTAGTCGTAGTCTATGACAAGGGCGTATCCGCTCCCTCCAACGAGGTTACCATCAACTTCACTACCGGGCTTGATGCTCTCACCGCAGGTGTCAGCGTCACCACCGCTCCCCGCACCATCATCGTGACCGGTGCCGAGGAGGTGATGGTTGAGGTATATGCCGTGGATGGCAAGCAGATCTACGCAGCACAGGGCGACGCTACCATCTCGGTAGTCCCCGGCGTCTACGTTGTCACTGTCGACGGCAAGGTGGTTAAGCTCATCGTGAAGTAAACCTCCCGACGTCACACTCACATTGAACACAATCAGGGGCCTCCGCACCACGCGGAGGCCCCTTTTTAAATATCCAGCCACGCTCCCCACAGGTGAGCGTGGATTAATTCAATCTGCACATATGAAACTCTACCCCTCATTACAAACTACGCACCCCCGCAGAGTGGCCCCTGAAAGGGGTCATGGCCACGGTAGGCCCCGGCCTTGGCCGGGGTACAGAATGAGACTCTATAGATTGCGGCCCCCGAGAGGGGGTCGTGGCTCACCCGCCGAGCCATCCTTTACTCTGCACATGCTCCCCACCCGGAAGCAGTCTGACTGAAATCCACGACCCCCTCTCGGGGGCCGAATTATGATATGATCGCCTTAACCTCGGCCAAGGCCGAGGCCTACCTATGCCACGACCCCCTCTCGGGGGCCGCCGTGGACATAGCCTATTATACACGCAATAATTTCGCTATATGAGGATATGATGGGGGAGTTGCCGATGGGGTGATGGGGTGGATTTGTTGTATATCGATATTTTTTCGTAACTTTGCACCCAAATATACCCACCGGGACCAATGAAACGAAAATCTTATAATGGACTCACCTTCGTCCCCTATATCGACAACGCGCGCATCAAGGCCCGCGTGGCCGAGCTGGGACGCCGCATCACCGAGGAGTATGCTGACCGCAACCCGCTGCTGGTGTGTGTGCTCAATGGTGCCGCACCGTTTGCCGTAGACCTGTTCAGGGCCATCGACACCGATGCCGAGATAGTGTTTATCCGCCTCAAGAGCTATGAGGGAACGGGCTCGACAGGGGCGGTCAAGCAGGTGATGGGCCTCACGGAGCCGATAGAGGGACGCGACGTGATAATCGTGGAGGACATCATCGACACCGGGCGCACCATGCTCAAGCTGCAGGAGGACCTCCGGGCCATGAATCCGCGCTCGCTGCGCATAGCCACCCTGCTGTTCAAGCCCGACGCCCTGCAGTGTGCCGAGGTGAAGCCCGACTATGTGGGATTTGAGATCCCGGTGAAGTTCATCATAGGCTACGGGCTCGACATCGACGGCCGCGCCCGCAACCTCAATGACATATACATCCTCGACAGAGAGGCTGACTGACGACTATTCAGACCCCGCCGTGCGCATCCGTGCGGCCACCGCCCGGGAGGCGGACGGGGCGATAACTAATCATGGTTTTTAATGTTTAATCTTGTTATTTTCGGGGGGCCCGGCAGTGGAAAGGGCACCCAGAGCGACAAGCTCATCGACCGCTATGGTCTCACTCACATTTCGACAGGACAGGTGCTCCGCGACGAGATAGCCGCAGGCACCGAACTGGGCCATATAGCAGACTCCTATATCTCCAACGGCAATCTCATCCCCGACAAACTGATGTGTGAGATTCTCGCCGACGAGATAGACAAACTCAAGCCGCAGGCCAAGGGATTCATCTTCGACGGATTCCCCCGCACCATCCATCAGGCCGAGGAGCTGGAGAAGATACTGGGCAGCCGCGGCATGAAGGTGGACCATGTGGTGGGCCTCGAGGTGCCCGACGACGTGCTCACCGACCGCCTCATCAACCGCGGACGCGAGTCGGGCCGCGCCGACGACAATGCCGACACCATCCGCCGCCGCCTCGAGGTGTATCATGACACCACATCGCCCCTGCGCGACTATTATATCAGCACCGGCGTCTATCGTCCCATCCACGGGACGGGCACGGTGGACGAGGTCTTTGAGAACATCACCAAAGCGCTGACTCCCGATGCCTGAGCCCACGTTCAACGACAATCTGCGCGAGCTGGAGGAGATACTGCGCAAGATGCAGTCTGACCAGTGTGACATAGACAGCCTGACCGGATACACCCGCCGGGCCTCGGCCCTGCTCAGAGCCTGCCGCGAACGTCTCACGGCCACCGAACAGGAGCTGGCCTCCATACTGGCCGAGCTCGACCCCTCCCGCCAGTGAGAACCGTTGCCGGGACAGGAATATTGAATCAATCATTATAATCACAATTATAATCTACCCCTACACGCTATGCGATTTCTCCCCTACACGGCAGCTATCTTCACGATAGCCGCAGCCGGTGCGGCAATCTCCTGCACAGGCACACGTGCCGAGCATCTGGCGAGCCTCGACGCTTCGGGCCTCGACTCGACCATCGCCCCCGGCACCGACTTCTACAGCTATGTCAACAAGAAGTGGATGGAGGCCAATCCCCTCACTCCCGAACATGCCCGATATGGCAAGTTCAATGTGCTCAGCGACTCGTCCGAGGCGCGCGTGCGCTCGCTCATAGAGGGTCTCGGCTCCACCAACCCCGAGCCCGGCACAGTGGCCCACAAGGTATGGACCGTCTACTCCCAGGCCATGGACACCGCCCGCCGCAATGCCGAGGGCGCCGCTCCCATTCAGGCCGACCTGCGCCGGATAGAGGAGACCACGCCCGAGGGGATGGAGGATCTCTTCCTGTGGATGCACGGCAACTATGCCAGCCCCTTCTTCGGCGCCGGCCCCATGGAGGATCTCGACAACTCGGAGGTCTATGCCATGTATGTGTCGGGCGGCGGCATGGGTCTGGGCGACCGCGACTATTATCTCAAGAACGACGAGCGCAACACCGCCGTCCGCGAGGCCTATAAGACTCTCATCGCCACACAGATGCAGAATGCCGGCTATTCGGCCGGTGACGCTGCCCGCATCGTGGCCAACGTGATGAAGATCGAGACCGCGCTGGCCGACTCGGCCTTCACCCGCGAGGAGAGCCGCGACCTGCTGCGCATGAACAACCGCCGCTCGTTCGCCCAGATCAAGGAGATGTATCCCGCCATCAACTGGGACCGTTTCTTCATCGAGACGATGGGCATACAGTCGCCCGACTCGGTCATCGTCACCGAGCTCAAGAGCGTGGACCGCGCCAATCAGCTCATGGCCTCGCTCACCGACCGCGAGAAGAAGGACTATTATCTCTGGAAATATGTCAATCAGGCCTCAAGCGAGCTGAGCGACAACTTCACACAGGCCAACTTTGAGTTTTCGAAGGTGATGAGCGGTGTGCAGGAGCTGCGCCCGCTGTGGAAACGCGCCATCTCGGCCACCGAGGGAGCGCTCGGCGAGGCTGTCGGCGAGCTCTATGTGGAGAAGTACTTCCCCGCATCGTCCAAGGAGTATATGCTCGGGCTCGTCGAGAACCTGCGCACGGCTCTGGGCAAGCATATAGACCAGCTCGCCTGGATGAGCGATTCAACCAAGGCCAACGCCCGCGAAAAGCTCGCCGCCTTCAC
>CAZAWC010000082.1:0-11744 GCA_964488595.1 uncultured Staphylococcus sp. | reverse complement strand
CTTGATCATCTTAACGACAACGGAGCCAAAGCCTTCACCAAAATCCTCATCGACATTATCAGATAGTCCTATTAGAATATTACATGCAACATCGGCGTGCAACTGCAGAGGTTGCACGCCGATGTCTATACAAACGTGTTCTATACTTTATCTTCCGCCGGCTTTGGATTGGTCTGCGTCGCCGCTTACGTTGATGAGCTTGTTTGCTTTGCGTTTCTGATGTCCCCACTGGAGATTGTAGCTGAGGCCGAGATAGACCATGCGCAGGTCGGTGCGCATGTGCTTTTCGTTGGTGTTCCAGTGGCTCAGCGACATGGACCCTTGATCATAGCGGCCGAAGGGCATGACACACCCCGCGGAGAATCCCCACTGTTTCCAGTTATACATGAGGTCGATGGTATTCATGTCTTCGCCCCACGAGATTTTCTCGCCCCAAAGGTCGCGCTGGGCACGGATATACTGGGCCGAGAGGGTGAATCCCCAGTGTCTGAGCTGCATCGAGGCATATCCGCTCCATTTGTTGCTGGTGAGCCGGTAGCCTGTGCCGCGCATACATTCTGCTCTCCACTGCAGATAGCCGCTCAGCATGAGCCACCCGGGGATTATCTCGATCTGCGGTGCGAGAAACAGCGACAGGTTCTTGAGGCCTCGGCTGTTCTCGTATGTGGTGACGAGCTTCTCATCCTCCCACATCAGCAAGGGGGTGATGGCGTTGGGCGACGTGAACGCCCTGACGCCAAACTGCCCGTAGACTCTCGGCAGCTGGAAGTGGTAGCGTAGGGTCAGCATATAGCTGTTGGCTGTCTTGATGTCAGGGTTGCCTATACGCCACTGGAAGCCGTCGATCTGCTGTGGAGTGGGATTGGTCTCGGCCAGCGATGGGGTAGACTGCCACGAGTCGAAGTTGAGGCGCAGCTGATGTTTGGGATTGATGCCGTAGGTGATTGATGCCTGAGGCCTAAGGTTCCATGAATTGCTCCCGAGGTCGGTCTCACGAAACAGGAAGTCTGTATACTGTGCTCCGAGTCCTGCCGTGAATGTGAACTTCTTGATGCGTTGGAAGTATTCGGCGAAGAAGTACACCTTGTCCTGTCGCTGATGGAACACCTTCCCTCCCAGATTCTCATATGTCGAACGGTTGCGGTTGGCCGTGTATGACGCTCCGCCCGTGAGGCGCGAACTCTTCCAGTTCTTGATATAGTCAGCCTCGAGGGCATATAGCTGGTTGCGATCCTTGATGTTGGTGTGGATGTCGGTGATATAGTCAAGAGTCTCCGGATCCCTTTCGATATAGTCCGAGAAAGTGCGCCCCATCTGATATTGACTTTTGAAATCCACCACCAGTATCTGTTGTCCCGCAAAGTGCTGCTCCCAGTAGGCCGACAGGGCCGGTCGCGATCCGCGGCTGCCGTTCGACTCTGTGAGCAGAGCCTCGCTCGCTCTCGAGGCTGCGGTCGACATCACCCCGTGGTAGACCTCTCTGTTGGTAGGTTTGATGAATCCCCGGGCCTCGACCACGATCACCGTCGTGTCGGGCTTGATATAGTTGTATGACGTCCACAGGTTGCCGATCGAATTGTCTGTCCGGCCTCCGCGCGATGTCTCCTTGCGTGTCAGTCGCTCACCGTCGGGATAGGTAAATGTCTCGAGATAGTCGCGATAGATCTTCAGATTCTCGGTAAGTTTATATCCGCCTCCCACTTCGAGCTGCGAGCGTCCGAAGTTGAATTTGGCGCTCGGGTTATATTGGCCCCATGCGGCGTTGAGCGCTTGGATGGTGTAGAGCATCAGCGAGCCTCCCACGGTAGGGTTGCTCACTATGAAGTTGAGCACCGTGTTTGCGCCGTTGTATCTAAGCCCCGGATTTTCTATCCACTCCACGCGTTTGATGGTAGAGGGCAGGAGATTCTTCAGCTGGTCCACCGACGCCTCGCGTCCGTTGATGCGCACCTGCACTGACTGGCCCCCTGACATCACCGTGCCGAGCGCATCGCTCACCGACAGCGAGGGGATCATGAGGTTGGCCAGCAGCTGCACGCCGTTCTTGGCGTTGTCCACCGCGCTCTGCGAGGGATGATAGACATCCATGTCCGCGCGGTGTATCACCTTCGGGGCCTCTATCACTATCTCCTGAAGCTCCCGTGCCGCTATCGAATCGGGCTGTCCGGCTCCCTGTGCGTTTGCCACGACAAACGCTGTGCCCGCAGCCACTAATGTCAGAAGTGTTCTCATGTTTATGCTGTCCTTTTTCGTATAGTAGATTTGTATGGTGCAAAATTACTATACAAAACCAGCCTGTGCCATACCCAAAAGTGTATGATTGCACTCCGGGTGACAGAATTTTTACATGAGGCCCTGTGGGATCATAGCAGGCGGTTGTTGGTGGCTGAGATTATGGCCTCTGAGATATTGCGGACTCCGAGTTTCTCGAATATCTGTTTGCGGTATTTCTTTATGGTGTCGGTCGACAGACACATCCTGTCGGCTATCTCGTTCATGGTTAGCCCTTGGATGGAGAGTCTGATCACCGACTTCTCGCCGTCATTCAGCTCGGGCATGAATCTTTTGGCCCAGCGGCGTGTCAGCATGTTATATTCATAGTATTCAGGTGAGTCGATGCGGTGCATCTCGATGTGGCCCGGCGACGTGTGGGTCGAGGCTGACACCACACACAGCGCGAGCCACACACGCCCATCGGAGGTGACGGACAGTGGTGTCAGCTTGTGATTGATGAGGATAGGACCACCATCATTGATGACGTGAAAGTCATACTGGATGTACCATTTGTTCTTCTCCTCGAGCGGAATGGAGTTGTAAAACGCAAATCCGGCGCGGTTAGACTCCATCAGCATATCCTGTTCCTCCTCGGGGACCTTTTCGATATAAAAACGATAGCTCATCTCCATAACCTGCTCCGAGGTGAGCCCGCACAGCAACAGCGAGTTGGGCGACACATACAGAAATTTCTGCCTGAAATAGTCGATGATATAGACGTTCTGATATGTGGAGCGGGCAAATGCCTCGGCCGAGCGGATATACTCATCGACGCGGCTATAGTCAAGCTCATCCGTGAGAATCACTCGATTGTCAGGTATGAAATAGTCATCTATCTTATTTATGGTGTCCATCGTGCGATGCGGAGTCAATAATTTGAGTTTACAAAACGTGGGCCCACTATGCCACGTCTTGATTTGAGGGCCCTGAGAAAGCCTGTGTGCAGATGTAACAATAGCAGCCCACGTCATATACCCACGTGGGAACCACTATGCTATCCTTGCACGGTTGAAAATTTCTCAGGTTCTCAAATCACAAGATAAGCATAACGCCTCTTATTTTTTCTATTTTCATCGGATGGCCGCAGCCATTCCGACGGCAAAGATACGAAAAATATTGAGAACAGTGGGGGAGAACAGCCACGATTTGAGCCACGAATCAAAAATTAATTATTAACTTTGTGACGACAATCGGCCGCGATGCCGTTCGTTCACCTCAAGAGTCAAAATACCTTTAGCCGATTATGAAGAGAACAGGAATTATATTCTGTGTGATGCTGACACTGCTCACAGCCCTCAGCGTTCATGGAGCCGGGAAGAAGATCTACAAGCCGTGGAGCCACGGCATGCTCCGTGTGTCCGACAACGGCACATATCTCCAGCACGCCGACGGTACTCCCTTCTTCTGGATGGGCGACACGGGCTGGCTCCTCCCCGAGAAGCTCGACCGCTACGAGGCCGCTTACTATCTCACCGGGTGTCGAGAGGCGGGATTCAACGTAGTGCAGGTGCAGACCATCAACGGCGTCCCTGCGCTCAATGTCTATGGCCAGATGTCCAACCCCGACGGATGGGACTTCTCGGACATTGACAAGAAAGGCGTCTATGGCTACTGGGACCATATGGACTACATCATCAAGGCTGCCGAGAGCCAAGGCATATACATAGCCATGGTGCCCATATGGGGCGGTCTGGTGAAAGCCGGCCTGATGAGTGTGGATGATGCCGAGGCCTACGGCCGTTTTCTCGCCGAACGCTACAAGGATGCTCCAAACATCATATGGGTGATCGGAGGCGACATCCGCGGCGACATCAAAACCGACCAGTGGAACGCCATGGCCCGCACCATCAAGTCGATAGACAAGAATCACCTGATGAGCTATCATCCATATGGCCGCACCTCATCGATCAACTGGTTTCACGATGCCGACTGGCTTGATTTCAACATGTTTCAGAGCGGACACCGACGCTATGACCAGATCAAGGGCGACGGCGACGACACAGCCGAAGCCGCGCTCAACGAAGACAACTGGCGATATGTGGAGGCCGGGCTGGCCATGAAGCCACGCAAACCCATCCTCGACGCCGAACCCAGCTATGAGGAGATCCCGCAGGGTCTTCACGACCCCTCACAGCCGTGGTGGAAGGCTCCGGACGCACGCCGCTACGCCTACTGGAGTGTCTTCGGTGGCTCGTGCGGCCACACCTACGGCCACAACTCCATCATGCAGATGCACAAGCCCGGCACCAACGGCGCCTATGGGGCCAAAAAGACATGGTATGAGGGGATGGAAGATCCCGGATTCAATCAGATGAAATATCTCAAGAATCTCATGCTCGCGTTCCCCTACTTCGAACGCATCCCCGACCAGAGCGTGATAGCCGGCGACAACGGCACCCGCTATGACCGCGCCATCGCTACCCGCGGCGACGACTACCTCCTCGTCTACAATCACACCAACCGCCCCATGGAGATAGACCTCACCAAAATCACCGGCAAGAAGAAAAACGCATGGTGGTATGGTCCCGCCGACGGAGTGTTGGAGTATATCGGCGAATTTGACAGCAAAGTCACCCCTTTCCATTATGACGGCACCCACGGCCCCGGCAACGACCACGTCCTCATAGTCGTCGACTCCACCAAAGACTACATCGGCCGGGACTGGCACTCAATCCCCGCAAAACAGTGACTCTATAAAAAGATGATTGATCCTCCGGTAGACCAGCAGGAAAATGATATTTTCGAGCTATCGCCCCAATTGCTCGACACTCTGCTCAAGGACCATACCATGAGCACGGATGAGTGTCAGGTAAATATATTTTGGGCTACTGATAGCAATGCCTACCTTGGGGATGGCTATCAATATGCCGACCAAATTACCGTTGACGCTATAACCGGCGATAATCGCAATGTTATCGTGCCCCGAGCTGTCAAATCACGACAAGAACAACAGCAACGTAGCCGTGACATGGCAGAGGTTTTCACTCCATCATGGATCTGTAACAAGCAAAACAACCTTATAGATAATGCGTGGTTTGGGCGAGAGGGTGTTTTCAATACCGAAGTTGACTATCCCGATGGCACCCGTTCGTGGATTGTCAATGCCAATCCCGTAGTTTTCCCTGAAGGTAAAACTTGGCGTGATTATGTCAATGAAAATCGGCTTGAAATAACCTGTGGTGAGGCTCCGTTTCTCGTCAGCAGATATGATAGAGTTACAGGCGAGTTTATTCCTGTCGATCGTCGGATTGGTCTATTGGATAGGAAACTCAGAGTCGTCTGTGAGAATACAGACTCGACAGGCGACTGGGTCACAGCAGCGAGAGCGGCCTATATGAGTATCTACGGATATGAATGGCAGGGAGATAGCATTGTGCTCGCACGCAAAGCATTGCTATCCACTTTTATTGAATTCTATCAGGACAAATTCCATAAAGATCCTTCAATCGAATTACTCCTCGAGATAGCCGACATCATATCTTGGAATATATGGCAGATGGATGGTCTGAAAGGTGTTATACCCAATAGTTGCAATAACGCAGCAAAATATCATAACGAGGTTCCCTCACTTTTTTCTCCCGAGGACTTAGAAGATCATAAAACTCAGACTTTATCCGATTGTCCCGGATGTAAGAATAAAGATATTTTCTTACACACCGGTAAGTATGCTATTATTAGAGATTGGAAGGAAGACAAGGTCTTGCCGTTTGTCTCGTTGATAAAAGGATAATAGCATGGCCGGTATGACATCAAATATTGACTCAAGTATTCTCGACAATATTTTTGTTGGTCGGGTAGAGCCACACATATATGCTTTTTCAACAGAGACTGTTCCCAACTATCTGAAGGTAGGAGACACATCGCGCGGTGTGCGTGTGCGTCTGGAAGAGTGGAGTAAAATCTACCCTAAGCTCGTCAAACGGTATGAACATTCTGCTCAGATTGACTCCAATACCATCTTTCGGGATTATGCAGTGCATGCTTTCTTGGAAAATGAGAAAAAGCTGGAACGGTTGCAACCGAATACGATAGAGGATTTGCCCATTACTCCCGCGAATTTTTCAAGTATGCGACTCCTGAAGATGTTGAGGATGCTATCAAAGATATAATACAGAGTGCCAGAGAAAAGAGTGGCAAGTATCAATTGTATTCTTTAGACCGACTCCCTCAGATATTGACCTATGAAAGGACAGAGGATTATGCCCCGCGCGATAATCAAAAGCAGGTGATTGACAATTTCAGAGTGGCTGTCGAGAGTGGTCGTAGAAATCTACTGCTCTACGCCGTCATGCGTTTTGGCAAATCTTTTACATCGATGTGCTGTGCAAAGGAGATTGATGCACGGTTGGTGGTCATTGTCTCGGCCATGATCAAGCGATATTTCGATTGCAGAATCAATATATCAAGACTTTTAAAGATGGAAGTGGCAAGACGATAAAGTACAATATGAAACCGCAGACACTGCTTGTGGAGTTTGACCCGAATAGAATGTTTCTGTTGCAAGAGCAAAAGTCGCAGTTTTATAATGTAAATACGGAGGTACAGGGAAATTTGCATCTTAAGGAGCGCATTGCAAAGGAGCTGAAGGTCTCGCCTATTATTTGACTGTAATGTTCTGCAGAAATTCGATTATAAAATCGAGAATGTCAATGATTTGATGCGAGATGACAGCCTGACCCCAATTAACCGTGTAGAAATTGCTATGCGTAAATTTGGTCGCCTGTCTGACTCAGAGATAGTCACACCGCCGAGGGTGGCAGATGACGTTGTAAAACTCCTTCCCGATGATATATTTTCTCATGGACCAATACTTGATATCGCCTCAAAACAGGGTGAGTTTACCAATGCTTTGTTGAATCGGTATGGATATGAAGTGTCAGACAAGATATACTCCGTTTGTACCTCAAGACTCGCTTATGAATTTACAAGAAAAGTTTATACTCTTCTATCTCTCCCGGTTGACCATATTTTCGATTCATTCACGAGCTATGATTTAATTAAAAGAGACAAAAACAATAATTTCAACATACCCAAAAATATAAGAGAGATGAAATTTTCTGCAATAATAGGAAATCCGCCCTATCAAGAGACTTTAGAGGCTGGTCGCAGTTTGGCAAAACAGCTTTTCCCCAGTTTTATTGAATTAGGAATTAAACTCTCTCCAGAGTATTTATCGCTGATCACTCCATCTCGTTGGTTTACGGCTGATGCTCAAGATAATTCGTTCCCTAAGCTACGCAATTTCGTGCGTGCAAACAACCATTTTTCTACCATTGTCACTTGCAATGGCAAAAAATTATTTCCGAATACGGAATTAAGTATGGTGAATTATTTCTTATGGGAAAAGGAGCACTCCGGTGAGAATGTAAGATTTGTCGAAAATCTCGGCAATGAGATTGATAATCTTGACCGTCCATTGTTTGAAGAGGGTATGGACATTATCATCCCTCAAAATAAGATGGTATCAATCATACGCAAGATTAAGACGAATGAGTTTATTCCCTTAAACACCATTACGACGGGACGGGATGCTTTTGGTATCGTAGGCAAGAATTTTGAGAAGCGTTCCTCAGCAGAAAGATTCCCGGGCTCAATTGCTGTTCAGTGCGCTCACGAGCAAATTCGTTTTATTCCGAGAGATGAAGTGAAAAGAGGATTTGAGATCTTGGACAGTTATAAGGTCTTTACGTCTAAAGGAAATGGCGGGGCGGGGCAGCTTACGGATGTAAAGCCGGTTTCCATAATTGGGAAGGCCTTTATCGGCACTTCCGGTATGGCATGTACTGACTCTCTGATCCCTATTGGCAAATTTTCGACAAAAATTGAAGCTGAGAATTTGCAAAAATATATGCGCACTAAGTTCCTGAGGTTTTGTGTGGGCATTTTGAAGGTGTCGCAAAATCTTTATCAGAATGTCTATTCATTCGTGCCATTGCAAAATTTTGCGGATGGATGCGAAATTGACTGGAGCCAAAATAATGAAGATATTGATGCTCAACTTTATGCCAAATACGGCCTCACCGACGACGAAATATCGTTCATCGAATCGAAAATAAGACCTATGTAATTATCGTGAATCCGAAATAAGAGCGAGAGAACATTTGACACTGTTAGGGGCGCACGAGTGGGAGGCGTGAAAAAAATGAGGAAAATCCTTGCGGAGATTCCTCATCTGTAAACATGTGCGCATGAAGGGACTCGAACCCCCACGACCTGAGTCATTAGATCCTAAGTCTAACGCGGCTACCAATTACGCCACATGCGCAGACCGGCTTTCGTGGAAAGTCAGTGCAAAGTTATCAATAATCCCCCGATTGTGCAAATTGTTTCCTCAGAAAAATTACAGAAAAGATGAATGTTCCCTCATCGCGAAGTGATATATCCCACCGTGGCTGTTTGTGTCCTGTCGGCAGGCAAGTCCGAAGTTAGGACATCAGGGACTGACAATATTCCTCTTTCGTCGAGGACCCGGGCTATCTGCGTAAGGACTTCGTGATAAAGGATGACCTTGAGAGCGGATTCATTATACTTGCAATTCCATCCGATGGTTTCCGCTATCGCCGGCCCGTCAAAATGCTGTGTGAAAGCATTTGCGGCTGCTCCGGCCCATGTGTCGGCGGCTTTGCTGATCTCATCATTATCACCAAGGACGGGGATGGTCAGGCGATTGTCTTTGTCGATCACTCCGAATTTTTTGCAGTCTTTCAACATTTCCTCGGTCGGATCTTCGCCGTTCAATATGTTGCGCAACGCTTGTAGGATTTGTGTCTTGACGAAGACCGTGCACAAATAGGCATTTGAATTGCTTCCCCACGTGAATTTGAATTTGTGATCGTCGTCAAGTCTCATGCCGTTGGTGCCATAGACGTCAGCCACCTCGGGACGATAGTAATAAAACAGACCGCTCCATGTCATGCTGTCGACCGGGCTAATCGTAGAATTTTCAGGAGTTACTCCGATATTTTTCCAAATAATGTCGTCAAACACGAGCGAATGTACCAGCGGAAAAGCTGACTTCCGATAGCCCGTACTATCTAATGTGGAAAAGAAATCATTTCTCTCCCGCTCGGTGTCGTTGATTATGTTTTCGGCTATGATTTTTGCCTCGTTTCTCAGGCTTTCAGTGGCAATGCTATCAATGAATGGTATCGCCGAATAGTAGATGTCGTCATTGCTATAGATCATTCCTTGGTTGAGAAGTTGAGCGGTGTCGGCCGCTGAAAAGTTAACTCCTGAATTACTCAACTCCTCCATTGATTTAGGTTTCTCCCAAAGGTTGAGGAGCAGGTCAAAATTCTTCCCCTCATTGATCAGTTCACCGGGATACCGATCCGTATAACTGACAAATGGCATGTAGTCCCAGTCCTTGTTGGCGGCGAGGCCGATGAGAGGGATGCACAGGAATGTTAGGAGTATTTTCTTCATCATTATTAGATAGTTTCGGCAAAATTAGTGATAACAATAATAAAAAGGCCTTAAGAAACATTAATAATCTAAAATGGTTAGGGCTTTCTGTGAATATCAATTTAATTTATTTGTGTGACGGGAAAATATTTTTGGCGGGGGATTTTCGTATGTGTGAGATTATTTGTAATTTTGCGCTCTGATAATTACAACTGACCATCATTTTTTTATCCGGAATGTCTGACATCAAACCAATCAAGAGAGCTCTGATCTCTGTATTCCATAAGGAAGGTCTCGACGAGATCCTTTCCCTCCTCAACGCTGACGGCGTTAAATTTCTTTCCACCGGTGGCACCCGTTCGTTCATCGAAAGTCTCGGCTATGAGTGTGAGGCCGTAGAGGATCTCACCGGCTATCCTTCGATCCTCGGAGGCAGAGTCAAGACGCTCCACCCCAAGGTGTTTGGCGGCATCCTGTCGCGCCGCGACAACGAGGGCGACCGTGAGCAGACCCTCCGTTATGAGATCCCCGACATTGACCTCGTGATCGTTGACCTCTATCCCTTCAGCCAGACGGTGGCTTCGGGCGCTTCAGAGGCTGACATCATAGAGAAAATCGACATAGGCGGCATATCGCTCATCCGTGCCGCCGCCAAGAATTTTGCCGACGTGATTATCGTGGCCTCAAAGGCTCAGTATGCTCCGCTGGCCGAGATGCTCCGTCGCTCGGGCGCCAATTCCACGCTGGCAGACCGCCGCTGGTTTGCCACACAGGCATTTGCCGTGTCGTCGGGCTATGACTCGGATATCTTCAACTATTTTGCTCAGACCGCTGCTGAGCCCGCCCCCCTCGGCTCCCCCGAGCATGGCGCGCTCCGTGTGGCTGTCGACGGCGAGACTCACATGCGCTATGGTGAGAATCCTCACCAGCAGGGCAAGTTCTACGGCCGCTTCTCTGACATGTTTGACCAGCTCCACGGCAAGGAGATCAGCTATAACAATCTCCTTGACATCGACGCTGCCGTCTGCCTGATTTCGGAGTTTGCAGATCCCACGTTTGCCGTACTCAAGCACAACAATGCCTGCGGTCTGGCCACTCGTGCCACTATAGCCGAGGCTTGGAAAGATGCCCTCGCCGGCGATCCCGTGAGCGCCTTCGGCGGTGTGCTCATCACCAACGGCACTGTCGACAAGGAGACAGCCGAGGAGATCAACAAGATATTCTTCGAGGTGATCATCGCACCCGCATATACCCCCGACGCGCTCGAAGTGCTCAAGCAGAAGAAAAACCGCATAATCCTCGTCCAGAAGGCTCCGCTCACCACCGTGCGTCAGTATCGTTCGGTGCTCAACGGTGCGCTGGTTCAGGACCGCGATCTCAAGGTGGAGACCGTCGCCGACCTCAAGCAGGTCACTGTCAAGGCCGTCACCCCCGAGCAGGCCGCAGACCTGCTTTTCGCCAACAAAATCGTCAAAAACTCCAAGAGCAACGCCATCGTGCTGGCCAAGGGGGGTATGCTCCTCGCCAGCGGAGTAGGGCAGACCTCACGTGTCGACGCCCTGCGTCAGGCCATCGACAAGGCCCGCTCGTTCGGTCACTCGCTCGAGGGTGCCGTGATGGCTTCGGATGCGTTCTTCCCCTTCCCCGACTGTGTCGAGATAGCCGGTCAGGCAGGTATCACAGCTGTGGTTCACCCCGGCGGCTCCATCCGCGACGGTGAGAGCGTGGACTATTGCAATGCCCACGACATGGCTATGGTGACCACCGGATTCCGCCACTTCAAACATTAATCCGAACTCCCGTACTTCCTTTATAACATATCCATTCACATGGGACTTTTCTCATTCACGAAAGAAATCGCCATTGACCTCGGCACGGCCAATACGATCATCATACATAATGACAAGATCGTCATTGACGAGCCCTCGATTGTGGCCCTCGAGAAGCGCACCGGCAAGCTCATAGCCGTGGGGCGCGAGGCCAAACTGATGCAGGGCAAGGAGAATCACGGCATCGAGACTATCCGCCCCCTGCGTAAGGGCGTGATCGCCAACTTCAACGCCGCT
>CAZAWC010000081.1:0-11778 GCA_964488595.1 uncultured Staphylococcus sp. | reverse complement strand
GGTAGCCCATGTTGTTGCGCACGCGGCCGTTGTCGTCAACCCACGAAACGCGGAATGTGTAGATGCGGTCGGGGATACAGAGGCGTTCGAGCAGATTCACTCTATCGAATGCCGGATACTGGGAATAGACATCGGCGATAGAGTTTACAACCTCTTCAACAGCCTGCAGATATTCTGGCTCGTTCGGAAAACGGCTGCGCAGGTCTTCGATAAACAATTTTACGTCCATAGAAATTTTGTTGTACCTTTTGGAATATATGTTGTATTACTTGGAGTGTCGGGGCGACATTTGCCGGATTTTACGATGGTTGAAGTGGCATTTTGTCTGCCTCTTTGTTAAATCCGGTGCAAAATTACAAAATTTCATTGATATGGCAAGCATTTTGCCAGAAAAATTCGCTGTATTTCTTCCGCGGATGCCCGGGTGGAGAGAATTGTGCGGAATCTATGTTCTTTGCCGATCTTAACCTGCAAAAGAGTGAGGGGTTTGGAAATGGATGGAAAAAGTTGTAAATTTGCGTGTTAAAACATGTGCTGAGGTTTGCCGCCTGCAGTGGGCGGTGTGCTGATGTGTCTGTATGATAAATAATTACATAAAATATATAAGTAAAAACCACTATGGCTACAACCGCTGATTTTAAGAACGGCATGTGCCTCGATATCGATGGCAACTATTTCTTTATTGTTGAATTCCTTCATGTGAAGCCAGGCAAGGGTCCCGCTTTCGTGCGTACCAAGCTCCGCAATGTGAAGACAGGTCGTATCCTCGACAAAACCTGGAACTCAGGCGTGAAGGTAAATGAGGTGCGTATCGAGCGTCGCCCGTATCAGTACTCCTATAAGGATGAGATGGGCTATCACTTCCTTCATACCGAAACATGGGAAGAGATCGTGCTCCCCGGCGAGAGCATCGAGGGTGTGGCTTTCCTGAAAGATGGTGATATCGTTGAGGCTATGGTTCACGCCGCTTCCGAGACAGTGCTCACCTGCGAGCTCCCAGCTAACGTTGTGCTAGAGATCCAGTACACTGAGCCTGGTATAAAGGGTGATACAGCAACCAACACCCTGAAGCCTGCTACAGTTGAGACCGGCGCTGAGATCCGTGTTCCTCTCTTCTGCAACATCGGTGATAAGGTTCGCGTAGATACTCGCACAGGCAACTACCTGGAGCGTGTGAAAGCGTAAGCGATCGATCAGACAACCTCAAAATAACAGCGACAGCACGCCGTATTTCGATCCGGTGTGCTGTCGCTGTTATTTTGAGGATATTTTTATTTTGTAGTAACCTTACTTTGGGTGATGGCTTTCGCCATGCGGCGTTTCTTGCCGACGTTGGTCAATACCATACCGGCGATAATTACCGCCATGGCTATCACCTGGATCCAGCGGATATGGTCAAGACCCATCATTACGGCAGATATGGAAGCGAATACCGGCACGAGGTATTGGTAGATTGCCACCAGTTCCGATCCGATATCCTTTATCGCAGGTTGAACCAGGAAATATGCCAGAAATGTAGGGCAGAGCAGGATGAAGCCGATTTCCAGCCAGGGCGTGAGGTCTGCGGTGTGCAGTATCGGCATGCCGCTCATCGACGGTATGAGCAGTAGCCCGGGGATGGCTGCGAAGAGAAATACCCAGCGTAGCATGGTGACTGGTTTGTATGTGTGGCTCGGTTTCTCAAGAATAACGAGATAGAAGGCATAGCATATCGTTGATAACACGGCGAGCAGATCGCCCAGCAATTCGTTTGATCCTTTGGTTCCGTGACTTCCTGAGGCAATCACGATGAATGCTCCTGCAAAAGATACAACCACTCCGATATATTCAAGAATCGACGGACGGCGATGTTGGAATAACACTCCAATCAGGATCACGAATACTGGCGGGAGGGTCATTATGATCGATACATTTATGGGATTGGCATAACGCAGCGATTCGATAAAAAGGTAAATGAAAGCAAACAGTCCGATGGCGCCTCCGAGAACTATTTTCAGCCAGTCCTGACGCTCAATTCTCTCACACTTCATGAAAATGGATACTATCCAGAAAAGAGCGCAACCTCCGACGAGGCGTACCGCCGATACCCCTTGCGCATTCATCCAGTCGGGGATAAGTGCTTTTGTTACTGATATGTTCATTCCCCAGAATATGGCAGCAAGCAGTATGCACACATTCCCTATGATAAATCCTTTTGCATTACTTTTCGACTGTAGCATAATATAAAAAATGAGTATTATTGTCGTTATAATAACAGTATGATGCCGGTGTTTTAATCCATCATGCCATATACAGTGTTATATCCAAAAGACACTTTAAAGACATATTTTGTTTATGAAAGCAGAAGATAACTGGCTTTTGCCGCTGGAACGGCATCCCTGGGAACCGTTTGTTCCGGAAGGGGCAAAGGTACTGATAATGGGTACTTTCCCGCCGGGCAGCCATCGGTGGAGCATGGATTTCTATTACCCGAACCGCACGAACGATTTCTGGTTTATGATGGGGCTGATATTCAAGGGGAACCGCGACGCGTTTTATGACCGCTCCACCCGCTCGTTCGATCTGCTGGCCATCAAGGAAATGCTTACCGAGCGGCATATAGCCCTGAACGATACCGCCCGCGCCGTACGCCGTCTCAAAGGGAACGCCTCTGATAAGTTTCTGGAGATTGTGGAACCTGTCCCTCTGGCAGACCTGCTCGCTACTATGCCCGACTGCCATGCTGTGGCCACTACAGGTGAAAAAGCCGCCGGAGTGGTCGCCGGACTTACGGATACGCCGTTGCCCCGCATGGGTGAGAAAGTTGTTGCCGCTGACGGGCTGAAGATATGGCGCATGCCGTCGACTTCGCGCGCCTATCCGCTCGCATTGGAACGGAAGGCGGAATTCTACGCCTCGATGTTCCGGGAACTGGGAATCCTCTGATATTATCCCGATTAGGGAGGTATTTGTTATCTTTGCCTGTCGGTAAAGTGGAAACATTTGCGTAATTTTGCAGCGTTATATAAAATCTCTTGAATTATGATTGATTGCGCAATAACCGACTACGCCAATGCCCAGTATCTCCTGCAGCTGTTTATCGACAACGCCGGCTACTGGCTGGTGTTTCTGTTTATGGTTATCGAGAGTTCGTTTCTCCCGTTTCCGTCGGAAGTTGTAGTGCCTCCGGCGGCTTTTCTTGCGGCTCAGACCTCGCGTCAGCTTAGCTACAACGGTCATACGATCGATATACCCGATATGAATGTGGCGCTCATAGTGCTGGTGGCAACCGCAGGTGCCATAGTGGGCGCACTCATAAATTATTATCTTTCCGTATGGGTGGGTAGGCCGATAATCTACGCCTTTGCCAACAGCAAGTTCGGTCATGCATGCCTTATCGATCAGGCCAAAGTTGAGAAAGCAGAGAAGTATTTTGATGACCATGGTGCATCGTCGACATTCATCGGACGCCTTATCCCGGCGGTGCGCCAGCTGATATCGATTCCCGCAGGTCTGGCACGCATGAATATTGTGAAATTCATAGTGTTCACCGGTCTTGGAGCGCTGTTGTGGAACTGTATTCTCGCCGCCCTCGGCTATTGGTTGGGGAAAACCATCGACATCAGCCAGCTTTATGCCAAGGTCGAGGAATACAACGGTTATCTTACATGGGCGGGGCTGGCGCTTCTGGTAGGGTGTATCGGTTATATCGTATGGAACGTGATAAGCAAACGCAATAAGTAAAACATGAAAGTATCACCATCATTTCTCTCCGCTGATTTCGGGCATATAGCCCGCGAGGTGGAGATGCTCAACGAGAGCACCGCCGACATGATTCATCTCGATGTGATGGACGGTGTGTTCGTACCTAACATTTCATTCGGTTTCCCGGTTATCGAGGCTATAAACAAGGTAGCCCGCAAGCCGCTCGATGTTCATCTGATGATAGTGAATCCGCAGAACTATGTATCGCAGGTGCGCGACTGCGGAGCGGCGATTATGAATGTGCATCAGGAGGCGTGCGTTCACCTTCACCGCACTGTGCAGGCTATAAAAAGCGCCGGCATGAAAGCTGCCGTGACCCTCAATCCTGCCACACCAGTATGTATGCTTGAGGATATAATAGGAGAACTCGATATGGTGCTTCTTATGTCGGTGAATCCCGGTTTCGGCGGTCAGAAATTCATATCCGCTATTGTTGAAAAGACACGCCGCCTGCGCGAATTGATTGACCGCACCCGGTCGCATGCCGAGATTGAGATCGACGGTGGAGTGAATGCATCTACCGCACCGCTGCTTGCCGAAGCCGGCGCCGATATACTTGTGGCGGGCAGCTATGTTTTCGGGGCAGAGGATCCAAAGGCTGTGATCGCATCGTTGAGCGCACTTTAAAATAACTGTTTCCATTTCTGATTATGAACGAAGAATCGCTGAGCCAGCTTTATCTCAAGGATACGGCTTTCCAGAACCTGATGCAGAAGCGCATCATAAATGTGCTCCTTGTGGCCGCACCCTACGATGCATTCATGATGGAGGAGGATGGCCGAGTGGAAGAGCAGCTCTATAACGAGTATGTGGCGCTAAACCTGTCGTCGCCTCCGCGAATAACCCGTGTGTCACACATCAGCGAGGCGCTTGCCGCTATGGCTCAGAAACACTTCGATCTGGTGATAGCCATGCCTGGTATGGATATCAGCGATACGTTCACGACAGCAAAAACTCTCAAGCGCGATTATCCCGATGTGCCGGTAGTTGTGCTGACGCCATTCTCCAAGGAGGTCTCACGCCGTATTGCAGCTGAGGATCTAAGCGGTGTCGACTATGTTTTTTCCTGGCTCGGCAACGTCGATCTGCTTCTTGCCATAATCAAGCTGCTCGAGGACAAGATGAATGCCGACAACGATGTTCTTGAGGTCGGGGTGCAGATGATTCTGATGGTTGAGGATTCTGTGAGATTCTATTCGTCGATTCTTCCTCATCTCTATAAGTTTCTGCTTAAACAGAGTGTTATCTTTTCTACTGAGGCGCTCAACGAGCATGAGAAAATGTTGCGCATGCGCGGGCGTCCCAAGGTGATACTTGCCAGAAACTACGAGGAGGCTGTAGCGCTCTACAATAAGTTTTCAGAAAAGATGCTCGGAGTCATCACTGACGTGAGTTTCATGCGTGATGGAGTGAAGGATCCGCATGCGGGATTGAAATTTGCGGCTTATGTGCGTTCCCACGATCCCTATCTGCCTATTATCGTGGAGTCGACTGAAAGCGACAATCGCGACAAGGTGGTGGCCTTCGACGGTGTGTTTCTCGACAAGACCTCGAAGAAACTCCCCGTAGACCTTGGCAAGGCGATAATGAAGAGCTTCGGATTCGGCGATTTCCACTTTCTCGATCCTCAGACCGGCGCTGAGATTATGCGTGTTTCGTCGGTCAACGAACTTCAGAAACGTATGTTCGACATACCGTCGGACTCGCTGCTGTATCATGCAAGGCGCAACGATATATCGCGTTGGCTCTATTCGCGTGCGATGTTCCCGATTGCGGATGTGGTGAAGTTCCACCGCTTCAACTCCATTGAGGAGGCACCTGCGGTGAAGCGCCTTTTCTTCGATCTTATTGTGAAGTATCGCAAGATGAAGAACCGCGGAGTTGTGGCTGAGTTCCGCAAAGATCGCTTCGACTACTATTCTAATTTCGCCCGTATCGGTCAGGGATCGCTCGGAGGCAAAGGGCGCGGTCTGGCGTTCATCGATTCCATAATCAAGAAGCATCCCGAGTGCGACAATTTCCAGGGGGTAACGATCTCCATACCACGCACGGTGGTGTTATGCACCGATATCTTCGATGAGTTCATGGCGGATAACGATCTGTATCCCTTAGCGCTCAGCAATGCATCCGACGAGGATATTCTCGATGCCTTCCTGCAGGCAAGACTGCCGGAGAGGGTGCGTGACGACTTGCTCGCGCTCACTGAGGTTGTGGATCGTCCGCTGGCAGTAAGAAGCTCATCGCTGCTCGAAGACTCCCATTACCAGCCGTTCGCCGGGGTGTATTCTACATACATGATACCGCATATCGACGACGGCGAGCGTATGCGCAAGCTTCTGACGGATGCCATCAAGGGGGTGTATGCATCGGTATTCTATGCTGAGAGCAAGGCTTATATGACTGCAACTTCCAATGTCATCGACCAGGAGAAGATGGAGGTTATCATTCAGGAGGTTGTCGGTAAGGACTACAATGGCTACTATTTTCCGTCGTTTGCCGGTGTGGGACGTTCGCTCAACTACTATCCTATCAACGACGAGTTGCCTGAGGATGGAGTGGCGGAAGTTGCTGTAGGTCTTGGAAAGTATATAGTGGACGGCGGCCGCTCGCTGCGTTTCTCGCCGCGTCACCCCGATAAGGTTCTTCAGACCTCTACGCTCGAGCTCGCTCTCCGCGATACCCAGCGCGAGATGTATTGCCTGCGTCTCAACGATATGGAGCATGATTTCAAGGTCGACGACAGTTTCAACCTTACACGCGCCAATGTTCAGGATTTCAAGGATACCGATGCCCTGAGGCTTATGGTATCTACCTACGATCCAAACGACCAGATGCTGCGCGACAGCGCCATAGGACGCGGACGCAAGGTGGTGACCTTCTCAAATATTCTACGCGACAAGGCGTTTCCGATGGCAGATGCCGTTAATTTTATGCTTACTGTCGGACAGAACGCCATGCAGCGCCCGGTAGAGATAGAATTTGCCGGAAACATTGAGAAGGATGGCGAACACAAGGGGCACATCTACTGGCTGCAGATCCGCCCGATCATAGACCGGAAGGAGGATATAGACCCCGAACTGATGGCGCTTCCCGATAGCGAACTTATATTGCGTAGCAATACAGCTCTCGGACACGGTACTACCGACAATATCCATCGCATAGTTTATGTGCGTCCCGACACTTTCTGCTCCTTCAACAACCGCCGTATAGCTGCAGAGATTGCCGAAATTAACCGCCGCATGACTGAGACAGGGGAGGGGTATATACTTATCGGTCCCGGACGATGGGGCTCGAGCGATGATGCGCTCGGTGTGCCGGTGCGATGGGCGGATATTTCTGCTGCAAGGCTTATTGTGGAGACATCTCTACATAACTATCGGATCGAACCGAGCCAGGGAACCCATTTCTTCCAGAATCTCACATCATTCGGCGTGGGTTACTTTACGGTCAATCCGTTCGGCACCGACGATTTTATCGACCAGGCCTACCTTGAAGCCCAGCCTGCGGAATATGAGAGCGAGTTCGTTCGTATTGTAAACTTTCCGACCCCGATCACCATCGGCATCGACGGCCGCCGCACCGCCGGTCTCGTCCGCAAACCATGATAAGTTTAAAATCCACGGTAATCTACAGAATTGGAAATCTTCCGCAACATTATATTGTTTAGCCTGCTGGGATTCCTCGCTTTCTCGTGCTCAGAAAAAGTTGTGGAGCTAAAACTTCACGCAGCAGAGGATATAATGGAAGAACATCCCGATTCAGCTTTGAATATTTTAAATTCGATTCAGTGGAAAGATCTTGACAGTGACCGTCAGAGGGCAATGTATAGTCTGCTATATGACATCAGTCAGAAATGCGGGAGCTGGTATTTTTATGAAGGGACTTTTACCTTCCCATGGAAAGTTCAATCATTCCTTAGATCCATGACTTGTTTCAGTAGTGTGCACTCAAGCGGTTATTCTTTTGAAAAAGTTACAGAAAGCATAGATAAGAATCTTCCTCTGATAATATACGGAATGCCCAGCTGGAGAATTGATAAGAGCCACGCATGGAATATTGATGGATATAAAATTAAATCTCGTGTAATAAATAAGAAAGTTTTCACACTGTCAAGACTTGTAAGTGATACATATAGGACTGAAACTGTGTCAATGGTTCACTGTGATTTTGGTTGGGGTGGTAAAGCTAACGGTTATTATGTCTCAGGGATATTTAAAACTAAAGATATTAATGCCGATATGGATTCAGGTTCGAGTAATTCACAAAATTATAATTTTAATTGTGAGATCCATCTTATAACGTATAGATATACAGAGTGAGACAGGAGTTTGTCATGCGATTTCATTTAATGAAAACCGTGTTGTATCTTTGTGAATTATTCGGTAAAGGTTAAAATTGTGTCGTTATGTTACAGAGATTTTTGACGGTAATTGTGTTAACGGTTATGATGGTATCATGTGACGATTGGGGAAACCATGGGTTTAAGGGCACAGTTAAGTTTCCAAAATCAGGAGGTGAGAAAGTCCTTACTGGAGATGATAATATTATCTATTTCTGTATAGAGGATAATATAGGTGGAAGAGTATATAGTGAAATTGTATATGAACGAGATACAATAGAGGCATCGCTTGATTGGCTTACGGTAAAATCTATATCCAAAACTAACTCAGTGACCTTAATAGCTCAGCCTTCGAATGAAAAAAAATCAAGAAAATTATATGTGACACTAAATTTAGGTTATGCAGCTGCATACGTGGATGTGAAGCAAGAGTGATGACGTTCCCCGACACCTTCTGCCCCTTCAACAACCGCCGGTCTCGTCCGCAAACCCTAATAAGTATGAACAAGAAAGACTTTTAATATCAAATCGGCCCAAAAACGATCGTTTTTGGGCCGATTTGATATTAAAGCCGGATTGATTATCAGAGTACTTTGCGGTATAGGGCAACGATGTCGTCGATGGTCACGTCGCGGGGATTGCCGGGGGTGCATACGTCGGCAAGTGCCTGCTCGGCGAGGGCAGGGATGTCGGCTTCGGTGATGCCGAGTTCAGCAAGGTGATGTGGAATTCCATCCTCAAGGGTTGGTATGTAAGTCATAAAGTTTATTGCGCATGATATGTTCTACAGAGCTTTATGTCATCTGCGGCATCCTTTTACCGTATTTTATCCTCATCTTGAGTTGTGGAGCTCGTTATACCCCTTCATCCTCGGGCAAAATCCGGCATAAAGTATGCTCGCGGATGATATAAAATTATCGCGTCTATATACTTTCGTGTACCAATGAGTTCTGTATAATTATCGGTTTACCCTATATAAAGCAAACCGATGATGTATTATTAAAATACAAGGAAACTATTTAGTAATAATGAGTTCCTTTACTCTCATCGTAAAATTTTCTATCTCACCTTCAAGTTTCAAATTATCCAATGCTTGCTTTATAGAAGAATTGGATACTTGACTGCCGAGATATTCACAATAACGTTTAATATCAGATAACGACACTGTGTATTGAGTGTCACCCCATCTAAGAATATGTTTGAAGATATTATAAAGTTCCATTTGAAACAGATTTAATACTTTAGATATGCAAAGATACGTAAATTCAGCGTATTAAGCAAAAAGAGAGGAACGTTGTGAAACGCTCCTCTCTTTTTGTGTTGTAGATATTCTCATTTCTTCCCAAAGATAGCACTGATAACCATTCTCCCCACTTTTCTTTCCAATCCTTGTTTGGTCGTGGGTATGCCAGTCTTTCGGGCTACTTTCTGCTTGACGGCACTAATGCCGACGGCTCTTTTGAGTGAGAAACTTAGTCCAGGGATTTTCATAAGTCTTTGATTAGTTCATTTAGTCCGTAGAACATAAGGAACACAAGTCCCCAGAACAACATCTTGAAGAAGTTGCGGAACAAGTAGAGAATAATGAGTACAATATACCTCATCAGTCTTACTTAAAGTCCCTTATCATTGAATGATTTTACCATCTTTTTGATTAGGGTGTCTATTTCATTGGCTATACCACCCATGAATGCGGCTCTCGCTGTCGGATTTTTGAGTTTACCGAAGCCTTCCGATTTCATTGTCTTGAAGTTGAGTTCGTTACGCGGTGAGGCTGTAGCACACGCGCCCCAATTCGGGTCATCGCCTTTACAGACGTCTATTGATAGATCAACACCGGTCAGAGCAGCGGCAAGAGCCGGACCCGTTGCGGGCTCGTTGTTATAACGGATACCGAAGAAGTATCTCTCTTTCATGATGATAGAGAATGTCACATACTTCTTGCGGTTCTTGGTGCGGTAGATGTTGAATGTCACCCCGTAACGCTTGTACCGGGGATTTTTGGCGTAGTCTTCCACCTCGGCAGTGAAATCCTTTTTATCGATGTCGTAACCCTTGGCAATGAGTTGGTCTTGCAGGGCATCCCAAAAGTAACACTGCAACTGTTCATCCGTCATGTTGTCGGTTTCCACAGCCTCACGACCTGCGGCTGCGATAGTCATGTTACTTGGCATCAGCTTTGTGTTGTCGGGATTAGCCACTTTTACGGTGATACCAAAGATGTCTTTCATCTTTGCTTCAAAGTTGCCGACCTGCAGGTTCCCCTTACAGGTAAGTTCACCACCCTTTACATTCTCACCGCTGCGGATGGATGCAAGGGTAGCGTTTTCGGGTGCGAATTTGGGACCCTTGTAGACACGAAGGGTCGCCCCGAATGCGTCCTTGAATTGTTTTCTCAGACTGCTGACCGTCATGCGGCCATTGATGTTAAATTCAGCCATTGTAAAATTGTCTTTTATTGAGTTGATAAGATTGTCTAATATTCCCATGCTGGTTTTGTTTTTAGTTGTTATTTTATTCGTTTCAATGATGCCTTTGCACTCTCGATATCTCGCTTTAAACTTTCTATCCGCCTGTCATGTGATGCCGCTCTGTCAATCTTTGACTTGCGATAACTTGCCTTACCCGAAGGCGTAGACGTTCTTTTTATCAAGTTTGCATAGTAGGCATTATCCTTCTTTTTTGCTTCACGCTCTTTTGCAAGCGATGCCCGAAGGTCAATAATACGTTTCTTGTAGTATTCTTTGCTCATGGTAAGGTGTCAAGTTTATATGTGTCCGAGATGCGTTCCCAAACACACTTGTTTTCTTTGATAGATTTCTCCTTGTTGAGCTGAAACACGCCGACGAAACGGTAGGTATTCATGCCAAGCCAATCTGTATATTTCAAGAATGTTATACGCTTTTCGCCTTTGTTAAGGTGGCTTCTCATGTGTCCCTCTCGTTCCGACTCTGCTTTGGGATATTCGGTTATGGTGAGTTTGTCGGGTGACAACACGTTGCACCACTTTGAGTGAGATGTATTTGGCCACCAAACCGTTTCATTCGTATGCTTGGGTACTACCACTCCCGATGCTCTCAAAAATCCCTTGTGTTTAGGTTTCGTGCCAAAGATTGCGGCTATATCATCTATGGTGTTGAGCGATACATTATCCTCTACCTTAATGTATCCTTTTTGTCGTACTTCTTCGGGTGTGTCTGTGCCTTTCCACGGAGTAAGGGTTGTTTCGCGTATTCTTTCCTTTATGAATTCTATAACCTTATCTGTTCGCTGATTGAGTTCTTCAAGGGAGCAAGCAACAGCGTTACCATTTACCACATTGTAGCAATCTATGACCTTAACATCTGCATATTCCGATATTTCGGTATTGCGGATATTGTCGGCTTCCTGATTTTGGTAGTGGGCTGGTTCATTTATCTCCACCACAAGGTTGATTTGTGGCAAATATAAGTCAGCAAGAGCATATTTCCCCTCTTTCCGCACCACATACTGCTGAAATACGAAATGAAGATCGGTATTGTTAAGAGCATTCCAAATGCGATGAATTACATAACTTTCCAATCTCTTGTGTGAGATTTTGGAGAGGGCGCGAGTGATGTAATCTAACTTGTAGTCCATATTCATTAGGGTTATACCTACGCACGAAAAAAGAGCGACAGTCAAAACTTTTTCCTCATTTGCTTTCGTGGGTTCTG
>CAZAWC010000080.1:0-11818 GCA_964488595.1 uncultured Staphylococcus sp. | reverse complement strand
AGGAAATTCGGGCAAAACATTTCTTGAAAAATTTGCACATATCGCGGGAAATGCCTACCTTTGCCCCACGCTTTAGCCTCGCATAGAGATGAAGTAAGGATTGTCTTATGGTGTAATGGTAGCACTGCAGTTTTTGGTTCTGCCTGTCTTGGTTCGAATCCAGGTAAGACAACTCAACCCCACCTCTCGAGAGCCGACCCCGCCGCGGGCCGGCTCTTTTCATTGTCCATCCAACCCGCCGGCCCACACACCGCAGGGGGTTTGGTCGATTCAGCGGATTTTCGTACCTTTGCGGTCGCATAGGCTGATGGCCCATCGGCCCGATACCCGTCACGACTAATAAATTACATCATTACATATTCTCACATGAAAGCATTTGTTTTTCCCGGACAGGGAGCCCAGTTCGTAGGAATGGGCAAAGACCTCTATGATAATAATCCCGTGGCCAAGGAGATGTTTGAGAAGGCCAACGAAATACTCGACTTCCGCATCACCGACCTGATGTTTGAGGGCACCGACGAGGATCTGCGTCAGACCAAGGTAACCCAGCCCGCCATCTTCCTCCACTCGGTGATCCTCGCCAAGACCATGGGCGATGAGTTTGACCCCTCGATGGTAGCCGGCCACTCGCTGGGCGAGTTCTCGGCCCTTGTGGCTGCCGGAGCCCTCAGCTTTGAGGATGGTCTGCGTCTGGTGTCGGCACGCGCTCAGGCCATGCAGAAGGCCTGCGAGCTCAACCCCTCGACGATGGCCGCCGTCCTCGCTCTCCCCGACGAGAAGGTCGAGGAGATCTGTGCCGGTATAGACGGCACAGTGGTGTGCGCCAACTACAACTGTCCCGGCCAGCTCGTGATCTCGGGCGAGGTTGAGGCCGTGGATGCCGCCTGCGAACAGCTCAAGGCCGCCGGTGCCAAGCGCGCACTGCGCCTCAAGGTGGGCGGCGGTTTCCACTCTCCCTGCATGGAGCCCGCACGTGCCGAACTGGCCGAGGCCATCGAGAAGACAGAGTTTCACACCCCCGCCGTGCCCGTCTATCAGAATGTCGACGCAGCTCCCCACACCGATCCCGCCGAGATCAAGGCCAACCTCGTGGCCCAGCTCACAGCCCCCGTGCGCTGGACTCAGAGCGTGAAGAACATGGTGGCCGACGGCGCAACGGAGTTTGTGGAGGTGGGTCCCGGCAAGGTGCTTCAGGGCCTCGTGGCCAAGATAGCCCCCGGCACCGAGACCTCGGGCCGTCAGTAATGACATAACCCCGTCACGGCTCAGGACTGTCCCCCCGGCCTATAGGAACAACATCAGCCGCATGCCCCACATCCGGGCATGTGGCTGATGCCTAAAATACATCATCCATATATCCAAGCACCATGACACCCTGCCTCTTCAATCTCGGCACAGGCGAGATCATCATAATCCTCATCGTAGTGCTGCTGCTCTTCGGGGCCAAGCGCATCCCCGAGCTGGCTCGCTCGCTGGGCCGCGGCGTGCGCTCGTTCAAGGAAGGAATGTCGGATGACTCCGTCGCCCCACGCCCCGGCAAAGACGAAAAGCCCGACGAGGATAAATGAACGCTCCCACGTTCTGGGATCATGCCGAGGCTCTGCGCGGCGTGCTCCTGCGCATCGTGGCCCTCATCGTGGCCCTCACGGTGGTCTACACGCTGGCCATGCCACGGCTGTTCGACTCGGTGATTCTCGCTCCCTGCCGCCCTGACTTCGTGCTCTACAGGGCGATGGGGATCACCCCGCCTGAGATACATCTGATCAACATCCGGCTGAGCTCGCAGTTCTACATCCACATGTCCACGGCCCTCTACATGGCCATGGCCACCGCTATCCCGGCCGCGCTGTTCCTGCTGTGGGGATTCATAGCCCCGGGGCTCTATGAGCATGAGAAGCGTGGAGTGGCCCCGGCGCTGGCAGGGGCGTGTGTCATGTTTGGTGCGGGCGTGGTCATCGGCTATCTGACGGTGTTTCCACTCACGCTGAGATTTCTGGCCGACTATCAGCTGAGCGCACAGGTGCCCAACACCATCTCGCTCGACTCTTATATGGACAGCTTCCTTCTCACCCTCACGGCTATGGGTGTGCTCTTCGAGCTCCCGGTTGCAGCATGGCTGCTGGGCCGTCTCGGGGTGCTTCACCGCTCGCTCTTCGCCCGCTATCGCCGTCATGCCATCGTGGGCCTGCTGGTGCTGGCGGCAGTCATCACCCCCTCGGGCGACCCGATAACTCTCTTCGCGGTGTTCATCCCCGTCTATATGCTGTGGGAGCTCTCCGCCCTCCTCGTCCCATCATCCTCAACCAAAACCATCTCTGCAAAATGACAATAGGCATCATCGTGGCCATGAGCAAAGAGCTCGGGCTCATACTCCCTCTCCTCACCGACCCCTCCGAGCGGCAACAGGGGGGCATCACATTCCACACAGGCCGCATAGGCAGTCACGACATCGTGGCCATGGAGTGTGGCATAGGCAAGGTCAACGCCGCCATCGGGGCGGTGCTGCTGGCACAGATATTCAGCCCTCAGCTCATCATCAACACCGGCGTGGCTGCCGGCGCGGGGCCCGGAGTGTCGGTGATGGACACCGTTGTGGCCACCTCGCTCGTCCACCACGACTTCTGGTGCATCGGCGAGGAGTGGGGCCACATCCCCGGGTCTCCCCGATTCCTCCCGGCGCTGACGTTTGCCGACCTCCTGCCCCAATCCCCGTCGCTCAAATATGGCATGATAGCCTCAGGCGAGCTGTTCATCTCGCGCCGTGAGGAGGTTGACACCATCCTGAGCCGCTTTCCCGACGTGAAGGCCATCGACATGGAGTCGGCGGCGATAGCTCAGGTGTGTGAGCGCATGGGGATCGACTTCTTCTGCATGCGCGTCATCAGCGACTCTCCATGGACCTCGGATGACAATGCCACCCAGTATACCGACTTCTGGGCCGACGCCCCGCGACACTCGTTCAGCCTCGTGAAACAGCTGCTCGAGAATCTCCCTGACTGACCATTTTTTCTCACACACACGAGAGATGAAAAAGATACCATCGTTCACCATCGACCACAACCGCCTGCTGCGCGGGGTCTACGTGTCGCGCCGCGACGTGACCCCCTCAGGCGATGAGATCACCACCTTTGACGTGCGCATGACCGAGCCCAACCGTCAGGCGCCCCTCACCCCCGAGGCCCTCCACGCCATGGAGCACCTCGCCGCCACATTCCTGCGCAATCATCCCGAGTGGTCGGGCCGCGTAGTCTACTGGGGCCCCATGGGTTGCTGCACGGGCAACTATCTGATAATGCAAGGGCGTCTCGACCCGGCCGACATCCTCCCCCTGCTGCGCGAGACCATGACATTCGTGGCCGGATATGAGGGCGAGGTACCGGGAGCCACGCCGCGCGACTGCGGCAACTACTCGTTCATGGACCTCGAGGCAGCCCGCACTGCCGCTGCCATCTATCTGAACGAAGTGCTCGCCCACCCCGCCGAAGCCAACCTCAACTATCCCACCGCCGAGTGAAAGACATGCGCGGGATCCGGGGCTCCTACTACATAGCCTCGCTGATAGCCGAGGGTGAACACGAACGTCAGGACTTCAAATTCGCCATACCCGATTCGCGCAAGATAGCCCGCTCGCTCTCGGCCTTTGCCAACCACTCCGGTGGCAGGCTGCTCGTCGGGGTCAAGGACAACGGCACTGTGGCCGGAGTGCGGTCGGAGGAGGAGATCTATATGATCGAACAGGCGGCCGAGATGTATTGCGACCCTCCGCAGAGTGTCCGCATCACTCCCTTCAGGGTAGAGGGGGGCCTCACGGTGGTGAGGGCCGAGATAGATGCCTCGCCGGTGCGCCCGGTGTGTGTGCGCGAGGCCGACGGCCGGCTCAAGGCCTACTATCGTGTGGCCGACGAGAATATCGTGGCGGCCGACCTGATGACCCGTGCGTGGCGACATGCTGCCGGGAGCGGGAGCATCCCCATCAGGCTGGGGTCGGGCGAACAGGCGATGCTGGCGCTCGCCTCGCGCCGCGAGGGGACATCGGCCGACGAGGTAATGGTGGCCGCCCACATGTCGCGCGCAGCCACCGAGGAGATGGCCGTCAATCTCTATGCCATGGGGCTGATAGAGTTCACATATATCCGCGGTGTGTTCAAACTTACGGCGTGCGATATCGGTTGTTAATATATAAACACTCCTCCTCGATATGTCAGCACCCAGACTTTACATAATATCGGGCTGCAACGGAGCGGGCAAGACCACCGCATCGTTCACCGTGCTCCCTGACGCCCTCGACTGCCGCGAATTTGTCAACGCCGACGAGATAGCCCGTGGCCTCTCGCCTTTCTGTCCCGAGGAAGTAGCCATCGAGGCAGGACGCCTCATGCTGCAACGCATCAATACCCTCATAGCCGCCCACAAGACATTTGCCATAGAGACCACCCTCGCCACACGGTCGTATCGCAACACCGTGCGCCGCGCACATGCCGCCGGCTATGAGGTGGTACTCCTCTACTTCTGGCTCCCCTCGCCCGAGCTGGCCATCCAGCGTGTGGCCCAGCGTGTGCGCAACGGGGGCCACAATATCCCCGACGACACCGTGCGCCAGCGATACTATCGCGGGGTGCACAATCTCTTCGAGATATTCATGCCCATCGTGGACTACTGGACTATCTATGATAATTCACGCTGCCCTGAGGCCATAGCGTCGTCCGACAAAGTGTATCTTCCCAAAAAATTCCGTCACATCGCCAACCATGTCACCCAAGGATAAAGCCAACCTCCATGCACGTCTCGGCATCTCGTTGCGCACGGCACACGAGAAGATGCTTCGCGACAAAGCTCTCCACGGCGACACAGTCATCTACTGCAACCGTCAGGGAGACCCCATCGTGGTGCCTGCCGAGGAGGCTTTGCGCGACTTCATCGACTCTCAGGCCCGTGCGGGCGCCCTCAACTGACGCCTCAGCGCGCGTAGAGGATATATGAGGCGAGCGGTGCGAGGGTGCCGCTCAGCGTGCCACCCTTCACCTCAAACACAGCTCCGTTGACGTCATAGCTGCCGTCGGGGAGCGATGTGGGCATCTCGACCGTCTGAGTCTTCTGACTGAAGTTGACGAGGGCCTCGCCGGCATTGCCGCGCTCCACACCCACGACGCTGCCCGAATTGGCCTCGACGATATTCTCAGGACGGCCGTGCATGGCGCGACGGAACTTGTTGGCAGCCACCACCTCGGGGTGCTTGAACTCATCGTTGCCTCGGGCGCCGGTGAGATTGTTGCCCCAATAGTTCTGACGGGTGCTCCCGGCGGGACGGCTGAAGAACAGAGGTGTGCCGTGCTGACGGGCGGTGAGGAACACCCACCCCATGCGGATCTGTTCGTCGGTGAGGCCGGCCGACTCATGCTCGTTGGCATATGTGTCGTGGCTCTCAACCCATGTCACCAGACGGTCGGGGGAGGCCTTGTGATGCCATGTCAGGAGCGAGTCGGCGCCAAAGTTGCCCTGAGCGAGCACATTGCGCAGTGCGTGGCCATACGAGCTGCCTGTGACGCGCATATACTCGGCATACTCGTCCTCCTTGACATTGCGGTCCTGAAGCACTTCGCCATAGATGAACAGCGAGTCGGCGGGCAGCGCCAGACGCACACCGTCCACAGCCTCACGGCCGGTGGCCACGTCCCAGAAGTTGTTGCGCTCGGCCAGCGAGTCGAGCGGATCGGTGGGCAGGCCGATATGCTTGGCCGTGTCATAGCGGAATCCCTTCACACCGAGGCTCAGGAGATCGTTGACATAAGCCATGTAATATTTCTGAAAGTCGGGATTCTCTGTATTGACGTCGGGGAGACCGCCCATCTTGCCTGTGGTACACTGATAGCGGTCATTGTAGTCGATGATATCTGTAAATCCGTTGGCGTGAAACAGCTTGTCATGTCCACCCACGGCGGCATCGAGGTCGGGGAGCACGGCAGTGTGGTCGACAGCCGTGTGATTGGGGAGCACATCGACGATCACCTTTACGTTATACTTGGCCGCAGAGTCCATCATGGCCTTGAACTGGTCGCGCGATCCCAGCAGGTAATTACCTATCTTCCAGTCGGTGGGCTGATAATAATAATACCACTTGCCCTTGACCGAGTCGCCCGGTTGGGAAAAGAGTGCGAGGCCGCCGTCCTCACCCACAAAGCATGTGTTGGCCGGCGAGGTCTGCACGTAGGCGTATCCGGCCTCGGCGATATCCTTCATATTTGCGGCGATGGTGTCAAAGCTCCATGACCATGCGTGGAGTATCACGTCGTCCTCGGTCGGGGCATCGGCACGTGCGCCCCCTTTGTCGCCACAGCTCTGGAGCATGAGCGGCAGAGCAGCGGCAAGAAGCAGATGATGTTTCATGTTAATGTTACGGATAAGAGTGTGTAAGTTGATAGGAATATGTATGTTAGAAAATAGACAGGATGATGAGATAGACCAGCGAGGCGGGCACCACGAGCAGCAGCGAGTCGATGCGGTCGAGGATGCCTCCGTGGCCCGGCATGATGGATCCTGAGTCCTTGACGCCAAGGGTGCGCTTGATGAGGCTCTCCACCAGATCGCCCCATGTGGCGAAGATGCTCACCACCAGCCCCATACCGCAGAGACCCATGAGTGAGATGTCGGCATAGCAGGCGGGGAATCCCAGCTTGAACACGGCGCCCGAGGCCACGGCAAACGTCACGCCACCGCAGAATCCCTCCCACGTCTTGCCCGGCGATATCCGAGGGATCATCTTATGGCGTCCGATCATCGACCCCACGAGATAGGCCCCGGTGTCGGAGAGCCATATCATCACGAACATAGCCAGCAGCAGATGAGCCCCGCCGGCAAAGTCATAATAAATCGACATCAACCCGAGAGGGAGAGCAATATACATCTGCCCCATATAGGAATAGGCAAGATTGGTGAGCGGAGACTCCTCGCGGGTGTAGATCTGACACACGGCACGCGCCACGAGATATATCAGATAGAGAGTCGCCACAATCACGCCTGTCATACAGGCGGAGACCTCAGGAAGAAGCCCCGCGATGTTGACGCATCCCAGACCGGCTGTCAGGATGAGGCCGCCGATGATGTCGACGATGAGCGTCACCCGGTTCTCACCTCCGGCCGAAGCGTTACTCAGGCCATAGAACTCGCGCAGGGCCAGAATACCGAATATTGAAAACAGGGCAATAAACCACCATCCTCCACACAGGACGGCTGCGCATATCAGGGCCACATAGACCGCGCCCGATATGGAACGGGTAATGAGATTCTTCATCAGCGTGATTATTTCTCGCAAAGATAGCGAAAAAATCGGATTTTTCATCCCTGTGCGCCTCTTAAACAGAAAAAGTGGCCCGGTGGCCACTTTCTGTTTCTTCATTCCACTCAGCTCTTGACAGGTTGCGAGCCGGGGGCAGGGGCAGGTGCCGGAGTCTCGGCCTTGTTGAGCTGAGGGTGTGCGGCGGTGTCGATGGTGAGGACATCGGCCCCCGAGGTCTCGTTGAAGATGCGCAGCCCGAAGTCGGGTGCCACAGCCATGATGTGCTCGAACACGGCACTCTGTATGGCCTCGTAGGCCGTCCACTGGTTGGTGGATGTGAAACACCATATCTGCAGGGGCACACCGTTGCCGGTGGGTTGCATCAGGCGCACGAGGATCTGATTCTTGTTGGAGATGTTGGGATTGTCAAGCAGCCACTGACACATGTAGGCTCTGAAAAGGCCCATATTGGTGGCGAGGGTGCCGTTGACAGTAGCCAGCCCGGGGTCGGGAAGAATATGGCCCGCCCCTTCGAGCTTGTCCACATATGGCTTGACCGAGGGATATTTGGCAAGCACGGCGTCGAGCGTGGCGGTGTCGAGCGTGGTGATGCTGTAGATATCGAATGTGATGTCGCGCGCTATCTGACGGACGCCACTCTCGCTCATGCCCCGCCAGTTCTGGAACGATCCCGAGACAAGGGTGTAGGGAGGAATGGTGACGATGGTGTTATCCCAGTTCTGCACCTTGATGGTGGTGAGCGATGCGTCGATGACTATGCCGTTGGCTATGGTCGAGGGGACCACGATCCAGTCGCCTACATGGAGCATGTCGTTCTGCGAGAGCTGAAGACCTGCCACCAGACCGAGGATGCTGTCCTTGAACACCAGCATCAGCACGGCGGCAAAGGCACCGAGGCCTCCGAGAAGCACTGCGGGCGACTTGTCGACGATGATGGCCACACAGATTATCACGGTGATCACCCATATGATGCCGAGGATAGTGTCGAGAATACCGCGGATGGGGAGATTGCGGGTGTTGCGCGTCTCCTCAAACCTCCCCCAGAAGAAGCTGCACAGCGAGCAGATGGCTATACAGATCACGATAGAGGTGTAGACGAGCACTCCGCGCAGCAGCACGGTGTTGAGCAGCGATGAGCCGGTAAGGGCAAACGGGAGCAGGGCGAGGACAAAGAGCGGCGGGATGATGTGGCTGCACCTTGTCAGCACCTTCCCCTCCACGAGTGCGCCGGCAAGACGGGGATTGCGCACCATGACGAATTTGCGCACGCCTATGCGGATCAGGTTGGAGAGAATCCAGCCGATGAATACCGCCACGGCAAAGATTATGGCGACGTAGGTTATCTCGATGACCGTCTGATTGGACGACAGGCCCACCACCGACAGTAGCTTTGTGATATGGCCCAACAGCCACTGCGCGAGCGTGTGCGAAGGTATGATGTCCGTGAGAAGCATAGTTAAAAAAATAGTTGATGAGTGATTTTTTTAACTATACAACACCCGAGGGAGGCTTATTGTTGCCAAGCTGCCGGCGACAATGTGGCACACGACTCAGGGTCAGAGGCCCTGCTTCATGTGGAGCTGATGACCCATGCGCTCCTGCTTGGTGAGCATATAGCGGCGGTTGTAGGGGTTGGTGGCCACCTCGATAGGCACATTCTCCACCACCTCGAGACCGAATCCCTCGAGGCCGCGGCGCTTGACGGGATTGTTGGTCATGAGCCGCATCTTCTCCACGCCGAGTTTGCGCAGTATCTGAGCGCCTACGCCATAATCGCGTTCGTCAGCCTTGTGACCGAGGTGCAGGTTGGCATCGACCGTGTCAAGACCCTCCTCCTGAAGTTTGTAGGCCTTGATCTTCTCCATCAGCCCTATCCCGCGCCCCTCCTGATTGAGGTAGAGGATGACCCCGCGTCCTTCGCGCTCGATCATCTCCATGGCCTTGTGGAGCTGCTCGCCGCAGTCGCAACGCTTGGAGGCGAAGATGTCGCCCGTGGCACACGAGGAGTGGACCCTCACCAGCACAGGCTCATCAGTCGATATGTCGCCCTTGATGAGGGCGATGTGCTCGAGGCCGTTGCTCTTCTGCCTGAAAGGTATGAGGCGGAAGTGTCCGTAGGCGGTGGGCATATCCACCTCCACCCCCTCCTCCACGAGGCTCTCGGTGGCCAGACGATAGGCTATGAGGTCGCGGATGGAGATGAGCCTCAGGCCCCACTCGTCAGCCTTGGCACGGAGCTGAGGCAGGCGGGCCATAGTGCCGTCGGGGTTGAGGATCTCGATGAGGGCGGCCGCCGGATTGAGGCCGGCCAGACGTGCGAGGTCGATGGCGGCCTCGGTGTGGCCGGCACGGCGCAGCACGCCGGCGTCCTGAGCATAGAGGGGATGCACATGACCGGGACGGCCGAAGTCTGAGGGACTGCGTGTGGGGTCGGCGAGGGCATTGATGGTGGCCGCGCGGTCGTGGGCCGACACGCCTGTGGTGCACCCGGGGAGCAGGTCGACGGTGACGGTGAACGGTGTGCCGAGCATCGAGGTGTTCTCCTCCACCTGATGTCCCAGCCCGAGGCGTTCGCACTCGGAGATGGTGAGCGGAGCGCACAGCTCGCCGCGGGCATTGGTTATCATGAAGTTGACATGGTCGGGGGTCACCTTCTCGGCTGCGATTATGAGATCGCCCTCGTTCTCGCGGTCCTCATCGTCGACCACCACCACGAATTTGCCTTGACGGAAGTCCTCGATGGCATCAGCTATAGAGTCGAGCTTTATATTATTTGTATTATCCTTATTATCCATTTTGAGCAGAGGTTTTGAGTTCAGAGTCAATGATGTCAGTGAGACGGGCGGCTACGGAGCTGACGGTGGTGAGCTCGGCCAGCAGCCTGCGTTGGGCAAACCGCCCGTAGAGCCACAGCGGCACACCGATGGGGAAACATATCATCCCGGCCCATCCCACGGCGGGCGTGATGCCGGGACGGAACACCCACAGCGACCGTATCACCGGAAAGTCCATGAGGGTGTTGATCACCATCTTGGAGCGCGAGTTGGAGAGGCGGTCAATGAGCTGCTCCATATCGTCGCGCAGGGCGTGGAGCGACACGCGGTCAAAGCCGTGCAGCCAGTAGCGCGTGTAGGACTGCGCCGCGGGGTTGGCCTGCAGATAGGCAGCCACCTCACCCTGCAGCGCCGCCAGACGCTCCATGGCGATGCGTGGACGCACATCCTCGATGATCACCTCCTTCATCACCACATTGCGCGTCTCGCTGACGCCGAAGAAGCGGCGGAAGAAGTTGAGATAGGCATCCTTGTTGAAGACGGCCGAGTCGTTGACAGCCTTGTAGGTGAAGAATATGCCGAGTGGGAGCAGCACTGCGGCACTGAGCCACATGCCCTGCCACACGGGCACCTTGCCGTCGCGGGCCATCTTGTAGCCCATATTGTCGATGATATAGTAGAATATGAACAGGAACACGGAGATGACCAGCGGAGTGCCCAGTCCACCCTTGCGGATGATGGCACCGAGCGGCGCGCCGATGAAGAAGAATATGATGCAGGCGAACGACAGCGTAAACTTCTTCTGCAGCTCTATGGCATGGCGGCGCACGGTCTTGAGATCGTCGGCCATCTGGATGGATTTGAACTCATATTCCTGCTTGACCCTCTCGGCCTTGGCCAGCGCGTGGTTGAGGTGTGACAGTTCGGTGCCCGACGACACGCCGCGAAACAGCGAGTCGACATTTACCTCTCTGTCCATCCCCACATCGGGATGTAGCACCATGGCCGACGGCTTACCGTGGGCCACGGGTTTGCCCGCGGCCACATAAGTCTCCGTGTTGAGCATGCGCTGTGTGCGCAGAGCGGTGCCATAGGAGCGCGCCGTTGAGTCGGCTATGGCCCCTATCGAGTCGATGGTGGCCTGAAGCTCGGCCATATTCTTGCCCACATATTGCGAACGCATCCCCTGCTCGTCCATGCGGTTGAAATTAGCGTCAAACTTCACCATTATCTCCTTGGTAGTGAATGATTCGCGACGATAGGGCACATTCTTCATGGCCGTGGCGGCATCCTTGAGGTTTTCAAACGACTCTCCGCTCCACAGCTGCAGGAAAAGGCGTGTCTTGTCCGGGGTGATGGACATCTTGCCCGAGTCGGCAAGGATGATCGACGAGTTCTCGAACCCGCGCGACACGTCATAGATCATCATGTCGTAGAGCACTCCGGTGTCGCGGTTTTTCGACTCGACAAACAGGTTGTAGCCCGGTATCTGATCGTAGAACACCCCCTCGGGAATCTCCAGCTCGGGCGACTTCTGACGCACCGAATAGAGGAGTGTCCACATCTTGGTCTGGGCAATGGGGAGGAGATTGTTCTGAAAGAAAAACGCCCCCACGGCTATCATCACCATGAGCACGATGAGCGGAGCCATGGTGCGGAGCAGAGATATGCCCGAGGCCTTCATGGCGGTGAGCTCGAAGTTCTCGCCCAGATTGCCGAAAATCATCAGCGAGGCGAGGAGGATGGCCAG
>CAZAWC010000079.1:0-11914 GCA_964488595.1 uncultured Staphylococcus sp. | reverse complement strand
CCATAAGTCCGGACACGGGAGATTATGCGCCGGTGAGCTCGGTGAGGCGGGCCAGATACTTGCCTATGATGTCAAATTCGATATTTACGCGGGTGCCGGGACGGATAGCCTTGAAGTTGGTGTGCTCGAACGTATAGGGGATGATGGCCACGCGAAACGAGCGCGCCTCCGAGTCGCACACCGTGAGACTCACGCCGTTGACGGTGACAGACCCCTTCTCGACAGTCATATACCCCTTGCGCACCATCTCGGGCGACACCTCATACTCAAATCTGTAGTAGCGGCTCCCCTCCACCTCCTCGATGTCGGTGCACACGGCCGTGGTGTCCACGTGGCCCTGCACGATGTGGCCGTCCAGACGGCCGTTCATCATCATCGAGCGCTCGAGGTTGACCTCGTCACCCTCGGCGAGCAGCCCGAGATTGCTGCGGTCGAGTGTCTCCTGAATGGCGGTGACGGTATATGTGCCGTCGGGGTGAAGGGCCACCACGGTGAGACACACACCGTTGTGGGCCACGCTCTGGTCTATGCGCAGTTGATCGGTGAAGCTACACTTGACCCTGAGGTCCACATTGCCGTCGCGGCGGGTGACACCGGCCACACGTCCGGCCTCTTCTACTATTCCTGAAAACATCTGTCGGTTGGTTTTGGAGTTACTGTTGCAAAGATACGAATTTTCCGCTAATTTTGCCGATTATGAAGAAAAGTATGCTCTACACCCGCACCGGCGATGCGGGCACCACCGCCCTCGTCGGCGGCAAACGAATAGCCAAACACTCCCTGAGGGTCAACGCCTATGGCGACATCGACGAACTCAACTCCCACCTCGGCATGGTGGAGGCCCTCGCGGCCTCCACTCCCGGCGCCGGCGATGAAGCCGCCCGCCTCGAGGGGATAGAGAGGGTGATGTTCGAGATAGGGGGTTATCTGGCCAACCCCGCCGCCCCCTGCTGCGAGGGGCTCGGCGAGCGCACAGCCGCCCTCGAGGAGGCTATCGACATGCTCGACGCCTCGACGCCCGAGCAGCGGTGGTTCATACTCCCCGGCGGCACGGTGGCCGCCGCCGCGGCCCACATAGCGCGCACGGTGTGCCGACGTGCCGAGCGGTCGGTGCTGGCGCTTGCCGCAGAGGAGAGTGTAGACCCTGCGGTGACGGCCTACGTCAACCGTCTGAGCGACTATCTCTACATACTGGCCCGCAAGTTCAACGCGCTGGCCGGCGTGGAGGAGCTCAAGGTCTGACCCGAGCCCCCGCGCGCCATCACTCGAGGAATCGTGAGGCGAGGATAAACGTGCCTATCGAGATGCCGCAGTTCCAGCCCGTCCCCCCGGTGGCATAGTTGCCATAGGCGCTGATGGTGCCGAACGGCAGATTGAGCTGGGCGCGCAGCTCGCCGAAAAACTCTGGGTCTGACAGCCACCGCCCGTAGCGGGCGCTCACCCCGTCGGGGCCCGGCTTGATCTTGCGCAGCGGCAGGAATCCGTGCATATCGCCGCGCAGCTGGAATGTCGAGCTCACCTTCCACACCGGCTGCAGGTCGACGGACACGAACGAGTTGGCCCTCAGTGCCTGATTGAACACATTATAGGTCGAGGGTGTGGGGTGCGAAGCCTCGGCCGCCACGATCGACGCCTGATAGGTGGGGAGCAGACGGCGCGTGGAGAGCATGGCCCGCGCCTCGGTGCCAAGAGCAAACCGCCGCCCCACCGGGAAGTAGCGCAGGGCCAAGAGGTCGAGCTGCCCCCACAGCGTGTGGTCGGTGAGCTCCGGGGCGCCCCCGGCCTGATAGAGGTGATAGCGTCCCGCCACCCCCATGGCCGAGGCCATGTAGCGGGCACCCGAGGTGGGTGCATAGCGGTTGTCGAGCGTATTGGCCTCCCAGCGGGCGAAGATCTGGCCGAGGTTAAACACCGTGCGGTCTTTGTCGGCCGGGCCCTCGCCGTCAGTGATGTCAGCCACATAGCGGTCGGTCAGGTGTCCATAGCCTGTCCCTATGTCGATGCGCGAACGCAGCGTGGGGCCGATGGTGAACGCCAGCTGCCCAAACAGCTCGGAGCGCTGTATGAAGTCGGGAGCCGAAAACTGATAGAACAGCCGCTCCGTCTCGTTATAGCGCCGCTTTGTGGCCACAAACCTGAGCGAGAGGGCCGTGGGGCGCGCTGTGTTATAGTAGAACGTCCCCGTGGCCTGCGCCCCGAGATAGCTCTGCCCCAGCCAGAAGTCGGCATTGGCCTCCAGCCCCTTGAATCGCAGTGGATTATAACCGCCGTGGAAGAAGAGCATGCTCGACGTGGACGACGATATATAGCCACCCACGCCCACGGAGAAGTCCTCCTTGACCACGGCACGATACTTGAGCGTGAACGTGCCGTCGGGGTTGAGCACCGGCGTGGGCACCAGATTCTGCAGGCGTCCCGAGCTCACGGCGCGATAGTAGGCATCGCGCGCCTCGTCAAACGTCAGCGTCTTCTCCCCCCGCCGCGGGGCGAAAAGCTGCGAGATATACTCATTCTCGCCCGGAGTGCCACCGGTCACCTCCACCTTGGATATCACCACCTCGGGGGTGCGGGTCTTGAACTCCGCGCGCCTCGCGGCCACATCCTGCATCGCCACGCCCACACCGGTCCTGAGCTTGACCGAGTCCACCATCTCGAGGCCTCGCCGGTAGCCTATATCATAGATCTCCTGATACTTGCCGAAGTCGAGCAGCGAGAACTGATCCACGTCGATGCGTATATTGACCCCCTTGTCATAGGGGAATGGATAATTGTCGGGCTGCATTATCATATCCTCGAGCTGCCCCATGGGGTTGCGCGAGTCGGGGGCGGCGCTCTTCGACCCCACGTTGACCCCTATCACCACATCCGGGTCAAAGGTCTCCATCATCACATCCACCGGATAGTTGTCATAGATACCTCCGTCATACATCGGCACCCCGTCGAGCTCTATCGGCTCGAAGATCATGGGAAACGACATGGACATGCGCACGGCGTCGGCCAGCGACCCCTTGGAGAGCACCACCTTGTGCTTGGCATAGACGTCGGAGGTCACACAGCGGAACGGCACGAACAGCTTGTCAAAGTCGCCCCGGCACTGGGCCGTGTAGCGCGAATAGATCTCCGGAAAAGCCATGTTCATCGGGATGGGATTGATCAGGCTCATGGGCAGCACGGAGGTCACCTTGGTGGAGTCGCGCCCGATGTTGAGATTGACAAACGCCGGGGTCACCGGCTGCTGCAGGAAGTAGTACACATAGTCGGGATTGATCTTGCCGGTCGACCAGTCGGCAAACCCCGGCGACGCTATCAGCTCTATCATCTCGGCGGGCGTGAATCCCGACGCATAGAGGCTGCCCACGATGGCACCCATGGATGTGCCGGTGATATAGTCGATGGGGATATCGTTCTCCTCAAACGCCTGAATCACACCTATGTGCGCTATCCCTTTGGCCCCGCCGCCGCTCAGCACCAGACCCACCCGCGGACGTGCGGACGCACCTGCGGTGAGCGCAGCGCAAAGGAGCAGCAGCATAGTGATAAACCCTGTTTTTCTCATGTCTCTACAAATTGTTGAAAGTGATTGATAACTTTTTAACAACCGACCGGGCGATTTTGATTAAAAAAAGGTGTAATTTTGCAATTATGAAACCTCTGCTACTACTCACCGCCCTGCTGGGCGCGGCGGGCGTTCAGGCCACCGCACAGATCAACGACACCGACGCACAGGGTTATCTCGACCGCGGCATAGCCATGCTCGAGGCCGACCGCAACTATGCCGGATGTATCGACCAGCTGGCACGCCTCCACGCCCTCCACGCCACCCCCGCGCAGCGTGAGGAGGCGCTCTACTATATGGCGCTCGCCACCCTGCGCGCCGGCGACGACGAGGCCCTCCCCCTGCTCGAGAGATTCCTCAAGGAATATCCCGTCTCCACCCGCCGCTCGGATGTGATGTCGCTGACAGGCGACTACATGTGGGAGCGCGGCGACTATGCCGACGCCCTGCGCCGCTACGAGAGTGTCGACCCCATGACCCTCACCCCGGCGAGGGCCGATGCCGTCAGCTTCCGCCAGGGATATGCCTACATGCTGCTCGGCGAGCCCGAGGCGGCCGCATCATGCTTCCGCACCCTCCTCAGCAAGCCCCGGTGGCGCGACACGGCACAGTTCTATCTCGGATACCTCGCATACGAACGCAAGGACTACACCACGGCCCTGCAATACTTCCGCGCCACCGACACCTCCGAGGCTCCCGGCAACGCGGCCCCCTACTATGTGGCCCAGATAGAGTTCGCTCAGGGCAACTACCGCGCCAGCCTCGAGGCCGCACGCACCCTGCTGCAGCGCGGGGCCGTCAAGGAGTTTGCCCCCGAGTGCAACCGCCTGGCCGGCGAGTCGCTCTACAATCTGGGCCAGCGCGCAGAGGCCGTCCCCTATCTGTGGAAATACTGCGCCGAGGCCTCGTCGCCACAGGCATCGGCCTACTATATCCTCGGCACCGACGAGTATGACCGTGGCAACACCGACGCCGCCGTCAAGCTGCTCCAGCAGGCCACATCCTCGGCCTCGGCCATGGGACAGAGCGCATGGCTCTATCTCGGACAGGCCTACATGAAGCGCGGCGACGCCACCTCGGCCCTCATGGCATTCGAGAAAGCCTACCGCATGGACTACGACCCCAAGGTGCGCGAGGAGGCCTTCTACAACTATGCCGTGGCCCGCATGGACGGAGGCCGGGTGCCGTTTGGCAATTCGGTGGCCATGCTCGAGACATTTCTCAAGGAATATCCCTCATCAGCCTACGCCCCCGAGGTGGAGCGTTATATAGTGGACGGTTACATGACCGCCGGCGACTATGAAAGCGCCCTCGCGGCCATCCGCAAGGTCAAGCACCCCACCACCGCCATGAACCGCGCCCGCCAGAGGGCCCTGTTCGTGCTCGGCACCCGGGCCTATGCCGCCGGCAACACCGCCGACGCCATCGCCAAGCTGCGCGAGGCCCGCGCCGTGACCGACGGGGCCGACCCCTCGGTGGCCTCACAGTGTCTGCTGTGGCTGGGCGATGCGCTATACACGCGCGGCGACTATGACGCGGCCGCCCGCAGCTATCTCGACTATCTGGACTCCAAGCCCGCTCCCACGGGCGAGAATATGGTGCTGGCCCGCTACGGCCTCGGATACACGCGCTTCGCTCAGGAGCGGTTTGCCGACGCCGCCACCGACTTCAGCCGCGCCGCCGAGGCTGCCTCCAAGCTCGGCACCAATCAGCGCGCCACCCTGCTGCCCGACCTCTACAACCGTCTGGGCGACTGCCGCAGCTATGAGGGAGACTACAGCGCAGCCCTCGCCGACTATACCCGCGCCTACGACCTCGACCCCGCCAAGGGCGACTATCCCCTCTTCGAGACAGCCGTCATGAAAGGGATGCTCAAGGACTACAAAGGCAAGATAGCCACCCTCGACAAGCTCATGACCGACTTCCCCTCGTCGGGCCTCGTGGCTCAGGCCATGCTCGACAAGGCCGAGTGTCAGAGCGCCCTCGGACAGACACAGGAGGCCATCCGGACCTATGCCGAGCTGGTGAGGAGCTATCCCTCGTCGGCCCCCGGACGCAACGGCTATCTGCAGCTGGCCATCACCTACATCAACACCGGCGAGCGCGCCAAGGGCATCGACACATACAAGAAGGTCATCACCATGTATCCCACCTCGGCCGAGGCCCGCATCGCCGCCGACGACCTCAAGCAGCTCTATGCCGCCGACGGGCGCCTCAGCGAGTTTGCCGGCTTCATCGCCTCGGTGCCCGGTGCTCCCGTCTACGAGCCCGGCGAGCTCGAGCTGGCCGCCTATCAGGCCGCCGAGAATATCTATCACACCTCGGGCGACACCTCAGCGCTGGCCACATATGTCACCGACTATCCGCAGGGCGCCTCGCGGCCACAGGCCCTCTACTATCTGGCCGAGGCGGCATGGGAGGCCGGCGAGTCGCGCAAGGCTCATGAATACGCCTCGCAGCTGCTGCTCGGCTACCCCGACGCCGAGATGGCCGAGGAGGCCCTGCTCATCAAGGCAGCCTCCGAGGCCGAGACCGGCAAGACGGAGATAGCCTTCGAATCCTACTCACGCCTCGAGGAGAAGGCCTCGGGCGCATCCATGCTCCACGAGGCGCGCCTCGGCATGATGCGCACCGCCGCCGACATGGGGCGCGACGCCACGGTGGTCAGCACCGCCGACAAGCTCCTCTCCACCAGCACCACAGCCGGACAGGCTCAGCTCCCCGAGGTGAGATTCATGCGCGCCATGGCCAACAACAATCTGGGCCACCGCGACGAGGCTTATGCCGACTGGGAGCTGCTCGAGCGCGACCTGCGCGACCCCTACGGAGCCAAGAGCGCCTACTATCACGGACAGGCCCTGCTCGACAGCGGCCGCCGGGCCGACGCACGCCGCGTCACCGAGGCCCTCATATCCTCCGACACCCCTCAGGCCTACTGGCTCGCCCGCGGCTTCATCCTCTACAGCGACCTGCTCCGCGCCGAGGGCAATACGTTCGAGGCCGACGAGTATCTCAAATCGCTCCGTTCCAACTATCCCGGCTCTGAGGCCGACATCTTCGAGATGATCGACGCACGTATCAAGAAGTAATCCCCCCTCATCCCCCATCGACTTGACCCCACACCCCACAATGCGAATCAACATACTCACCCTCCTGCTGCCTCTGCTGCCCGTGGCTGCCGTCGCCCAGACACAGGCCCCCGTGCTCCACAAGGATATAGAGGTGGAGCAGAAGAGCACCCCCACGCGCCACGACGCCACACGCATCTCCCTGCTCCCCACCGTCACCCTCCCAGCCATCTCCGACACCCCTCTGCCCTACAGCGACCGCGTGGTGCAGGCCCCCGTGCCCAACGTCATCTCCACCCTCGCCCCGGCGGCATGGACCGACCCCGACGCCGACCCCGACAGCCGCGGATATGTGGTGGCCGGCCTGTTTCCCGTCTATTTCAACGCCGACGTCTCGGCCGGATACAGATTTGTGGACAATGACCGCACCCGCCTCTCGGCTTGGGGACAGTATGACGGCTCGGCCTACCGCCGTGGCCGCTACATATCCACACGCAGGGCCATGTGGCACGACCATCAGCTCTCGCTCGGCGCCGACCTCCGCCAGGCCGTCGGCACCCGCGGCACCCTCGACGCCGGTCTCAGCTACACATGGGGCCGCGCCGACATGTGGCAGCAGCCGTCCATCGCCCGCATGAGCCGCACGGTCAATATCGGCGCGCTCGATCTGGCCTATGCCTCGCGTGCCAACGCCCTCGACTACAATGCCTCGCTGCGTGTGGAACGCCTCGGATTCAGCCACCTGCGCTGGGACGAATACCTCATCCCCGCGGGCCTGACCGCCCCCGAGATCCCCGACCCCTTGCATCAGACCCTCTTCCGCCTCGGCGGCGAGGCCTCCATAGCCTCGGGTCAGAACTCTGACTTCAGCCTGCGCCTCGGCCTCGACCTGCTCAACAGCGCCACTCACAACACCGTCCATCCCCCCTATACATTCTACTCCATGACCCCGCGCGGAGGCGACACCGACGGGCTGCTCCGCCTCAATCCCCGCTGGGTGGGGCGCACGGGCTCCGTCACCGTCACCCTCGGCGCAGAGGTGGGCATGGCCTTCACCTCGGGCACCGACTTCATCTTCAGCCCCGACGTGAGCCTCGCATGGACACCCACACAGATATTCGGCATCGAGCTCAAGGCCGGGGGCGGCAGCACGCTCAACCCCCTCTCCGAGCTCTACGGCGGCGTCACCCGCTGGCTCAATCCCACCGTGGCCTACGGACACTCCAACGTGCCCTACGACCTCGAGGGCAAGCTCACGTTCGGCCCCTTCCTCAACACCACCCTCGAGGTGACCGCCGGATATGCCCGCGCCGACGACTGGCTCATGCCCGTCGACTGGAGCTTTATGCCCCCGGGCGGCGCCCTCTTCAGGAGCCTTGACGTCAAGGGCCACCGTTTCGGCATAGCCCTCGGCTATGACAACGGCCACACCCTCAGCGCCAAGGTGAGCTGGACCACAGCCCCCTCGGGCGAGGACAAAGCCTTCTATCAGTGGCGCGACCGCGCCCGCAATGTGGTCGAGGCCTCGGTGCGTGTGCGCCCCCTGCGCCACGTCACCGTCAATGCCGGCTTCGAGCTCCGCTCGGGCAGAGCCATGTATGCCTACGCCCCCGTGCCCGACGTGCCCCTGCCCGGCGTGCTCGTCTACCCCTCCACACGCGTCGGCCTCGGCACCGAGGCCAATCTCAGCCTCGGCGCCTCGCTCAGGTGCACACGCACCCTCACCCTCTTTGTCACGGGTCAGAACCTGCTCTCGAGCAAATGGATGGAGATAGGACCCCGCCCCGTGCAGGGGATCAATGCGCTGGTGGGAGCAAGTTACAGGTTTTGAGCCCCGGCACGCTTATCGGCATCCTCACCCACACCCTGTCAGGGATCAGCCTCCACAGCGCCGTGACTATGGCCCACCGCCAGTCTATGACACTGACGCGCCGCCCGTGGCGCAACGCGCGCACTATGCGCGGCGTCACATAGGGGAGCGTCATGGCCAGCGGATAGCGGCGTCCGGGGTCGAGCAGCGGCGTCATCACGAATCCAGGCCGTATGTCCGTGAAGCGTATCTTCAGCCCCGAGGCGCGCGCCAGCTGGTCGAGCGCCGTCAGATAGCTCTGCTGAAACGCCTTCGTGGCCGAGTATGAGGCCATGACGCCGATCCCCTTGGTGCCGGCCACCGACGTCACGGCCGCGATGCGCCCCACGCCGTTGCGCTCGTCGCGGAAGTATCGGTAGGCCTCGTCGATCATCTGCGTGAATCCCGTCACGTTGGTCCTCACCGTGGCCGTGTCGAGCGCAGGGTCGAGCCCGGGATTGGCATAGCCCGTCCCGGCCACATGAAAGTAGACATCCATCCCCCCGAGCTTGTCCACCAGCTTGCGCAGGCTCGCCGGAGCCTCCGGACGGGTCACGTCTATATGGTGCCACACCACATTGTCGGGATACTGTCCCGCCAGCAGCCGCAACACATCGTCGTTGCGACCCGCCACACCCACATGCCACCCCTTGGCGGCAAGCCTCTCGGCCACCGCAAACCCGATGCCCGACGTGGCTCCCATGATGATGATCTTCTTCTTCATAATCTCATTGTTAACCGGTTTTTATCTGTTATAACGCTCACACGGATTGTGAGGTTGGCGATTTTTTGACTAAATTTGTAGCTCGAATCACATCTGCATGGAAGAAAACGAATTTGACATACACAACCGCGCCTCGGGCGACCGCGAGTTCGAGCGGGCTCTGCGCCCCTCCTACTTCGAGGCCTTCAACGGTCAGGAGAAAATCGTCGAGAATCTCAAGGTCTTTGTCAAGGCCGCCAAGATGCGCGGCGAGTCGCTCGACCACCTGCTCCTCTTCGGCCCTCCGGGTCTGGGCAAGACCACACTCGCGGGCATCATAGCCAACGAGCTGGGGGTCAACTTCAAGGTCACCTCCGGCCCCGTCCTCGACAAGCCCGGCGATCTGGCCGGCATCCTGACGTCGCTCGAGGAGAACGACGTCCTCTTCATCGACGAGATCCACCGCCTCAGCCGCGTGGTCGAGGAATACCTCTACTCGGCCATGGAAGACTATCGCATCGACATCATGATCGACAAGGGCCCCGGCGCACGCTCCGTCCAGCTGTCCCTCTCCCCCTTCACCCTCGTCGGCGCCACCACACGCTCGGGCATGCTCACGGCCCCCATGCGCGCCCGCTTCGGCATCAACTGCCACCTCGAGTATTATGTCCACGACACCCTCGAGCGCATCATAGCCCGCTCGGCGACCCTCCTCGGCGTGCGCATCACCCCCGAGGCCGCCCACGAGATAGCCCTGCGCTCGCGCGGCACTCCACGTATAGCCAACTCGCTGCTGCGCCGCGTGCGCGACTTCGCTCAGGTCAAAGGCTCGGGCGACATCGACCCCGAGATAGCCCGCTATGCCCTCGAGGCCCTCAACATCGACCGCTACGGCCTCGACGAGATGGACCACAAGCTCCTCCTCACCATGATCCACAAGTTTGGCGGAGGCCCCGTGGGCCTCTCCACCATCGCCACAGCCATAGGCGAGGAGCAGGACACCATCGAGGAGGTCTACGAGCCGTTTCTCATCATGGAGGGCTTCCTCAAGCGCACCCCGCGCGGACGCGAGGTGACCCCCCTCGCCTACTCCCACCTCCGCATCAGCCTCCCCCGTGCCGAAGGATCGCTCTTCGACCAGTGATCCCCCCACCATCCTCCACCCCACACTCCTAACCACTCCACATCACCATGGCAGGCATCAGAAATCTTGTCAAGGACACCGCCGTCTATGGACTCAGCTCCATGATAGGGCGTTTTCTCAACTGGGGCCTCGTGCCCATCTACACCCGCGCCTTCGCCGAGAGCGAATATGGCGAGGTCACCTACATCTACGCCGCCGTGGCTTTGGCCATGATCATCCTCACCTACGGCATGGAGACAGGCTTCTTCCGCTTTGCCAACCACGAGCGCTATGACAACCCCCTGCAGGTCTACTCCACCGGCCTCATATCGCTCGCCACAAGCTCAGGCATCTTCATCATCACCGCCCTTGCCTGTCTTGGCCCCGTGGCCCGGCTGCTCCACTGTCCGGCCCACCCCTCATATGCCGCCATGATGATAATAGCCGTGGGTCTCGACGCCTTCACAGCCCTCCCCTTCAGCTATCTGCGCTACAGCAAGCGACCCGTGCGCTTCGCCACCCTCAAGCTCGTCAACATCGCCCTCAACATCGCCCTCAACCTCTTCTTCATCTGCCTCTGCCCCCTGCTCTGGATCAAGGCCCCCGGATGGATAGCATGGTTCTACGACCCCGACTTCGGCATCGGCTACATATTCCTCTCCAACCTCATCACCTCAGCCCTCAACATGGTGCTCCTCCTCCCCGAGCTGCGCGGCTTCAGATGGGACTTCAACACCCCCCTCTGGCGCGAGATGATCACCTACTCAGCCCCCCTGCTCGTGCTCGGCATAGCCGGCATCCTCAACCAGACCCTCGGCACACTCCTCCTCCCCTACCTCTACACCGACCCCGCCACAGCCATGACACAGGTGGGCATCTACAACGCCAACTCCAAGATAGCCCTCGTGCTGGTGATGTTCATACAGGCATTCCGCTTCGCCTACGAGCCCTTCATCTTCGCACGCGGCAAGGAGCAGGGAGCCGACAAGCTCCAGAGCTATCGCGACGCCATGAAGTGGTTTGTCATCTTCGCCATGTTCATATTCCTCGGCGTGATGTTCTATCTCGACCTCCTGCGCCACATCATCGCCACCGAGTATCAGAGCGGCCTGCGCGTAGTGCCCGTAGTGATGATCGGCGAGGTATTCTTCGGCGTCTACTTCAACCTCTCCCTCTGGTACAAACTCACCGACCGCACCGCATGGGGCATGTGGCTCACCATCGGCGGCCTCGCCGTCACCGTCGGGCTCAACATAGCCCTCGTCCCCTCGCTCGGCTACATGGGCTGTGCGTGGGCCATGGTCTGCTGCTACGGAGCCATGATGGTCACCAGCTGGATAGCCGGCGACAGATTCTATCCCGTCGGCTACCCCATAGGGCGCATCGCCCTCTACTTCCTCGCCGGCATAGGCCTCTGGCTCATCGGGAGCGCCATCCACACCACCGGCGAATGGACCACCATGCTCCTGCGCACCCCCCTCCTCGCCATCTACCTCCTCACCGTCTACCTCCTCGAGCTCAAACCCCACCCCCGCCCCTGATCCCCCCGGGCGCAAGCCCCGCTCCGCCTCTCTCCCCCGGGACTGGCCGTCCACCGTCACCTTGCCCATCCCGG
>CAZAWC010000078.1:0-12043 GCA_964488595.1 uncultured Staphylococcus sp. | reverse complement strand
AGGACTTCCCCGCCTTTATCCTCGTTGACGACAAGGGCAACGATTTCTTCACCCAGATATCGGAGCATTGTCTGGGATGTGCTCTCGCCCCCGACGACAAGCACTGACAAGTGGCCCGTTCCATCTACGACATACGGCGATACGGCATCATCGGTTTTCTGGTGGTGTCGGTCGCCGTTGTCGGTATCTTTCTGGTCTACTCCGACTCGCTGGTCAAGGACCTCTCGTCGCAGGAGAGGGCCCGAATGCAGATATGGGCCGATGCCACACGCGAGATAGTCAATGTCAACACCGAGGGGCCGGCTGACGAATCAGGCACCATCGACTTCCTGCTCTCCATCATCGAGGGCAACAGCAGTATCCCCGTGCTGCTCACTGACAGCACAGGCACCATCCTGATGCACCGCAACTTCAGGCTACCTGAGGCGATCGACTCGATGTCGCCGTTTTTCATCTCCGAGGCCAATCAGCGATTTCTCGAGAAGAAGTATGACAAACTGCGCCAAGGCCCCAATGTAATTGAGATAGATATGGGTGAGAGCGAAAAGCAATATCTCTACTATGAGGATTCCAACCTGCTGCGCGCGCTCAGCTACTATCCATATGTTCTAGTGCTGGTGCTTCTCGCCTTCGTGCTGATAGTCTATTATGCCGTCTCTTCGACCAAACGGGCCGAGCAGAACAAGGTGTGGGTTGGCCTGTCGAAGGAGACCGCTCATCAGCTCGGCACCCCTATATCCTCGCTGATGGCGTGGATGGAACTCCTCCCCGACCTCGGAGTGGACTCGGAGACGGTAGCCGAGATGAACAAGGACGTGAAGCGCCTCTCGACCATCGCGTCCAGATTCTCCAAAATCGGCTCACGGCCCTCAATGGAGGCGGCCGACCTCGGAGATGTGGCTGCCGGAGCAGCAGCATATATGGCAACCCGCATATCAAGCCGCATCAGCCTCACGGTCAACCCCTCTGCCGTCCCGCTCCCTGTGATGCTCTCCGCTCCGCTCACAGAGTGGGTCATGGAGAACCTTATCAAAAATGCCGTCGACGCTATGGAGGGAAAGGGATCCATCACCGTGACACTCTATGCAGATAAGGGGCGTGCCACTGTCGACATCACCGACACAGGCAAGGGGATCTCAAAGGCCAATCAGAAGCATATCTTCAGCCCCGGATTCACCACCAAGAGCCGAGGATGGGGGCTGGGCCTCACGCTGGCCAAACGTATCATCGAGGAGTATCACGGGGGCCGTATCTACGTGAAACGCTCCGAGCCGGGCACCGGCACCACTTTCACCATAGAACTTCCACTCACAGACTCCCGCCAATGACCCTACGACAACTGCGCACCCGGCTGACTGACCGGCTGCTCACACACTTCCCTCGGGGAGAGGCCGACGCGCTGGCGCGCATCATATTCGAGCACCTCAAGGGTTGGGATATGACCTATCTCCTCACCCACCCCGACGTTGAGGTGAGCGACTTCTTCGTGTCGCAAGTCGACGAAATCGCCGACCGCCTGCTGCACGACGAGCCGATACAGTATATCACCGGCGAGGCCTATTGGCACGGGATGTATCTCAAGGTCAATCCCTCGGTGCTCATCCCGCGCCCGGAGACATCCGAGCTTGTCGACCTGATAGCCGACAGCACTGGCGGCCGGCAGGACATGAGGGTGCTCGACGCATGCACCGGATCGGGATGTATAGCCATCGCCCTTGCCCGCACACTCCCGTTCGCGCAGGTGACGGCGTTCGACATCTCGCCTCAGGCTCTCGAAGTGGCACGCACGAACGACAGGGAGAAACACTCGCGGGTGAAGCTGCTGGAGGCTGATGCTCTCGCTCGGTTGCCGTTTGCCGACGGATCATTTGATCTGCTGGTGAGCAATCCTCCCTACATCGCCGAGAGCGAGAAGGCCGGTATGGAGCCGAATGTGCTCGACAACGAACCCCATGCGGCACTCTTCGTGCCTGACAGCGACCCGCTGCGATTCTATACCGCTCTTGCCGATGAGGGGCTGCGCGTCGTCACCCCCGGAGGCGCCCTGTGGTTTGAGATCAATCCGCTGTTCGCCGCCCGGCTCGCCTCTATGCTTGGCGACAAGGGGTGGGAGGATGTGATGATACACACCGATACATCAGGCAGGCAACGCTTTGCCTCAGCCACACGCCCCGAATGAAGACACGCAGGATTCTCACTCCGGCCGAGGCACTGGCGCGGGCGGCGGCGCTGTGCGACAAGTGCGAGCAATGTTCGCCCGACATCATCAGGAAGCTGGCGGCATGGGGCATCGGGAGCACCGATACATCACGCATCATAGCCCGGCTTAAGGAGACACGCTATCTCGATGATATGCGTTTTGCCCGTGCATATGCCCATGACAAGATGGCCTTCAGCGGCTGGGGCCGATATAAGATCATCGCCGGACTCAGGGCCAAACGGCTGGGACGCGAGTATATCGACGCGTCGTGTGACGAGCTTGACCAAGAAGAATATGCTTCCATAGCCGAGAAAGTTGTACGCGCCAAAAGCCGCACGATGCCCGAAGGATTACTCACCTATGAAAACCGCATGAAAGCCCTGCGGCATGGCGCAGGCAGGGGCTTCGAGCCACGGCTCATCAGCGACATCATCAACCGTCTGGCACGTGAACAGAAAGAAGACTGCGATGCTGATCGCTGACACCATTGTTGACATTGCCGCAGGCATAACAGACGTGATATTCCCGAGGGTGTGCACCGTGTGCGGCACCACACTGCTCAAGGGTGAGGATGTGATGTGCGTGAAGTGCCTCATGGAGTTTCCGGCTACCGAAATCCATCGTCAGCGCCCCAATGCCATTCACGACCGCGTAGCCACCACCGTGACCCGCGTGGAGAGGTGTGCGTCGATGTTCTGGTATGTCCGTGAGAGCCCATACTCCAACCTCATCAAGGATGCCAAATATCACGGCCGCCCATCCGTGGGGCGAAAGCTCGCCTTTGAGTTTGCCGGGCAATTGAAGAAGTCAGGTTTCTTCGATGGGATAGATGCCATCGTTCCGATTCCTATACCCCTCGTCAGACTGCTGACACGCGGCTACAATCAGACTCTCTACATAGCCCGCGGACTGAGCGAGGCGACGGGACTGCCGGTGTGTGACATCCTGCGCAGCCGATGGCTGCAGGGGTCGCAGACGCACAGGAATGCACGCGACAGGCAGCGACAGACCGAGGGAAGATTCAGCATTATGAGGCCCGAGGACATGAGCGGCAGACATTTGCTACTGGTCGACGACGTGATCACCACAGGGGCCACGATGACAGCGGCACTCGAGGCCGTGAAACATGCGGTGGGGGATGTGCGGCTCAGTGTATTGTCACTGGCGCTGACACAGGAGTGAGCGACGCTCTCTCTGTCAGTTCTCAAAACATATCCTCATACTCCACGACAGCACCCGGCACAGAGCGCGCCACATCGACAAGACGCTGATTTGACGAGCCACGGAAGCGAAGACGGGTGTCGCGAAGCGAGGAGATGAAGGGACCGTCGACAAGCACATCGACATATTCGAGAAGTCTGCGCATGCTCTCCGAAGCCATCACCTGCTCGTAGGTATATCCTGTATAACACCATATGCCGTAGCCACTCTCCACCAGCCTCATCGCCAAGGGCAGGATGGCATCTGCCTGATACATGGGGTCGCCACCCGTGAGAGTGACGTCAAACCCCTGCTCCTCAACGGCCGCCATAAGTTCATCGACCGAGACCTCACTTCCGGACGAAGGGGAATGAGTGTGGGGGTTGTGACACTCCGGGCATCCGTGAGTGCAACCCGCAAAGTAGATGGACGTGCGCATCCCCGGCCCGTCGACAGTGGTGCCGGGGACGATATCTACCACTCTCATTTATGCACCACCCTGTCTTTGAGCTCAGCCAGCTTGGCATTGTTCCAGCGGTCCGTAGTGCCCACGAGATAGCCGGTGATGCGCTGTATGCTGTCGATGTTGTGGCCGTGGCATACGGGACACTCCGTGAGCCCCTCCTGAGCATCCTCATAGCCGCAGTCCATACAACGGTTGCGGTTGTGGTTCACCGATCCGTAGCCGATATTATAGCGGTCCATCAGATCCACGATGTCGGCGATGGCCTTGGGATTGTGAGTGGCATCGCCGTCGATCTCCACATAGAAGATATGGCCGCCGCGTGTCAGCTCGTGATAAGGAGCCTCAACCTCGGCCTTGTGGCGAGGCGAGCAGTGATAGTAGACCGGGACATGATTGGAATTGGTGTAATAATCCCTGTCTGTCACGCCCGGGATGGAGCCGAACGAACGACGGTCGCGGCGCGTGAACTTGCCGGACAGACCCTCGGCAGGAGTGGCGAGCACTGAGAAGTTGTGGCCAAATTTCTCGCTGTAGGAGTTGGCCTTGTCGCGCATACGTGTCACGATGCGCAGGCCGAGTTGCTGAGCCTCGGCCGACTCGCCGTGGTGTTTGCCCATGAGCGCCACAAGACACTCGGCCAGACCGATGAAACCGATGCCGAGAGTGCCCTGATTGATGACAGACTCTATGGTGTCTGTGGGATTGAGATTCTCCGCTCCGTTCCACAGCCGGGACATGAGCAAGGGGAACTGCTTGGCTAAAGCGGTCTTCTGAAAGTCGAAACGCTCGCACAGCTGGCGTGCTGTGATGTCGAGCACGGCGTCGAGTTTCTCGAAAAACCGCTCGACACGCTTGTCAAAGTCAGGAATATTCATGCACTCGATGGCGAGACGCACTATATTGACTGTAGTGAAGCTGATGTTGCCGCGCCCGATCGAGGTCTTTTCGCCGAAACGGTTCTCGAACACACGTGTGCGGCACCCCATCGTTGCCACCTCATAGAGGTAACGCTGAGGATCGTCCGGGGTCCATTTCTCGTGGACGTTGAAGGTGGCGTCAAGATTCACGAAATTGGGGAAGAATCGGCGTGCCGTCACCTTGCAGGCGAGTTTATAGAGGTCATAGTTGGGATCCTCGGGCAGGTAGCTCACGCCGCGCTTCTTCTTCCATATCTGTATGGGGAAAATGGCGGTGGCGCCGTTGCCTACACCCTCATAGGTGGAGTTGAGGAGTTCGCGGATGATGCAACGCCCCTCGGCCGATGTGTCGGTGCCATAGTTGATGGTGTTCATGTTGTGGATGAATGCCTCCATGGCCTGATGCACGCGGCTCACGGTCTGGTTGACCGCATGCTGCAGATAGCGCTCCTTACCTTCGAGACCTTCCAGCGGGGCCTTGAGGTAGTCCTTGATCTCGGCGTCATAGAGGTCGCGGAGATCCATCCCGGTCAGATCCTCAAGTTTCTTGACCTCCTCGACAAACGACGACCTCACGAAGGGAGCGAGATAGAAGTCGAAAGCCGGGATGGCCTGACCGCCGTGCATTTCGTTCTGAGCGGTCTCGAGCGAGATACAGCCGATGATGCTTGCCGTCTCGATACGCTTGGCGGGACGCGACTCGCCGTGTCCTGCCACAAAACCGTATTTGAGAATCTTGTCAAGAGGATGCTGCACGCATGTGAGACTCTTGGTGGGGTAATAATCCTTGTCGTGGATGTGGATATATCCCCCCTCGACAGCCTCCCTGACGTCGGCCGAGAGCAGATAGTCGTCGACAAACGGCTTGGTGGTCTCGCTGGCAAACTTCATCATCATGCCCGCCGGCGAGTCGGTGTTCATATTGGCATTTTCGCGGGTGATGTCGTTGCTCTTGGCCTCGATGATCTCGAGAAACATGTCGCGTGTCTTGGCCTTGCGGGCTATGGAGCGCTGGTTGCGATAGGCGATATACTTCTTTGCCACCTCCTTGCGGGGAGAGTTCATCAATTCGAGCTCCACGCGGTCCTGAATCTCCTCGACGGTCATCCTGTCGGGGCCCGTCATGGTGATGATATCGGCTATGCGGCCTATCAGATTCTCGTCCTCGCCGAGGTCGGTGGTAAGCATGGCCTTGCGGATGGCAGCCTTGATCTTCTCTTCGTTATAGCCCACGACGCGACCGTCGCGTTTGACCACTGTCTGTATCATTTTTGTGTTGGGGGGATTGAGTCTTTTCAGATTGTTTTAGCGGGAGCAAAGTTACGCACTCTCCTCAGTTTTTGCAAACAAAAGATGTTAAAAATGCGTGACAAAATTTCCGTTTTGGACAACTTTTTGTAAAAACAAAATTGCTATATAATTTACGCACAATTATATAGCAATTAGTTTTGGACAACTTTTAAATTTTATCAGTCGTAAGAATCAATCAAACCGACCAACTCTGTCAATGAGTGCAGCAATAAATCGGGATGCACCTCATCAAAGTGCTGTGGATGAATATTTTCATCCTCCCCAAGCAGAATGGCCGTCTGCCAGCCCAACGATCGGGGGGCGTCGATATCCTTGGCCGGATTGTCGCCGACATAGAGACAGCGTTGCCCCGGATACATCTCCATGAGCCGTCTGAATGGCTTGCCACCCGTCTTTGACTCCCCCACTTCTTCAGAGATGAAGATATTCTTCCGGGGCACAAAACGGAGCAATCCCAATGCCTGAATCTTGCGCGACTGTGTTCCCGACCGCCCGTCGGTGACAATGGCCAGCGTATGCCCTCGGGCCTTGAGAGCCTCGAGGGTGCTACGCGATTGGTCAGGGAGCACGATGTCTGGGACATGATCGCGGTATATGCCGAGCTGCACGTCTATCGGCAAACCTGTGGAGTCAAACGCTTCTTCTGGTGTGCGCGAAGCGAGCATGGCCGGGAGGAGCCGGTAGCCATATCGCGAGGCGATGGCCCTGTAGGCGGACCGTACGTAGTCCATCTCCCGAAAGAGGGTATCATCGAGATCAAAGGCTACGACCATCCGCCACAGAGATCAGAAGTTGGCACGCAGCGACTCGAGGGCCAGCGAGATGCCATCCTTGTCCTTGCCGCCGGCCTGAGCGAAGCCGGGCTGACCGCCGCCGCCTCCCTTGATGCTCTTGGCAGCCTCGCGGGCCATGGTGGAGGCATTGAGGCCTGACTTGACCACATCCTCGGTGAGAGCCACCGTGATGAGCGGCTTGCCTGACATGTCGACGGTAGCGGCGATAAAGGCAGTATTCTCGGGCGAGAGCTGACGCACGAGGAAAGCCACGTTCTTGACCACATCGGGGAGATAGATGCCTGCCATCACGACGAGCTTGCGACCGTTGACGGTCTCAGCCTTGTCAATGAGCGTAGCGGCCAGAGCCTTGACGCGCTCTTTCATATACTCATCGGCCTGCTTGCGCAGCTCGGTGTTCTCATCAATGGCACGGCGCAGCGCAGCCACGATGTCGGGAGCATTATGAAGCAGTTCGCCTATGGTGCGGAGCGAGTCTGAAAGCTGATCCACGGCATCCTCCGCCACAGCGGCGGTGATGGCCTCGATGCGACGGATGCCGGCGGCGATGCTCGACTCGGACACAATGCGGATGGTGCCTATACACCCCGTGTTGGGCACATGTGTGCCACCGCAGAGCTCGACTGAGTCGCCATAGCGCACCACGCGCACCTCCTCACCATATTTCTCGCCAAACAGGGCCATAGCACCCATGGCGCGAGCCTCGTCGATGGGCACACAGCGGTGCTCGTCGAGAGGAAGGGCCATACGCACCATGGCGTTGGCGATATGCTCCACCTCGCGGAGCTGCTCGGGGGTCACTTTCTGGAAATGGCTGAAGTCAAAGCGGAGCATCTTGGGCGAGACAAACGAGCCGCGCTGCTCCACGTGAGTGCCGAGCACCTGACGGAGGGCGAGATGCAGGAGGTGAGTGGCGGTATGGTTGCACTCGGCAGCACGACGGGCCGCGGTGTCGATGGCAGCGGTGAATGTGGCGGTGACATCGGCCGGGAGCGACTTGGCCAGATGCACGGCCTGACCGTTCTCGCGCTTGGTGTCATAAATCTCTATCTCGGCGTCCGCATTGTAGAGCTTGCCGGTGTCTCCTACCTGACCGCCCATCTCGGCATAGAACGGAGTGGCCGAGAGGACTATCTGATAGAACTCTTTGCCCTTCTGCTTCACCTTGCGGTAGCGGAGTATCTGTGTGAGGGTCTCGGTGTTGTCATATCCCACAAACTCTGTCTCGCCGGGGCGCACCTCTACCCAATCGGTAGCCTCGACTGCGGCGGCATTGCGTGCGCGTGCCTTCTGAGCGTCCATCTCGGCATCAAACTCGGCTTTGTCCAGAGACATGCCCTTCTCCTTGAGGATCAGCTCTGTGAGGTCAAGGGGGAATCCATATGTGTCATAGAGCACGAAGGCATCCTTGCCCGAGATCTCAGTCTTGCCCTCGGCGCGGGCAGCGGATATAGCATCGTCGAGGATGGCCATGCCTTTGTCAAGAGTGCGCAGGAAGGAGTCTTCCTCCTCCTTTATCACCTTCATGATGAGTTCGCGCTGAGCCACTATCTCGGGATAGGCCTCGCCCATAGAGTCGACCAGCGTGTTGACGAGCTTGTACATGAACGCCTCCTTGGCTTCAAGGAACGTGTAGGCATATCGGACGGCGCGACGCAGGATGCGGCGTATCACATAGCCGGCCTTGGCGTTGCCGGGGAGCTGAGAGTCGGCGATGGAGAACGAGATGGTGCGCACATGGTCGGCGATCACACGCATAGCCACGTCGGTCATACGGTCCTCGCCATACTTCTTGCCCGAGAGGCGCGATATGGTGTCGACGAGGGGAGTGAAGACGTCGGTGTCATAGTTGGACTTCTTGCCCTGAAGAGCCATGCAGAGGCGCTCGAATCCCATACCGGTGTCTATCACCTTGGCGGGCAGAGGCTCGAGCGAGCCATCGGCCTTGCGGTTGTATTGCATGAACACGAGGTTCCATATCTCTATCACCTGAGGATTATCCTTGTTGACGAGTGATGCACCGTCGACTGCGGCACGCTCCTCGTCGCTGCGGAGGTCTATGTGAATCTCCGAGCAGGGACCGCAGGGACCCGTGTCGCCCATCTCCCAGAAGTTGTCATGCTTGTTACCGTTGATGATGTGCGAGGCAGGGAGATGTTTTTCCCAGATCGCAGCTGCCTCATCGTCGCGGCCCAGTCCCTCGGCGGGCGAGCCTTCGAAGACAGTGGCATACAGACGGGCGGGATCGAGATGGAGCACATCCACCAGATATTCCCACGCCCAGTCGATGGCCTCCTGCTTGAAGTAGTCGCCGAAGCTCCAGTTGCCGAGCATCTCGAACATGGTGTGGTGATAGGTGTCCATACCCACCTCCTCGAGGTCGTTGTGCTTGCCCGACACGCGCAGACACTTCTGTGAGTCGGCCACTCGGGGATATTTGGCCGCCTTGTTGCCGAGGATGATATCCTTGAACTGGTTCATGCCGGCGTTGGTAAACATCAGCGTGGGGTCATCCTTGATGACCATGGGTGCGGAGGGGACGATATGATGACCCTTCGAGCGGAAAAAGTCTTTGAAAGACTCACGGATTTCCTTTGCAGTGAGCATGGTGATATGTGTATTTTGACTGTATTCTGTGATGGTTGTGAAAATCAGAGTGCAAAGTTACGAAAAATCACTCTTATTTCCCCCTGCGCATCCAGATTTTTTCGTATCCCGATAGAGGGGCGCAGGGACTTAAGGCGTATCAGAGGGTATAGAGGGGAGTGCGGTCGTAGCGCGGCAGAGGGAGGACGGCAAGGGCGGGATGCAGAGGATCTGCCGCATCGTCGGGGTGGACGGCATCCGAAAGGATGCCCACGCCCAGCGGTGCGAGCGCGTTGCGGTATGCCTCCACCGCAAGCTCGGGGGTGTTGTTGTCGGCCGAGAGATGGCAGAGGAACACGTTGCGGAGCGCGGGGGAGAAAAACGATGCGACGAAAGCGGCCCCGACACTGTTGTCGAGATGGCCGTTGGCTGCCAGTATCCTCGCCTTCAGTTGCTCGGGATACGCACCGCCACGCAGCATGTCGCGGTCGTAATTGGACTCGAGGATAAGATTATGGACCTGAGTCAGATAGAACTCCACACGCTCCGAGATGCAACCGAGGTCGGTGGCCACCCCGAGTGTGCCGAGGCCATGCTCGATGAAATAGCCCACATTGTCGGCACCATCATGTTGCACCTCGAACGGTGTGAGGGTGAAGTCGCCGATGCGAAATGGAAATTCCTTGTAGATAGGGACATGAAAGTCCTTGATGCGACGGGATATGTTGTGACGGCGCAGCATGCCGTTGAGGGCACGTGGAGTGCAATAGAGTTTGAGGTGGCGGGCGGCCTTGAGGAGCGGATACACCTGACTGATATGGTCGTGGTGGTCGTGGGTCAGCACTATACCTTTCAGTTGCTCGGGCATTATGCCGTTGTCGCGCAGATCGCGGAGCACCTTAGAGGCATCGACACCGGCGTCGATCAGGAATCCCGTGTTGCGGTCACCCACATAGTAGCAGTTGCCCGAACTTCCGCTGCCGAACGACATGAAAAACATGCGGTCGGACGGCGACAGCGACGGCATCTCGTCGATAGCGTTGGCACGGGCACGAGCGCGCGCCTGCTCCTCGGCAAGCTCCCTGACCTTGGCTGACGGTATAAACTCAAAAGCCGCCTTGGCGGGATCGACATAATCGTCGAGGCCGTCAAAGAGACTCGGCTGCAACCGTGAAGCAGAATTGAAATTCTTCTTGCGCATCGCTGTGGGAGGGTGTGGGTGACGTCAGTGAAATAATCAGTTATATAACAGGAATATCGAGGGAATCTTGTCGTAATTGTAGGTGCTCTTGGCCCACTCGGAGATGGTGCGGGTGATGATGGACTGTGCAGGGCCGGTGATGTCGGAGGCCACACAGAGCCTCATGGAGCCGGGGAGCGAGGATGTGAGCTCGGCTATCAGACGATTGTTGCGATAGGGGGTCTCTATGAAAATCTGCGTCTGCTGCGAGCGTCTTATCATCCTCTCCATCTCGCGCAGGGTTGCCGTGCGAGCCTTTGAGTCGTGTGGCAGATAGCCCGAGAAAGCGAACGACTGTCCGTTGAATCCCGAACCCATGAGAGCCATGATGATGCTCGACGGACCGACCAGAGGCACCACCTTGTAACCCTTGCGTTGAGCCACTGCCACGAGGTCGGCTCCCGGATCGGCCACGGCGGGACACCCTGCTTCGGAGATCACCCCGACGGGATGACCCTCAGCGAGAGGAGAAAGCATGGCAGGCACATCCTCAACGGGGGTGTGCTCGTCGAGGGTGACAAACGAGAGGCGGTCTATGTCGATGGTGCGGTCGCAACGGCGCAGGAATCTGCGGGCCGTGCGCACGTTCTCCACGACAAAATGCGTTATTCCCCTCATTATGGCGATGTTGGCCGCGGGGATGGCGACATCCACAGGGCCGTCGCTCATCGTCGATGGGATTAGATAGAGCGCGGGGGCGGGGGTAGCGGTCGTTTCCATATCTCAGCCCACCGACCCTTCGAGTGTGATCTGCAACAGTTTCTGAGCCTCGACGGCAAACTCCATCGGGAGTTTGTTCATCACCTCGCGGGCATATCCGTTGACTATCAACGCGATTGCCTCCTCGGTGGGGATGCCGCGCTGATTGCAGTAGAACAGCTGGTCCTCAGAGATCTTGGAGGTTGTGGCCTCATGCTCCACGATAGCCGTGTCGTCGAGGATGTCGATATAGGGGAAGGTGTGGGCGCCACAGTGCGAGCCCATGAGCAGGGAATCACACTGCGTGTAGTTGCGACACCCTGTCGCACCGGGAGCCACCTTGACGAGTCCGCGATAGGAATTCTCTGAATAGCCGGCCGAGATACCTTTGGATACGATCGTCGACGTGGAGTTCTTGCCGAGATGTATCATCTTGGTGCCTGTATCGGCCTGCTGGCGGTGGCGGGTCACGGCCACCGAATAGAACTCACCGCGCGAATAGTCACCCTTGAGGATGCACGAGGGATACTTCCACGTGATGGCCGAGCCGGTCTCGACCTGCGTCCACGAGAGCTTGGAGTAATCGCCCCGGCATAGTCCGCGCTTTGTGACGAAATTAAACACTCCTCC
>CAZAWC010000077.1:8400-12143 GCA_964488595.1 uncultured Staphylococcus sp. | reverse complement strand
TGTTGGTGCCCATGCTCACGATGTCCTGATTGTCGTTGTTGTTGGGGATGCTGTGGACATAATTGGGCATAGCGAGGGTCTGACATTCGGCGGTCGTCGAGGTGGCGGTGAACTGACATGCCTGCATGCCGTAATTAAGGCCGAGCACGCCCAAGTTGAGGAACGGTGGCAAGATGCCGTTGATACGGTCATGAAACAGATAGTTGAGCTGCCTCTCGGCCGTCATTGCGAGGCGCACCATCGCTATCTTCACCTTGTCTTCCTCGAGAGAGATGTAGTCACCGTGGAAGTTGCCTCCATGATAGATGTTGCGGGTGGTGTAATCAACTATCGGATTGTCGCAGGCCGAATTCAATTCGTTTTGCAACACCCCGGCTGCATTGGCCAACGTATCATATATTGGGCCATATATCTGAGGGATGCAACGGAGCGAATAATATGCCTGCACCTTGTGCTCGAAATAGGTATCCTGATTCTTCAGCGGGTCATACAGTTCATGCTCGCGCTTCTGCAGATGGCGGCTGCCACGGCTCACCTCTCTGAGCCAGCGGGCTATCACCTGCTGGCCGGACTGACGCCGACATTCGTTTTCTTCGACCGACATATAGTCGTCAAACGAGTCTGCTATCTCATTGATCCATGCGCCTGCTATCGTGGCATATCTCAGGAGATTCTCGGCATAATATTGATTGACCACAGATATACCGGTCATAACAGATGTGCCGTTAGTCACCGAGAGTCCTTCCCTCACGAATATTCCCATAGGCTCCAACCCAAGCTCGACAAGGACTTCGCCCGTCGGGCGCCATTGACCCTTATAGTGCACCTTTCCCTCGCCGATCAGGCAGAGGGCGATATGTGCGAGCTGAACGAGATCGCCGCTCGCACCGACACTGCCGTGCTGAGGGATGAAAGGATAGACACCTCTGTTTACAAACTCCTGCAACAAAGTGATGACACTCGGGTTGATACCTGACCGCGCCTGAAGGAACGTTCCGATGCGGGCTATCATGGCCGACTTGACCTCTATATCCGACAATGGTGCGCCGGCCCCGGTGGCATGGCTGCGAATGATGTTGTATTGCAGTTCCTTGAGGTGACTGTCGTCCACGCGCCACTGAGCCATGGGGCCGAAGCCGGTGTTTATTCCGTAGATCACCTTCTCGGACACGAAATCTTTCAGGAAGTCATAGCACATGCTCACCTTGTCCATCTCCCCGTCGGGGATGGAGAGGGGCCGGCCATTGAACAATATATCGTAGACAGATGATAATTCCATTATATCTTATTTTTTCGTTTTCTGAGCTATCTTGAGCTGCTTCTTAATATACTTCCCAAGGTCTTTACCGGCACGCTCGAACGCGTCGCTCATCAGATTGGCAAATGTCCCTACGCTTCCATCTTTGGACGTCATTCCGACAGTCGCCAACGTTGTACCGGTGACCTCATCAGCAAAGACATAGCTGCATGCCACCTCATTGCCTTTGCGACTCACACTTTTCACGACAATAGTCAGAGACACTCGGGGTGTGCGGCTTGCTGTGAGAAGCAATGGACAATCCGTGTCATTAAACTCATCAATAAAGTCCTTCAATAGCTCTCGGGCCTCTGAGAAAAAACTCTTGCTATCATCATCGTCATCATAAAATGATGTATATTCGAGATAGTCATCAAACTTCATCCCGTCGACCCGGGCATCACTGAAATCTATGGAGGCACCTACAGCATCGACACCCGACAGAAGCCTTAAAGACCCCTGCATAAGTTCTTGTCCACAGGCAGTTATCACTGAGATGACAAGCGCGATATTGACGAGTAACAGTCTATACATTTCGTGTGTTCTTGAATCAAAATCTCTTGGGTAGAGATATTGATGAGACTGTCTCCTCTGACTGTCAGTCACTTGTCACTACTCTGAAAGATCATCAACCAAACAATGGATGATTTTTTCCAAAATTTTATGGTTGTCCTTAAGGCCGGATTGAGGCAGATTCAGACACAAATCACACTAATTCTTTGTTTATTTCAAGAATTGTTGCTAACTTTGCGAAAGCATCAATATCTCTACCCAAGAGATAATTAAAGATTATACCATGAAAAACAAAAAGCGTTCCGGACTCAGCCGAAACGCTCCAAGCAATGATTTATCAATTTTTATCGTCACTCCGCCCCCTCGTCTTGTGGGAGTTTGCGGGTGAGTATTAGTGACCGTCGGGAGATCTGAGGGGTGCGAAACGCTCGCCCCAGTCTTTCATGGCGGCTTCACGCCATTTGAGCACTGTGCGGGCTCCCTGATAACCTTTCCAGAACAATTCAGGCGCAGATCTGTCTGTGAACCATTTGGGGCCCACTTTGTAATCGGTGGGATATGCTTTGCCGGGCCATCGGTTGTCGATGGTGATGGCAGCCTCATATTCCGGAAAGCCTTCTATCTGCGAAGAGATGGTGTAGGGATAAGTGCCGGTGTTATAGGTTGAATGGCGCACCACATAGTCTCCGTCGCCGAGATAATAACCGTCCCATTTCTGATTGCGGATCTCGAGTTGGAAACACACTGAGTCGGGTGCGATGTCATCCTTCACAGGGCCTTTGACATGGAACTCGATGATGGAATAGACAGGCACGGTGTCGGTCGCGTCCGTCGGACGGTGAAAGACCGGTCGCGGGCTGCGGGACACAGGCTCGAAGCTGCCACCCCACGACTCGCCCTGCGGATCGGCGGGATCTCCGTCCATCAGATAGAGAAGTGCGGGGGTGTCGCCCAACTTAGGCAGACCTCCGTAATAGTTGATAAAGTCGTCACCGAGATGGCCCGCGCCACGCAGATAGGCGTCGTGAAATCCGGCGTTAAACCGGTCAGGATTTTTCTTTTCAGCTATGAATCCCCGATATGATGCGTTATTCTCGATCATGAATATTCCCGGGAAGTTTTCGACTATGTATGCATAGCTGTTGGTGCTCCATTTCTTGTTGGGGCCGCCGATCCAATAGATGCGGATTTTGTCGGCTATGTCGGGGGCATCGTGCAATGCCTGTGCCACATCGTCGAGGCCGCCCCACACTGAGATCCACAAGGGACGGTCGCTGTCACGACGCGCACACTCCACGATCCAATCCGAGCCTTCGGTGGGAGATGAATACCCTCTGAACGGGACGGCCCCTCTGCGTCCCTGCTTGGTGATAGCCCTGAGGCTGTCGGGCGACATCAGGCCGTCGATGTGCCGCCCGAGGACGGGCAGATCCTGAGCATAGAGGTCTATCATGCGCAGTATCTCCTCCTTGCTCCCTGACCCGAAGGAGGGTGATGAGACAATCCCCTCGAGATCGAAGCAGTCGGTATACATCAGCAGGTGGGCTACAGACTGATTGTCGTCTGGATCCGTGCCACCAATGTCGGTGCTGACTATGACACGCTGTCTGCCCTCGGGCGCAGTCGACGCCATAGTCGCGAGCACACAGCAGCAGAGCGCACTGACGGTCAGCAACATTTTCCTTATCTCAGATCGGTCGACTCGTGGGAATATTCTGAATATCTTCATGGCAGTCTGTAAGTCTTTTTGCAAAGATAACGCAAAATCCCTACATAACAAAATCTGCCACCCACACTATCTTGTTTTCACTCAAACTATGTCCGGTCCTCAACATCATATCGGTATCAACTTGATAATCCGTTTTCTCATCATTTTAAACTCGGAATCCGATAAAAAGTGCTATCTTTGCGCACCTTAATTTATAAACAAGTC
>CAZAWC010000077.1:0-8300 GCA_964488595.1 uncultured Staphylococcus sp. | reverse complement strand
AATTTATAAACAAGTCGCCAATAATCGCGGTTTTATAAACCTTGATATATGAATCAGGAAAATCAGAACATAGAGTATAAGCGCCTTTGGAAAGATGAATATCTGAAGTGGATCTCCGGCTTCGCTAATGCTCATGGCGGTAAAATTTACATAGGCATTGAGGACGACCTGACTGTAGTTGGTGTTGACAGGCTCAACCATCAACTTGAGGAAATACCTAACAAGATTATAAATAACACCGGTGTATTTCCTGAAACAAACCACCTCAAGATGGATGGAAAAGATGTAATTGAAATAATCATCGCCCCATCAATGATGCCAGTATCTTATCGAGGAGTTTTTTATTACCGAAGCGGGGCCACCAAACAGGAACTTCGCGGACCCGCCCTACACCAATTCCTCCTGATGAAGATGGGTCTTAATTGGGAGGATATGCCCTGTGAAGGTGCCACATTAGATGATATTGACGATGCCGCTATAGGATACTTCATTGAGCATGCTATAGAAGAGGGTCGTATGAATCCTGAAACAAGTAAATCCTCCAAGGCTGATGTGCTTGATAATTTGGGCCTTCTCAAAGGCAACGTTCCGGCCAATGGTGCTATATTACTGTTTGGCAAAAATCCTCAACGCCGATTTGCCACATCGAGTTACAAGATCGGTAGATTCGGTGTAGATGATGCTGACTTATTGAATCAAGATGAAATCACGGGCAATCTCATCCAAATGACTGACAAAATCATGCAAGTGCTGGGGGAGAAATATCTTATTCGTCCCATTCACTATCAGGGGTTGCAGAGAAAAGAGCCGCTGGAAATTCCTAAGGATGCACTGCGTGAAATAATTTTCAACAGTATCGTTCATAAACTCCAGATAGGATCATGGAATCAGATGAGCATCTATGACGACCATATTCACATATGGAACGAAGGGGTGTTGCCTGAGGACTATACTGTTGAGACTCTGATGAGGAAACACATTTCTAAGCCGCGCAATCCCAAAATGGCGCGTGCTTTCTATCTCGCAGGTTTTATAGAGGCATGGGGCCGAGGATATGAAAAGATAATGACTGAGTTTGACAAAGCAAATCTCAAGCGTCCTAAATTCAATGTTGAACAGGGAGGGATGGCTGTCGATATTCCACGTGAACTTTTCTTGTCTATCAGAGGCGACCGCAGACCGACCGGAAACCGACTGGAGACCGACCAGAAAACCGACCAGAAAACCGACCAGAAGAATCAAATAGTCGAAATTCTCAGACAGAGTCCCAAAATTTCCAGATCAGAGCTGGCAGCAAAGCTGAATCTACATGATAGCAGTGTCAACCGTCGACTTGCTGCATTGGTAAAAGAGAATCGTATCAGGCGAGTTGGCCCCGACAAAGGTGGCGAATGGCAAGTGGTTGAATAACCATCGACCTGCATCGGTACTCTCGTCGTCGGGGGGAGGGGTGAGGTATTCGCGGCGCAGATACCCAAGTTACGGACAAAAGGACCCGGATTACGGAAGATGACATGTGGCTTTGGATTATCGGGGTTTATTCACTAATTTTGTGCGAGGACGTTAACTCAACGGTATGGAAATATATCAAGCAGACAGCATCGAGAGATACAACAGATATTTCGGTTTCGAGACCCGCCATCCACTGGTGGGGATAGTGCGGTTTGACGAATCCGTGCACCAGCCTACACACTGCATGCACTTCGGATTCTACGCCCTGTTTCTGAAAAAGACCTCAGGGTGCAAGATCAACTATGGCAAGACCAACTATGACTTTGACGACGAGACAGTAGTCAGCTTAGCACCGGGTCAGACAGTGGGGATCCACCGTCTGGAGGATGGCCCCGCCCCCGAGGCGATAGGGCTGCTGTTTCACCCCGATTTCCTCAACCGCACACCGCTGGCTCAGAAAATGAGCGGATACTCGTTTTTCTCCTACGCATCCAACGAAGCCCTCCATCTGTCGGCTGAGGAGCGTGTCATCCTCCAAGACTATATGGGGAAAATAGAGCGCGAGCTGCAACACCCCATCGACCGATTCACAAAGTCGCTGATCATATCGAATATCGAGGTGATGCTCAACTACTGCATGAGATTCTACGAGCGTCAGTTCGTGACCCGCGAGGAGCTAAACAATGACGTCATGGCACGTTTTGAGACCCTGCTCGACAATTATCTGCAGTCAGGTCTGGGAGCTAAGGAGGGGATACCCACTGTCCGATATTTTGCCGACAAGGTCTGCCTCTCGCCCAATTATTTCGGCGATCTGATCAAATCGGAGACAGGAAAGAGCGCTCAGGAGCAGATACAGCTCCGGATGATCAATCATGCCAAGAGCGCACTCCTCTCTCCGGGGACCTCCACCAAGCAGGTAGCCGAACTTTTAGGATTCCAATATCCTCAACACTTCATCCGGTTTTTCAAGAAGCAGACAGGACAGACCCCTAAAGAGTATCGCATGGCGATGTCGTGAGAAGCCACGACTCCCTGAGGCGGTCAAATAACTCACCCGCACCTCCTGACGGGAGATGCGGGTGAATGTGCATGATTAATCTGTTCTCAGAACATCATTTTGCCTGCCGATGTGGAGTCGGGGGTGCGGAGAGCCACGATGTGGACCCCTGAGAGGGAGGTCTCGATGCTCCCTTCGCTACTGTCAATATATCTCTCGACCATCTTCTGACCCGACAGGTTGTAGACCGTCAGTATGGCCGGGTCATCGACGTTGCTGTATCTGATACATCCGGCCTCGACACTGATGTCAAACCGCGGAGCCTCGGCTATCACAGATCCGAGGCCCGAGCCCATGGAGCGGACGTCAAGATTCCATGCCTTCAGAGCCTTCACCTGCGTAGGGGCATCGGCAAAAGCCGTGATTCCCTCCACAGCCTTGGCCTTGGGGAAGACCCTCACAGAAGTGGCCCATGTATCGTTGACGAATATGTCGAGAATGGAGTGGTCATAGAAAACGTGGAGCTTGATGTCAGAGCCCTTAGCCAGCTGACGGGGGAGGACACTGTGATAATATCCGTCAAAGACACCAGTGTCATTGATCAGGCGATCCAAGCCGCGGGCATCGACGACCATCTCGTTGGTGGCTCCGTCATAGTAGACCTTGAGTGACGAAGTCCCGTCGTCGAGAAGGGTGAATCCACACCGGCCGCCGGTCACCGTAAACTCGCCCGACAGCTCGACACTGCGGCCGGAAACACCACCGAGCTCCACACTACCGTCGAGCATAAGATCCGCTCTCGAGAATCCATCGCCGCTGCGCATCGCTGTCAGTCCTGAATATGGGCGCTGACACAGATTGCCGTCACTATCGAGGGTCCACTCGCGCGGCAGTGAGTAGGTGTGGGCATAGCCCATCTCGAAATTGTCCTGCGAGGGGAGCTTGTCCGGCACGATGCCCAAAGCTATGGTCTTGTCCTGATGACGGAATATGGTGGGTGAAAGCAGTCCGAAGCCGTCGCGGGCGAAACCGGGAAGTTCGACATTGGACGGAGCGCTCCTGTCGGGGCTGAAGGTGCCGTCGGCATTGATCGAGCCGGTCCAATAGAGTGCAGCCACACCACGGGAGGTGCCCTGCGGTGTGACCGTGAAGATCCACTTGTCGCCCATCTTAGTGACATTGGGCATCTCCCAGAATGTGCCGCACGAAGCCACGTCACTCCCCGTGAAGAATGTCTTGCCGTCGTTGCTCCACCGTCCCGTCGAGGGGTTATAGGCATGGAGCGTGGTGGTGCCCACCCCACCCTTGGATGATCCTACGATGATATACGCACCATTGTCGCTGCGGAAGAAATAGGGATCGCGGAAATCGTCGGAGAGCCCTGAGGGGCGTCCGTTGATGATGGGCTCTGACACCTTCCCCCACCCTATCAGGGCGGCGTCCGTCGGGTTGGCCTGTGCTATGACCGCCTTTGCATAGTCCACTCCCGTATAGATGATGGAGGGCTTGCCGCCTGTGAGCAGGTCGTCGGTAAACACGCAGCCCGACCAACATCCCTTGATGTCGAAGGGTGCACCGGGCGTGAGGGCCACGGGCTCCTCGCGCCAGTCATAGAGATTCTCGCTCGAGAGGTGTCCCCAGTGGAGGCGTGCCATGTAGGGGCCGTCGGCATTCTTCTGGAAAAAGAGATGATACCGGCCGTCGGAATAAGCCATACCGTGTGTCTCATTGGTCCAGTTGGCTCCGGGCATGCCGTGGAAAGCCGGACGCAGGGGGTCGGCGGCAAACCGCGATGCGGGAATGGTGAGGTCGGCGGGATGCTCGGGGGTCCACGAGGCGATAGTCGCGGCGTCGATAGCTTCGTCCCACACGGTGATGTCGTCTATCACACCGTTGAACGACGTGAGGCAGAACGGCCCGGCAAACCGCTCGCTGAAGCTGCGTCCTATCCTCATGGTGGTGCCTCCGGCGGTCAGCGAGCCTGAAGATTTGGCCGAGGCCACCTCGACACCGTTATTATAAAGCACGGCGGTGCGGGCATCGGTGTCAATGACGGCGGTGAGATTGACCCACTGATACTGTGCAAGCGGGGTGTCAACCTTCAGCTCGAGAGGCCAGCCCCCCACATATGTCTTGAATGAATATTTGCCGTCGAAGCCGAGGAAAAAGCCGAAGCCTGTCTTTGCAGTCTCATCGAGGCATGACGCGATAGCCACCTGCTCGGTGGTATTGACATCGATCTCCACGATCGGATATGTCTCGACAGCCAGCCACACGGAGGCCGTCATCTTCTTGGTGCCGGAGGGGATGATATTGCCCAAAGGTGCGTCGACATACGTAGTGTAGCCGTCAAAACGCAGGGCGTCGCCCCTCGCGCCGGCCACGTTCTCGGCCGGGCGCAGACCGTTTATGGCAAACGAGCCTCCAGCCACAGTCTCGTGGATATAACCGGCGGTATTCTCCATCGGGAAGTGGGCCACCTCACGCGCTTGCGAGACAGCTGTTATCGACAGGGCCGCTGCCGTCAGGCAGAGTCTGTTCATAAGTGTAAATGATGTTGTCATGGCAGTATAGAATTATAAAGGGGAGCAGGTTATGGTCAGTGATTCAACGCATTCACCTGCGCTAATATTTCAGGGTCATAGAAAAAAACAGTGTGCCGCACCGATAATTCCGTCTAATGGGAGAATTGGTACGGCACACTTTTCATACAAACTTCCTAATCGTCAGCAAACCTAAAAACTAATCTTGATAACCTATATATATTTTCAAACTAACCTATTCTGTCTCACAGCCTGACGATGTTAAAGGAAATGGCCGGAATCACTTGAGATAACCGAGTATATTGGCTGTAAGCTGTTCCACATTGTGCTGATAGGGATTGACGCCCGAGTTCTGATTCCACTCGTAGGCGGCGAGACCGTTGGCTATGCAGCGGCCATGCTCGGCGTTGGCATAGAACTCCACCAGACCGGCCACACAGTGGTCGCGGACGTGTCCCCATGTGGCGAGCACCAGCGAGTTGGTGGTCACCTCGAAATTGCGGATCACGTCGGGCTGGTCACCGCGGCCATAGATATTGCAGTCCCACATACAGTTGTGGTCCTCACGCTGACCCGGGCCGATGAGGGGAAGGGTCTCGTAGCCGTAGTTATTGGGATCTTCGAGCGTCAGGCCCTTGAAGATGGCGTGGGCCGTGCGGTCATAGAAGCCCTGATCGCCGCCGTCGCGGAAGTCCCATCCCAGATAGGGATTGATCACCCACACGTCGTCGCCCGATCCACCGTCGCCGTTGCCGAACACAGTGGGAGCCATCGTGTCGGGGACAAAGCCGAGGGGCACAGTGAGCTGGGTGGCCATATTGGCGAGATAGAAGCTGCCGCCGTTGGCCGAATACTCCCTGAGAGCAGCTATCGTGGCGGGATCGGTGATCTCGGAGGGAAGGTTCTCCCAGCCGAAGGGCATGCCCACGCGGTCTATCTCAATCCAGATGACGGGATAGAAATCGGGGTCAAGCGAAGCTATCTGCGACGGAGTGACAAACTCGGCATCGGGCTGTGCGGCAAACCATGTGGCGGCGGCACGCTCGTCGTCGTCGGGGAGCGAAGCAATGTCCGGGGCGGTCATCAGATAGGCCATCTTCACGCCATCGAGTCTGTCTGGCATCTTGGCTGTGACTGACACACCCTCCGACACATAACCTCCCTCATACATCACCTTGACGGTGCAGAGATAGTCCTTGGCGAGAGTGAGCCCCTTGAGGGTGTAGTCCGTGGGGTGTCCGGCGAGGGTTATAGCCGAGTTGTTGTCGCCATTGATGAGGATCTTCACGCCGGTGATATTATTGTCGGCAGGAAGTGTCCATGACAGATTGATCTTGCGGCCAGTGACCTGAGCGATGAGACCGGATGCCTTCTTGAGGACAGGAACGTCTGGCGTGCCGGTCGGCTCGAAGTCTGAGCAGGCACCGAGCATGCAGCTGAGCAGGATGGCCAGAAGCGCGAAGCTAAAGGAATATATCTTTTTCATGTTCGTGATTTTAGGAAGTGGTTATTTATAGAGGTCGCCTGCGTTGTCCACCTGATTGACGGGGATGGGGAAGTAGATCTCGTCTTCGGTGAGATTGGCACCCTCATAGTAGGTGCGGATTTTGCCCTCGGAGGCATAGTATTTGTTGACAGTCTCCACGACATTGCCCCAGCGCACGAGGTCAAACCAGCGGAGACCCTCCATGGCCAGCTCCAGACGGCGCTCCATGCGCACAGCCTTGCGGGCATAATCCTGACTCCAGCCTGTGGCGGGATACTCGTTGACGGCATAGTTGGCCACCATGGGGTTGCAGTCCACGGGCTCGTATGAGGGATCGACCGAACGGGCAGCCTTGGTGCGGATGGAATTGATGAGTGTGCGGGCCTCGTCGAGGTTCTTGTTCTGCTCGATGAGGGCCTCGGCCTTCATCAGCATCACGTCGGCATAGCGGATGAGGATGCAGTTGAGCGACGATGCGCCCCAAGGCACGATGCCGGGCTTGACAAAGGGAGATTCGGGTGCGGGATAGGGCTTCTTGCCTGAATACTGGCCGTAGAGCTCGAGATTGCGGCACCAGCGCTCGTTGTACATGTGCGAGCGCCACGGCATCCCGATGCGGCCGAGAGTGAAGTCGAGGCGGGGATCGACGTTGCCGTCATAGTCGGCTTTGTCCACGTTGGCGCCGTCATAAGCGCTGTCGAGGAGGGGCAGACCGTTGGCATCGGTGCGGAATGCGTTGACGAGATTCTGCGAAGCGAGATAGAAGTCGTCACCGTTGCCATAGAGGTTGCCCTCAGACCATGTGCAGTTGAGACAGTTGCAGAAGTTGAACTGGTCGGGCGAGTTGGCCGATGAGAACTGGATGGCGAGCACCGACTCATAACGGTTGTTAAACTCGGGCTTAGACATATCGAGGAAGTTGGGATAAAGCTCATACTTGCCGCTCGAGATGACGTAGCCGGCATACTGCTCGGCTTCGGCCCAGTCGGAGGTGAAGAGATCGACACGCGCGAGGAGGGCGGCGGCCACATACTTGTTGAAACGGCCGGGCTGTTCCTGACTCTCGGGGAGCAAGTCATAGCTGTCGCGGAGGTCCTGCTTGATGAAGCCGGCTATCTGATCGCGGGTGTACTGGTCGGCACGACATTCGCTGGGGTTAGTCACCGTCTCGTCAAAGTAGGGGAACATCTTGAAGATGCGCAGCATGTCAAAGTAGTAGTAGGCGCGCAGCGTCTTCATCTCGGCGATGTAGGCTTTCTTGTTGGTCTCGGTGATGGCTCCGGCGTTGGAGATGCCGCGGATGGCCGTGTTGCAACGGCTTATGGAGTAGTAGTTGTTGCGCCACTTGAAGTTGGCCACGTCATTGTCGCTCTGCACGTTGCCCACCTCGAGCTGGTGGATGTAGCCTTCCATCGTCACACCGTCGCCACCCTTGACGGCGTCATCGGCGCGGACGTCGAAAATCCAGTTGGTGATGGGGCCGGCAAACGATTCGTTGTTGCCGAAATAATGGCAGAGGAGTGAGGCATAGGCGGCGGTCATAAGATCGGATGCCTCGCCATCGCCGATCTGCTCGTCGGTGAAGACACCCTGCGGTTTGGTGTCGAGCAGGTCATCGCAAGAGGTGGAAGCCAGTGCCATGGAGGCCACAGCCGTCACGCAGAATGCGTTCCTTATGATGGTTTTGAAATTTTTCATTTTAAGTAAATGCTTCTGATGGGTTAGAACTGAAGGTTAAGACCGATGGTGAATGTGCGCGGACGCGGATATGCACCGTTGTCGATGTGGGCACCGTATTCGCCGGGCAGGATTTCGGGAT
>CAZAWC010000076.1:0-12525 GCA_964488595.1 uncultured Staphylococcus sp. | reverse complement strand
ACCTACAAAATTAGCAATTCTCCGCCGTCTGACCAAATCCCCGCCACATTTCCAAGAGCCCACAGATTAAATTCTGCGCTGTGGAATTTTTCTGTCATCCTTTGAAAGGTGAATGTCAAACAATTTATTAATCATCAACGCACAAGGGACGGACAATGCGTAGGTAAACAACCACAACGTATAACCGCTCAAATCAATACCCTGCCCAATCTTCAGAGGTATGCCATGAATGAGGTATAATTCCAATGAGAATACGCCGGCTGCACAAAGCCACTTCCATTTTACGATTCCAAATGTACGCATGACAATATAAACAGAGAGGGCTTGAACTATACGTAGTACAATTTCACTCAATGTTCCTGACCTTGTACCGTAAAATTTGTTTACCATACATTCCAAAATGAAAAGCCCCGTCAGGACTACAGAATAAGAAAGCACTCGTCGTTTGCAAAGGTCAAAAGTAATTGACCTTTCATATAGCGCGAGAAAGTAACCTACATTCACTGAAGGGATTGTGATCCACCAATAGTGAGGTAATTTTGATAAAACTATTATATAAATTGTCGTGGTGACGACAAATAATAATCCCACTGTTTTCGGACTTTTCCCTGTGAGCGCACAGAGATAGAAAGCCACATATACATAAAATATTGCAAATATGAACCAAGAATGAGGTAACGGGGTCAACCCGGAAAAAATTAAATCTTTCAGTTGGTCCATGAAACCAATATGGTCTTGAAAATATGACCATAAAACCATACCGATAGTCAACACCAAAAACACAGGCAGCAACTTACCCAATCGTTTGCTCAAAAAACCTTTGACATAAGTCTCTCTCTTGGCGCGATATGACACGCATAGTCCATAGCCCGACATGAGGAAGAAGACCGCGACAATAAATGATCCGATTCCGATCGTAAATTTTGACGGAAGCAAGTCAGGCGTTCGTTGTCCAAGATGATGCGCGACAATTAGTAACGCCAATAATCCTCTAAGCGGAAGAGTATTTTCTTTATTAAAGTTTCTTAGACCTACATAATTTTTCCTTCTTGCCCATATTAGACTTATAAAAACCAGAAGTATCAATAAAGCCGTTAAATACATATTTCTTCACTCGCCTACGATTCTCAGATAGCAAAAATTATTGATAAAAACAGCGCGAGAACCTTACCTTTGTACTCGTTTGGGTTGTCGAGATCTTAGCTTCGCCTCTCATAGTCGAGCGAGAACGCACCGAGCCTCTGTATGTTACTCCCATCCTAAAAAAGTGTTTCGAGTAAACGCCGTCTATGTTTAGAATTCAAACACTCCCCTTTCCGGGACTTTGAGTGATTTGAGTTGCAAATGTAGGAATATTATGTAACATATAAAAGTAACCACTTGAAAAATTCTTCTCCCACCTGCGAACACACGATAATGTAGAATCAAACAGTAAATGCGATGATAAGCAACTTGAAGAAAAAATCTGAAGCCTATCTATTTTTTTCGCGGTTTTATTTGGTTAACTAAAAAATTAGTTATAATTTTGCAGCGTAACTAAATTCTTAGTTTATGAAATACTCAGATCCAAAGACTCTAAAGCTGACAGAGAAAGAATCAAAAATCATGACCCTGCTGTGGGACAACGGTCCGATGACCGTACGGGCCATGCTGGAGCATTATGACGAGCCACGTCCACATTTCAACACCGTGTCTACCACAGTGCGCATACTTGAGGAAAAAGGCTATGTGGCACACGAGGCCAGCGCGGGTGCTTACAGATATTATGCCGTGGCCGACAAGACCGACTTCAGGGAGCGTTCATTCTCGCGACTGGTCCGCGACTACTTCAACGACTCATACAAATCTGCCGTCTCAGCTCTGGTCGAGGAAGAAAAAATCTCGCTCGACGAGTTGCGCGAGATAATCGACCTGATCGAAAATAAAAAAGACAACTGACCATGGGCCATCTTACCTCCTTATCCATCGCGGCATCAATCTTTCTGACGATGGGATTCATCGTCTACAGGCTCGTGCTGGCCCGTTCCAATCAGCCGGCCCTCAACCGTGCGGTGATTATCACACTGTTCATCTCCTCATTCTTTGCCGCCCCGCTCGCCACTCTGATTCCCGACAAGGAGTCGAGCCGCGTGTCTGCTGTTGCTGCCGGCAATGGAGGCACAGCCATGATAGACATTATCCCCCTCCCGGCCGAAAAGACACCGGAATGGGCCGCGATAGCTGTATGGATCTATGTGGCAGGCGTGGCAGTGACGCTGCTTCTCACCATCATGGCCGCAGTGAGGATAGCTATGATAGTGAGGCGCGGGCGCCACGCCAAGAGGGACGGATATACATTGGTGACTGTCAGCGAATCAGAGATCATCCCCTGCAGCTGGGCCCACTATATGATAGTCTCCGAGGCCGATCTCAACTCGGGAGGAGGCATGATAGCGCTCCACGAGAGGGCCCACATAGACCGTCGCCATTGGTTAGACCTCGTGCTTGCCCGGATGGTGTGCGTGTTCCAGTGGTATAATCCCGCCGCCTATCTGCTGCAACACGAGCTGAGGATGATCCACGAGTATGAAGCCGATGCGGCTGTGCTCCGATCGGGCGCTGACGAGACAGCCTATCAGATGATGCTGCTCCACCGCGCCACGGGCACAAGACAATTCCCCCTGATCAACAATCTCAATACCAGTAACCTGAAAAAAAGAATTATCATGATGAAGAAACCAGTATCCGGCCTGCGCCGACGCATCAGTGCGCTCGCCATGATCCCGGCCGCCATCCTCGCGCTGACCGTGATCCACACCGATGCCATAGCGTCGGTGCTCGACACCACATCGGTGACCGTCGCCACAGCCACTGAAACCGCCACTCCTCAGAAACGTATGTCACAAGCCACGGTGTCGAAGGCAACCTTCGAACCGAACGAGACCATACCCGCATTTCCCGGCGGCATGCAGGCTTTGCTGACATGGGTAGCACAGCAGTTAGAATATCCGAAGTCCATGATCGAATCCCAAACCGAGGGGAGAGTAGTGGTGAAATTCAAAGTGCTTGCCGACGGCTCGACGGCTGATGCTGAAATCATGCGCTCCGTCTGCCCGGAAGCCGACGCCGAGGCAAAGAGGATAGTGAGCATTATGCCACGGTGGACACCGGCCATAAAGGATGGCAAGCCCGTAGAGGCAACTATCGTCCTGCCTATCGCATTCAAGCTCACCCCCTCAAAGAGCCCCAAAATGTCTGTCGCAGCAGACGACAAGTATATGACCGTGGAGGACGGTAATGTGAAAACCAACATCACGCCCGATACTCCCGGAGCCCCGGCAGTCTTCGTAGACGGCAAGCAGTTTACAGGAGACATCACCAAAGAGATCAATCCGGCAGACATCGAATCAATGGCCATCCGCTCGGACGACCCGAAATATCCAAACAAGGCCATATACATCGTCCTGAAGAAGAAATAAGAAAAACGAATATCACAGACATCAGCTTTTCACCCGCAGACTTTGCGATAAAGTCTACGGGTGTTTTCGGGTTACTGACAGAGGCGGATTCTTGGTAAAACGGGATATTTTATATAACTTTGCGACCAATATATGGCACTATCCACTGACAAACGTTATTATCGCATAGGCGATGTCGCCGACATGCTCGGGCTTCCCCAGTCTACCCTTCGGTTTTGGGAGACGAAGTTCGCCATAGCACGTCCGGCGCGTAATGGCGGTGGCACGAGGCAATATACACCCAAGGACATAGAGAATCTCAGGATGCTCAAATTCCTGCTCCACGACAAAGGGCTGCGCATCGAAGCCGCCCGCGAGGAGATCCGCACCAGCCGCGACGGCATCGTGCGCCGGGCTGAGGCCATAGCCGATCTGCGCGCCGTGCGCGACAAGCTGCAGGATCTGCTCGACTCACTCCATAAACTGAGATGAAACAGGACAAAGCTAACGACATAACCCCATCATCCCCCAAACCCCGGAAACCGCGCAAGAAACCACAGGCCAAGCGTAAGCAGGAGTCGTGGGCACACCGCAACTCGCTGTGGATCATGACAGCGGCTATTGCCGTTGTGGTCATCATAGGGGCTGTGCTGGCATTTGCCTTCATCCCCCACACCGGTGCACATGAGGATGGCGACTGGGTCTACATCCCCCGCGGAGCCGACAAAACCGCTGTCAGAGACTCGCTGAAGTCATCACTCGGATCCTCGATGGGGATGCGCGTGTATATGATGTGGAACCTGATGGGCGGCTCCCCCTCGGCAAGCAGGGGGGCTTATCGCATATCCAACGGGCAGACAGCCCTCTCGGCAGCCCGCAGGGTGGCCACGGGGAGACAGACGCCGGTGGCCCTGACATTCCGCGGACCGCGCACTCTCGATCTGCTCTCGTCACGGATAGCCTCGCAGCTCGACTTCACGCCCGAGGATTTCATGCGCGCCTGCGACTCGATCCTTCCGTCGCGCGGCTTCACGCGCGCCACATATCCGGCGGCCTTCATCCCGGACACCTACGAGATGTATTGGGGCACCGACGCGGCATCGGTCGTGAAGCGTCTTGCCGAATATCGCGACTCATTCTGGACCCCCGAACGCGAGGCCAAAGCCCGGGCTTTGGGGCTGAGCAAGGTGGAGGTGGCGACCGTAGCCTCGATCATCGAAGAGGAGACCGCCAAGAAGGATGAGCGCCCGATGATAGCCCGTCTTTATCTCAACCGCCTCCACAAGGGGATGCGTCTACAGGCCGACCCGACGGTGAAGTTTGCCATAGGCGACTTCACACTGCGCCGCATCACAGGCCAGCACCTCAAATACGCCTCACCATACAACACATATCTCAATCCCGGACTGCCCCCGGGCCCCATCCGTATACCCGAGGGAGCCTCGATCGACGCCGTGCTCGACGCCCCGATGCACCCTTACCTATATATGTGTGCCAAAGAGGACTTCTCAGGTTACCACAACTTCGCTACAGATTATGCCACACATCTCGCCAATGCCCGACGCTATCAGGCAGAGCTCAACCGCCGAAACATCCGATAACCGCAACACGGCCGAAAGTGACATCAGGGTGTTTCGCTCGCCGGCGGAAATAAAACATATCCCCTTCCCTGCCCGGCTGGAGAGCATGCTGCTCGCTACATGCGGACGCGGGGAGATAACAGCCAAAGTGGACTTGGCGACACGACGCATGGAGAAATACCAGATCATGGTCCTGCGACCGGGACACATCGTGGACCGTGTGCACACAAGCCCAGACTTCAGAGGATTTTTCATCACCGTCTCGGCCGGGCGCCTCTATGACATGCTCCCCTCCATGCAGTATGTCATCCCCTACACCCTGCTCTATTCCAGCAATCCGATCATCGACATCACCCGCGAGGAGTATGAGAGCCTGTCGCTGATACATGATCTGTTTGCCCACCACCTGCGCAACGAAGACCGACCGTTTGGCAAGAAGGCTCTCGAGAGCCTGTGTGAGGTGCTCTTCTTCAACACGCTTGGCATATATGCCATGCGCACTCGCGACATAGGCCATAAGTCGCGCCGCGAGGAGCTGCTGACCAGATTCATGAACTCGCTCGAGGAGAACTTCCGCTCGGAGCGGTCCGTCAACTTCTATGCCGACCGGCTGTGTGTCACTCCCAAGCATCTCTCTGCCGTGCTCAAGGAGGTGAGCGGACAGACGGCCGGAGAGTGGATAGACCACCGCGTGATCCTCGAAGCCAAATTGCTGCTGAGGACGACGGGGATGAACATTCAGGAGATAAGCACAGAGCTCAACTTCTCCAACCAATCGTTCTTCGGCAAATATTTCAAACACCTTGCAGGCATCTCGCCCCGCGAATACCGCACCAAGCTCTCCGACCTATGACAAATGTGATCCGTACACTCGCGTGCCTGTGCTTAATGATCGCCTGCGCGCATCAGGCCTCTGCAGACACACCATATATGGAAGCCGTTGAAGCCGCCGACAAGGCTATCGCCAAGGAGGACTGGCTGAAGGCCATCGCCGCTCTCGACAAGGCCATGACCCTCGAGCCCGAGAACACAGGCAACATAATGCTGATGAGCAATCTGGGCATGCTACAGCATCGCGTCGGTCAGGACTCTCTCGCCATAGCCACCCTCTCCGAGGCTCATCGCCGGGCTCCGCGCTCGGTGACCATCCTGCTCAACCGCGCCGGCGTGCTCACGGGCATGGGGCGCGACCGCGAAGCGATGGACGACTATGCCATGGTGATAGAGCTTGACTCGATGGAGACGGACGCACGATTCAATCACGGACTCCTCTCACTGAGACACCGCCGCTTTGCCGCCGCAAAGGCAGATTTCGACTGGCTCGAAAGGAAACACCCCACACTCACCAAAGCCAAGATCGGTCAGGCAGCCGTGCACAGTGCCCTCGGGGAGTATGCCGAAGCCATCCCATATTATACCGAGATACTCGAATATTACAAAGAGCCTGAGTTCTATGGAGCAAGGGCCTATTGCTATCTCATGACCCAGCGTCTTCAGGAGGCATCCGACGACATAGCCTCAGCCCTCGAGAAAGCCCCCGACGACGGTGAGCTCTATCTGTATCGCGCCGCCCTCAACAAGATGCGCTATCGTCCCGACGATGCCAAGGCTGACGCCCTGAGGGCTGTGGAACTGGGGATAGATATGGAGCGGGCACGCGAATTTATCCGCTGAAAAAATCAGGTCTGCACACCCAACCATTCTACACCGGGAGTGTTAAAAATATAGATACTAACGACAACGAACCATCTAAATTTTTACGACTATGACCACTCCTCTCATCATCTGGTTTTTCATCATGACCGTCATCACGGTCATCCTCGCCATACGCATTGCTGCAGCCGCCCGCCACTCTCATCTGCACCCGATGCGCGTCCATTCTCACACCCGTCATCAGTCTCACCGCCACAGCCATCCGTTCGTGTCCATTGGCACGGAGCGCGAGGAACTGTTTGTGCCGGGCGACCCGATGCCCTATGACAGTCAGTATGACGAACAAGATCTGTAGACTCACCCACGACGAGCCACCATCGCCGCGTGAGGTGAGAGACTTTCTCGCGGACTATGCCTCGCTGCTGTTCGCCTCAGGAGCCACCTGCATCCGCATGGAGAAGAACATCAGCCGCATAGCCGCTTCGCTCGGCACTACGGCTGAGTTCAGCATTCTTCCCCGGCACATCCACCTCACGGTAGGCTCCGACGACGATGCCGTCACGTCGGTAGTGACCATCAGGGACCTGCCTATCAGTTTTGCCAAGATTACCTCCCTTAGCCGCCTCAGCTGGGACATGGCCGACAGGCGAATAGACTTCGGATGTGCTGTGCGCACACTGAGGGTGATCAGTGAGACGCCCCCCACTCCACCGTGGACCCTGCTGCTACTCGTCTCGCTGGCCAACGCATCGTTCTGTCGGCTTTTCGGCGGCGATCTCACCGCCATGGCCATCGTCTTCGTGGCCACGTTCGCCGGATTCATGCTCAAGCAGACACTCGTCGAGAAGCATGTCGACTTCCGGCTCACCACAGCGGCATGCGCATTCGTGTCGAGCGTCTTGGCCTCGGCCGATTTTCTTTTCTCGCTCGGCACCACACCCGAGCTAAGTGTCGGTACCAGCGTGCTCTATCTGGTGCCCGGTATCCCGTTCATCAACTCATTTTGCGACATGATCGACCGCCACTATCTGTGCTCGTTCGGGCGCATGATCAATGCCGTCGTCATCCTCGTGTGCCTCTCAGTGGGATTGTGTTGCGGCATGGCCGCCATGGGAGTGGGCATGTTCTGAAAACCTATTTTATAGTATTATAGCAAATTACCATGGTGCTCGATTATCTTCAGGACGCATTCTTCGCCGCCCTAGCCGCGATAGGGTTTGCCGCCATCAGCAATCCTCCCAAGCGAGCCTACCTATATTGTGCCCTGATAGCCGCCGTGGGTCACAGCGTCCGCTATGCCCTTATGAACGGACTGCACTGGCACATCGCGGCCGCCACCACGGCGGCATCGCTTCTCATCGGCATCCTCGCCGTGCTGTTGTCGCCCCGGGCCCGCATCCCATCAGAGACCTGCCTCTATCCCGCACTCCTCCCTATGATCCCGGGCGTGTATGCCTATCGCATGTGTGGCGCGCTGGCCATGTGTCTGCTTCACAACGACCGGGAGATGTTTGACAACTATTTCTATCTCTTTGCGACAAACGGCCTCACCACTTTTACCGTCCTGCTCGGGATGGTGGTCGGAGCCACGCTGCCCATGTTTCTGCTGCAACGCATATCGTTCACCGCCACGCGACAGAGAGACTGACAGAATTTCATCTGTTTTTAACGTTTTTTGTCATCCTCCGGGTGTGGCATTGTTTTTGATGGATTGTTATAGAAATAGAACAAAGAAACAATTAATAATCATCAAAAATATCATGCAAAAAGGACATATTGGAGTGACGACGGAAAACATCTTCCCCGTCATAAAGAAATTCCTCTATTCGGACAATGAGATCTTCATGCGCGAGCTTGTGGCCAATGCCATCGACGCCACGCGCAAACTTCAGACCCTCGCCTCGTTTGGCGACTTCAAGGGTGAACTCGGCGAGATGAACGTCGAGGTGAAGGTCGACAAGGATGCCGGCACCATCACCGTCTCTGACCACGGTATAGGCATGACCGAAGATGAGGTGCAGAAATACATCAACCAGATTGCCTTCTCGGGTGCCGAGGAGTTTGTCAACAAGTTCAAGGACTCAGCCGCCGGCATTATCGGCCATTTCGGTCTCGGCTTCTACTCAGCCTTCATGGTGAGCAAGAAGGTAGAGATCCGCACCCTCTCATACAAGGAGGGCTCGCAGGCTGTGAAATGGGTATGCGACGGATCACCAGAGTATGAGATGGGCCCCGATGATAAGACAGTGCGCGGCACTGACGTGATCCTTTACATCGACGACGAAAATAAGGAATATCTCGAGCAGGCGCGCATCGACTCGCTGCTCAAGAAGTATTGCCGCTTCCTTCCCGTGCCTGTCATCTCGGGCAAGGTTCAGGAGTGGAAGGACGGCAAGTATGTCGACACCGACAAGCCCAAGGTGATCAACGCCACCGAGCCACTGTGGACCAAAAAGCCCGCCGAGCTCACCGACGAAGACTATCGCACCTTCTATCACGAGCTCTATCCGGGACAGGAAGATCCTCTGTTCTGGATCCACCTCAATGTTGACTATCCTTTCACTCTCACCGGCGTGCTCTACTTCCCCAAGATCAAGAGCAACCTCGACATCCGCAAGGACCGCATCCAGCTCTACAGCAATCAGGTGTTTGTCACCGACTCAGTGGAGGGTGTGGTGCCCGAGTTCATGATGCTGCTTCAGGGTGTGATCGACTCGCCCGACATTCCTCTGAACGTGTCGCGTTCATATCTGCAGAGCGACCGTGCCGTGAAGAAAATCTCGGGTTACATCACCAAAAAAGTGGCCTCGCGTCTCGAGGATCTGTTCAAGGCAGACCGCGCCGACTTTGAGAAAAAGTGGGACGATATACGCATCTTCATCCAGTATGGCATGCTGACGGACGAGAAGTTCTGTGACGCAGCCCTGAAGTTCTGTCTGCTCCGCGACACCGAGGGCAAATATTTCACCCTCGAGGAATATCGTAAGCTCATCGAGGCCACGCAGACCGACAAGGATGGCGACGTGGTATACCTTTACACCACTGACCCCACCGCTCAGTACAGCTATATCGAGGCCGCACGGGAGAAAGGCTACAATGTCCTCGTGCTCGACGGTCAGCTTGACGGCCACTTCATCTCCATGCTCGAGAGCAAGCTCGAGAAGACACGTTTCGTGCGTGTGGACTCTGACGTGGCCTCGCGCATCATCCCCAAGGAGGGCGACACGGACACTTCTCTGTCGGCCGACAGCATCTCCATGCTCACCACCCTGTTCCATTCACAGGTGCCCCGTGTGGACAATGCGGAGTTCCTCGTGTCGTTCAAGGAGCTTGATCCCAAGGCTGATCCGGTGATGGTGACGCAGAACGAGTACATGCGACGCATGAAGGATATGGCCGCCACTCAGCCCGGCATGGCGTTCTATGCCGAGCTGCCCGACAGCTACAACCTCATCGTCAACACAGCCCAGCCTCTTGTCACTGCGGTGCTCGAAGATGCAGAGAAGAATATCGGCGAGTCGCTCAAGCCCCTGCGAGAGACCGTGGAGGCCGACAACAAGAAGCTCGCCGACCTGCGTGCGGAGATAAAGGACAATAAGCCCACCGACGAGCAGAAGACACTGGAGAACGACCTCCTCGCTTCGGTCGAGAAAGCACGCAAGGAGCAGGAGAAGATCGTCTCTGACTATGCAGCCAAGCTGCCCAAGGTGCGTCAGATGATCGACCTCGCCCTGCTTGGCAACGGCCTCCTGAAAGGCAAGGAGCTGACCGACTTCGTCAGAAGATCAGTCGAGATGCTCTGACACCCTGACCATCAATCGTAAGGCAAAAATATATCAACCACAGCTGTCCGCCCCGGGAGTTATTCTCGCAGCGGACAGCTTTTTTATATTCTGCAGGATTCATCCACAGTATTAGCTACAAGCAACAAATTCCTCCTTGTTCGGTAGGATTTTGTCATGCTCATGGTGAACCTGCAAGCATCACCTGCTGTTATACTAACGTAACCCCCAAAAACAATCAGATTATGGATAAGGACAAATATGTATGCGTAGTATGCGATTGGGTCTATGACCCCGAGGTTGGCGATCCTGAACACGGCATAGCGCCCGGCACGGCGTTTGAGGATATTCCCGACGACTGGGTTTGTCCGGTGTGCGGTGTGGGCAAGGACCAGTTCGAGAAACAGGACTGACCCCTCTCACTCTCATGAGGCCCCACACAGACGGGGATGCTCCGCGACCGGCGAGGCATCCCCGTGAATTTTTTAAACATTACCGCTCCTCAGAGTGTTATTATATCAGAAACAATAACTGACAAAAATATATCGATTATGAAATCACTCAAAGAGATTATTCGAGAGAGCAATCCTACGCTGCTCGTTTTCAGACACGAAGACAACAAAGACGCCATCGACACCGACACACTGGTCGAAGAACTGAGGACACAATATGACGGACGCGCCAAAGTGGTGACCATCGACACCACCCACGACGGCAACCTCAAGGTGGAATACAAGCTCGTGGAGTATCCTACCTATATCCTGTTCAAGGAGGGAGAGGAGCTGATGCGCGAGAGCGGCAAGAAGAGCATCGCCAATCTCTCTGACATGATCGAGCGCGCACTCTGACACAGCGCCGTCTTTCAGACTTAACCCGTCAACGATATATCATCTGCGGGCCTTGAATGTATCGAGGCCCGCTTTCTTTGCCTGAGAGTGCTGGAGCGAACGGGGAATCTCATACTGTCGACCATCCTTGACGAGATAGGCCCCCGTCTGATGGAATGTGAAAGGTACCCCGGCGGAAACGCACTGGCGGTGAAGGTCAGTGACCCAGTCGAAATGCAGAGGACGGGCATATTTTCCCGACTCCCCTCCCACGGTCACCGCCGTGACCAGCACAGGGTCAAGATAGCGGGATATATCCATCTCGCCAAGCAACGGGGCGGCCACTATCAGCCGATGGCGCAGAGGCAGGTCAAGAAATATCGGGAGCCTGTAGTCAGCCCGGTCCTGATTCTCGACGGTGCACCCCACCACGACATTCTCATAACCATCACCCCAGTCTGCGGGGAGACACTGGGCGAGACGGTCGATGCGCTTTGTGAAAAAGACAAAACTGCAGTCTGAGCGGGTGCGTATCATCTCCCATATCTCGTCACGCCACCCGTCGGCCTCGTTCACAAGCATGTCAGAGGTGAAACAGAGCCCGAACTCCGTACCGGCGGGATATTTCCAGTTGTTGTGGCGGTCCTGACGTACGGGAAGATAAAACGACGACGTGCGTTCGACACGCGACGAAATGTTCGGAGTCCCGAACGCGGCATCCTGTCTGTAGACATAGCAGTGTCTGCACCCCTCGCTGATCTTGTGGCAACCGTGCCACGGATTCCACATCGGCATATGGAGGATGACGGTGTAGATCAGAACTCGCTCGAGAAGTGGAATCTTATCTTGGGGAAATCATTCTGTGCCATCTGGAGCACATAGGGTGAGTCTGCGAGAAACACATCGCGCCCCTCGCGGTCGAGGGCCATGAACTGGTGTTTGCGTTTCTTGAAAGCTGCGAGAGCCTCGGCATCATCGCTCTCTATCCAGCACGCCTTGTAGAGCGATATTGGCTCCCAACGGCACTGGGCACCGTATTCGTGCTCCAGACGATACTGTATCACCTCAAACTGCAGCTGCCCTACGGTGCCGATAATCTTGCGGCCGTTGAACTGATTGACAAACAGCTGGGCCACACCCTCGTCCATGAGCTGCTGCACTCCCTTGTCGAGCTGCTTGGCCTTCATCGGATCGGCATTCTCAATATATTTGAACATCTCGGGCGAGAAACTGGGCAATCCCTTGT
>CAZAWC010000075.1:0-12732 GCA_964488595.1 uncultured Staphylococcus sp. | reverse complement strand
GCGCCCGAGCCCGAGCCCGAGAAGCCGCGCCGCAAGAACGTGCTGGGCGCATTCATGGACAGACTCAAGGTGCAGGTGGCCAATATCCTCACCGACAATCTCTATGAAGACGGCGACGAAGAATAACACCGTAAAATACAGACTCCGATGAACACATATAGCACTCAGAACGAAAATATCGACGACACCTCGGCTTTCACCCCCAAGCCCGCAAGCAACGAAGATGTCATTATCATCAAGGCTGTAGGAGTGGGCGGCGGTGGCAACAATGCCGTCAACCATATGTATCGCAGCGGCCTCAAGCATGTGTCGTTTGTGAATATCAACTCAGACCGCCAGTGTCTGCTCAACTCGCCCGTGCCCACCAAGCTGGTCATCGGCGACGGCCTCGGCGCGGGCAACAAGCCCGAGGTGGCCGAGAGCTATGCCAAGGATGCCATCGACGATATCAACCGCCTCTTCGACGACGACACCAAGATGGTGTTCATCACCGCCGGTATGGGTGGCGGCACCGGCACGGGCGCCGGCCCCGTGGTGGCTCAGGTGGCCAAGGAGAGGGGTCTGCTCACCATCGGCATCGTCACCATCCCCTTCCTCTTCGAGGGGCAGGTCAAGATCAAGAAGGCCATAGCGGGCGCCGACGAGATGGCCAAGTATGTGGACGCCCTTCTGGTCATCAACAATGAGCGCCTCAACGAGATCTATGGCGACCTCGACTTCCTCAACGCCTTTGGCAAGGCCGACGACACCCTCTCGATAGCCGCCCGCTCCATCTCGGAGATCATCACCAGCAACGGCCTGATCAACCTCGACTTCAACGACGTCGACACCACCCTGCGCGACGGCGGCGCTGCCATCATCTCGTCGGGCTATGGCGAGGGCGAGGGGCGCGTGTCCACCGCCATACGCGACGCGCTCAACTCGCCTCTGCTCAAGAACCGCGACATCATGGGCTCCAAGAAGCTGCTGTTCAACATATTCTTCGACCCCAACTCGGAGGAGACCCTCAAGATGAACGAGACCAACGAGCTGACGGAGTTCATCTCGTCGCTCAACTCGGAGGTCGACGTGGTGTGGGGCGTGGGCTTTGACGAGACGCTTGGCAACAAGGTCAAGATCACCATCCTTGCCGCGGGCTTTGACGTGACGCTCGGCAAGGAGGAGGAGGAGATCATGGCCGGCGGCGCAGGTGGCGGCTTCGTGTTCGACCTCCCCGGCAAGAACAAGTCCGCCCGCCGAGGGGCTGCCCCCGGCACCGACCGCACCGTCACCACCACCCCGGCGGCGCCCGCAGCGCCCGTCACCCCTGCCCCCGACAAGCTGGGCAAGCGCATGGCCGACGAATACGGGCAGGACAAGGTGCAGGAGATCACCGGCGCCAAGGACCGCGTGTCGTCCATCATCCTCGGCCCCAATCAGCTCGACGACGAGGGGATCTGCGAGATCCTCGAGCGTCACCCCACCTATCGTCGCGACCGCAAGATAGTGGAGAGCGTGCGCTCGGCCGCCGTCGACCCCTCCATGACCTCCCCCCTCGGCGGCACAGGCACCTCCGTCTTCAACTTCGGCTGATCCGGATACTCCTGATGTGTTAATTATTTGGAGGTTAGAGAAATAATTGCTATCTTTGTGCGGGGTTGACTGTGGTGTCGGCCCCGCACGATGTGTGATGACACAATGCTTTATTTTTAACTATAATATACCAATCCACTTTATGAAGAATCGTAACGCGCTGATATTCAGCGCAGTAATCGGGGGGGGTAATTTCAACCGCCTGCTCCGATGACATAGCTCCGGTCTCACCCGCCGAGAGCTATACCCAAGCCTTTATCAAGGAGTTTGGCGTGCCCGCCGCCGGCCACGACTACTCGATGGCCAAGTCGGCCGGCCTCAAGATCAAGACCTCGACAGGCGACTATGTGAAGGTCACGGCCATGGTCGACGGTAAGGAATATCTGTTTGCCGACCTCTATCTCCCCGAGGGCACACACGCCCTCCCTGTCACCCTCCCGGCCTCGGTGACGGGGGTCATCATCAACACCGCGACCGGTGCATTTGCCGCCGGTGTCGACGAGACTGTCGACCTCGACGTGCGTCGCTCCGCTCCCCAGAGCCGCATCAACTGGGATGTCAACGCCACCGACCGCTGTCTACCCGAATATAACGGCCAGACAAACTACTGGGCATCGCTCATCAACGGCACATCCAACGACAATGCCGAGAACCGCGGTCCTCTGCTGGCCTTCAAGCCCTCGGAGTTCCTGACGGAGTATTTCCAAAAGAATCCCGTGAGCCCCACCCCCGGCACCCGTCAGCCCAACCCCATCAATAACACCGACTACTGGTATCAGCAGGGGACCGACGGCTCGATCCTCTATACCGACGGCATCGGGCAGCACACGTTCTGGGGCGAGACGGCCATAGCCAGCGGCGGCAAGGCTTACAACAACAATCTATCCTACTATGTCTTCCCCATCTATTGGCGCCAGCGTAGCAAAACGTTGGGCAAACAATATCATATGTACATGTTCTCGGCTTGGGAGGATCCGGAACTTAAGGCTCAGCTGAGCGGAGTGGGAACAGCTCAGACGGCCAACCTCTTCGAGTTGAGATTCGAGGACCGCAACGTTGGTGCCGGATGGTCGTCGGCATCAAAACCGTTCCCTCAGTTAGGAGCATCGTCGACACTGACCGACATTTCCGACATAGATCTCGACCATCCCATGGAGGGATTCGAGTTTGATAGCGGGTCTTTCACACAGGCCTATGATCTGACCAAGGACGACCTCGTGCTGTCGCGCGGCATCAAGATAACGTTCATCGACCCCGTGCACGATTCAGGCAACAGTTATCTCGAGGCCAACAACTACTCCGTGCAGAACTGGAAGCGCGATGAGCCCAAGAACATGATCGGATTTGCCGTGAAAGCAGGTACCGGTACATTGTCCACAACCATCCCCATGTGGAACCGCAAGATATGGTCAGCCCTGAGCAGAAAGAGATTTTATGATGAGACGATTGACAACATAATGTTTGCCAACGTGGCCACCAAGCGCACCATGCTGCCCGACGCCACATTCCACATATCCATGCCCGATGCCGAGAGGGTCGATATCCCTGACCAGTTCTTCCCCCACAAGGCGTTTGAGGACGTGAAGCGCGACGGAGCCTTCCTGCTGGGCTTCAATCTTGTGCCCACCAACACGGAGGTGACAGGCGACCGTCAGGACTGTCGCGACTATGCCGACGTGGTGCTCCTCGTGGTGCCCGAGACGGTGTCAGACTTCGGATACTTCCACGACGTCAACGCCGAGCCCTACACTTGGACCATAGCCGCCGAGGATCTCGGCTCGACCGACGACTGGGACTTCAACGACGCCGTGTTCACCTTCACCGACGTGATCACCAACCTCAATTCGGCCAACAAGAATCATCTCGGCGCCGTGCTCGACGGCCCGATCGATGCTGAAGGGGTCCGCACCATCACCGTGAAGCCTCTCGCCGCCGGCGGCACACTGCCCGTCTATATCACCTATAACGGGAAGATGTATCCCGCCATAGATGTACCCTCGGAGGGCACCGAGATGTATGGCGACGTGAACAAGGCCCTGAAGGATCGTATATCAAAACTCACATCCACCGAAGGCACCTATGTGCTGGGATGCGAGCTCCACAAGTGGCTGGGGGCCGGGGGCCTCTCGCCTGTCAACGTGGGGTCGAAGCGCAAGGACATGAACGCCCGCGAGGTGAAATTCTTCATCCCCACCGACGTGGTGCTCAGCGAGGAGACCGGCAGCACGCAGGGATCGGTCGACAACAAGGCCCTCTACGGATTTGCCATCATCGTCGACAAGGAGAACGAGCTGGGCATCGACGCCTTTGGCGAGGAGAACGACTGTGTGGCCGTCGACCACACCCTCGGCAACGGCATCTATGTGATAGGCCGTCCCGATACCAACGGCGGCAACGCCCCGCAGATGATCCTCGTGGGTGGCGACTGGGAGTGGCCTGCCGAGCGCAAGAATATCGGCGTGGCCTACCCCTACTTCAAGGAATGGGTGAACACCAAGGCCCCCGCCAACTGGCACAGCGTGAGCAACGCCGAGCACCTCACCGGCAAGTGAGCCGCTGACTGAGGAGCCCCTCACCACCTCCCGCCACGATGCCCCGCCCTCCGCACCCCGCGGATGGCGGGGCATCTGTGTGTGGGCGGGCATATGGGCGTAGATTTCAAGCCCATAGCGATATATCTCTCTAAAAATTAGGGATATTGGCGGAAAATAGGTAATTTTGCGGTCTGAAAACACGATGCAACTATGAGATTTGATGAGTTAGAGCTGAGCGACGATGTGCTCGACGCTCTGGACGCGATGCGATTCGGAGAGTGTACGCCCATCCAAGAGCAGGCTATCCCCGTGATATTCGACAAGCGCGACCTTATAGCCGTGGCCCAGACCGGCACAGGCAAGACGGCGGCCTATCTCCTCCCGGTGATAGACATGCTGGCCGACCAGCCCGAGCCTGAGGCCGTGAGCTGTATCGTCATGGCTCCGACACGCGAGCTGGCCCAGCAGATAGACCGTCAGCTCGAAGGATTCTCGTATTATCTGCCCATCTCGAGCGTGGCCATCTATGGCGGCACGGACGGCAAGGAATTTGCCCGCCAGCAGAAGGGGCTCAAGCAGGGCGCCGACGTGGTGATAGCCACCCCCGGGCGCCTCATAGCCCACCTGCAGCTCGGGGGCATCGACCTGAGCAAGGTGCAATACTTCATCCTCGACGAGGCCGACCGCATGCTCGACATGGGATTCTTCGACGACATAATGCAGATCGTGAAGCATCTGCCCGCCGAGCGCCAGACGCTGATGTTCTCGGCCACTATGCCCCCCAAGATACAGCAGCTCGCCAAGGCTATCCTCAACGACCCGGCCGAGGTGAAGATAGCCGTGTCGCGCCCCACCGAGAAGATAGCCCAGAGCGCCTGTGTGGTCTATGAGCATCAGAAGACCCCCGTGCTGCGCCATCTATTTGACACCGTCTCGGGCAGCAGGGTGATCGTCTTTGCCTCGTCCAAGCTCAAGGTGAAGGACCTCGCCAAGCAGCTCCGCTCCGGAGGCCGCAGGGTGGGGGAGATGCACTCCGATCTGGAGCAGGACCGGCGCGAGGAGGTGATGCACGACTTCCGCGCCGGGCGCATAGACATCCTCGTGGCCACCGACATCGTGGCGCGCGGCATCGATATAGACGACATCTCGCTGGTGGTCAACTATGACGTGCCCCGCGAGGCCGAGGACTATGTGCACCGCATCGGGCGCACCGCCCGCGCCGGTGCCGGGGGCGCCGCCGTGACCCTCGTCAGCGAGGGCGATATGCGCTGGTTCGGCAGTCTGGAGCGTTTCCTCGGCTATGAGGTGGCCAAGCGCGAGCTCCCGGCCGACCTCGGAGAGTATCCGGCCTATGACCCCGAGCGCCGTGTGCGCGCAGGGCGTGGCGGCGACCGTCAGCGCGGCGGCCGCAAGGGCTCGCCCCGTGGCAAGGCCAAGGACAGCGCCCCCAAGGCCCCCCGCAAGCCTAAGGACAAGCCCGCCGCAAAATCTGCCCCCGCAGCCGATAAGCCGGCCCCCAAGCCTAAAGACAAACCACAGGACAAGCCACAGGACAAGCCGACTGAAGCCGCACGCAAGCCGCGGAAACATGGACGCGGCCACGGACGCGGGCGCGGCAGCAAGCCCGGCTCAAAACCCACCACTAACGACAATACCCAATCACCGCAGCAATGAGAATCTTAGCCGCAACCCTGCTCCTGACCGCCACCCTCGGCGCCGGAGCACAGTCCCTGCGACTCTTCGAGACCCCGGTCAGGGGCGATATATACAACTTCCAGCCGGTGGACACGGTGGTGCCCGGCATTGATGCCGATGCCGAGGCGGGGATAGCCGCGTTCTTTGACGACGCCGAGCCCGAGGCCGAGGCCCCGCTCGTGCCCACCCTCAGCCCGGCACGCCCCATGGCCACACGGCTCGAGGCCTACAACCTGCGCCCGATGGTGTTCGACTATCTGCGCGTGTTTGACGGCCCCATGACGGTGACCTCTCCGCGGGCCGTCGGGGTGACCGTGGACGACGATCCCGCCGCCTTTGACTGGCTCAACGAGGAGATGATGCGCTCGGCCCTGCTGCAGCGCGCCCGCCAGCAGTATCTGGTGGATCACCCCGACCTGATACGCTTCAACGAGAATCTGCTCCCCGAGCCTCCGCGCGAGTTCACGGCCGTCATCGACCCCGAGACGGCCACCATAGTGCTGCGCGAGGTGGTGGCCACCGAGGCCCCCAAGCCCGAGCTCGACACCGACTTCCGCAAGCGCCACTGGCTGCGCAAGTTCTCGGGCGACCTCCAGTTCTCGCAGGCCTATGTGTCGCCCAACTGGTATCAGGGCGGCAACAACAATCTCAACGCCCTGCTCAACCTCTACTATCAGGTGAAGCTCAATCCGGCGTTCCACCCCAACTGGATATTCGACAACACGTTCCAGTATAAACTGGGCATGAACAACGCCCCCGACGACGAGCTGCGCGACTATTCCATCTCGGAAGACATCTTCCAGTGGAACATGACCGCCGGCTACAAATCGGCCAAGCGGTGGTACTACTCGGTGTCGGCCATGTTCAAGACCCAGCTGCTCAACAACTATAAGTCGAACACCAACGACCTCAAGGCCGCCTTCCTCTCGCCCGGCGAGCTCAATGTGGGTGTCGGTATGACCTACTCCTACACCAACCCCAAGAAGACGGTGACCTTTGACGCCTCCATCTCGCCCCTGTCGTGGAACATGAAGACCTGTATCAACCACCACATGGACCCCACGTCCTATGGCATCAAGCCGGGCCGCAAGCTGGTCAACGAGATAGGTTCGAGCGCCGAGGGCAAGCTCTCGTGGACCATCGCCTCCAACATCTCGCTGCGCTCGAGGCTCTTCGTCTTCACCGACTATGACTATCTGCAGAGCGACTGGGAGAACACCATACAGTTTAACGTTAATCGCTTCCTCTCCACCCAGATCTACGTCCACGCCCGCTACGACTCGACCACCAAGCGCCCCGAGGAGAACAGCGACTGGCACAAATTCCAGCTCAAGGAGATCCTCTCGTTCGGCTTCAGCTACAAGTTCGGCACACTCTGATGCGCGCCGCTCTCCTCTCGCTGGCCCTGCTGCTGAGCTGTGCGGTGCCCTGCGTGGCGCTGTGTGCCACCCGCGTGCTCGACAGCTATGCCGGCACCTGCGGCACGGTGCGCGGCGGATATGAGGATGCCGACTCCGTGATGAGCCGCATGGCCCGCAGGCCGCTCCACCCCGTGGAGGGGCTGTGGGAGATGGCCGGCGAGGGCTCGCTGCTGGCCATAGAGCTGATAGGGGAGGACCCCGCGGTCTATGTGATGGCGCTGGTGAGAGGCTCCGACCTCGGGTTGCGCCGCGGCACGGTGGCCGGCTATCTCACTCCCGGAGCGCGACAGGGGCTCTATGACGCCCGCATCTACTCGGCCCGCGTGGACGAGGGTGTGCTCCTGATGGCGCCCCGCAGCTATGAGGCCCGGCTCGACACCCACGGCACCCGCCTCGAGCTGACACGCTATGGCCGCGGGCTGCGCCTCAACTGGTGGAGGCTGCTGCTCCCCTACATGTATCGCGGCGCCGTGAGCCCGATGGAGCGCAGCGCCGAGGGGCTCGAGGGGCTGACCCGCGTGTGGCCCGCCCCCTTACCGCCGCTCACACCGCGCTATCTCTGAGCCCCGGGTTCATATCATCGACCATCCAATCACCCCACCGTGTCCGTGAAGATCCCTGTCCTGACAATGCTGCTGATGCTGCTCCTGTCGGCTGCCGCGCCCGACAAGACCCGCCGCACGGGCCTGAGACCCTCGCCCGACACCACGGCTGTGCATGCGCGCGCCGCGGCCACCACGCCGCTCGACACCCTGCGCGGTGCCGTGTGCGACTCCATCCTCCTCTCGGGCTATGACAAGCCGCTGCGGGGGCGCCGCGAGACCGTCATCGCCGTCAACCGTCTCCCCCTCGGGGTGGTGGCCGTGGGGCTCACCCTGCGCTACACCGACACCTCGGGGCGCACCATCCACACCGCCTCGCGCTGTGTCAGGGCCGACATCCCCGCCGGGGGCACACGCATGCTCGGATGGCCCAGCTGGGACACGAATCAATCCTTCTTCTATGCCCGCGGGCCACACCCGCGCACGGCGGGCACCACACCATATCTCGTGGAGATAACCACCGACTATATAGTGACTTATACACAATGACCGAATTTCTCACCCAATATCATCTTCTCGGGCTGGCCATAGGGCTGTGCACGTTTCTCATCATCGGCCTGTTTCATCCCATAGTCATCAAGTGCGAGTATCACTTCGGCGCCGGGTGCCGGGTGTGGTTCGGGGTGGCCGGCGTGGCGCTGGCCGCTCTCACCCTCCTCGTGGCCGATCCGTTCTGGTCGTCGCTCATCGGGGTGACCGCCTTCAGCTCGCTGTGGAGCGTGGGCGAGATAGCCGAGCAGCAAAAGCGTGTGGAGCGCGGGTGGTTTCCCGCCAATCCGCGCCGCAAAAAGGGGGATAAGTAAGGAATTTTCGCTAACTTTGCACAAACAATCTCACCGCTCATCCCAATGGCAGAATTTTCATATATCCACATATCGCTCAGGGGGCCCGCCGAGGGGGGCACCCGCACCCTCTACACCTATCCGGCCGATGCCTCCGACACCCCGGCGTGGGACACTCTCATGGTCGAGCCGGGGGCCGCTGTCAAACGGTTTCTCAACGCCTCCGAGTGCTATGTGCTCCAGAGCTCGGAGGCAGGCCACTATCTCTCGCTCATAGCCCGCGCGGGGGCCGACCCCTCGGCGTGGATGATGGTGTCGGTGCTGGTGGACAACGGCGCGTCGCTCACCGGGCGTCAGGCCGTGGAGATGCTCACTAATCTGCGCAAATGCCTCATCGACGACAACGACCTGCGCGAGGAGGCTGTGGATGTGGCCCTCATAGAGAGTCAGGTGCCCCGCCTGCCGGTGGAGCTGCTGTCGTGGACATGGACCGCCCCCGCGGCTGAGGCCGGCGAGGAGGGCGGCGAGCCTGAGGAGGCCGGATACCGCACATATATGTCGCCCAAGGAGCTGGAGCAGGTGTTTGCCTTCCCCTCGCAGCCCGAGTATGACCGCTTCAGGTGTGTGCTCGTGGTGCCCGCCACGGCCTCGCTGCGTCCCGGCGTCAAGATGCCGCGCATCACGGTGCCTATCCGCCGCCAGTACACGGTGGAGTGTCCCGAGGATGTCACCGTGTCGGCCGACACGGTCTATGACGGCGACAGCCTCACCATCACCTATCACAAGGAGGGCTATGACTCGCACAAGGAGACTGTCGAGGTGGGCCGCCCGTCGGCCTACACCAAGGCCGAGGGGCCGCGCCTCATGATCCGCACCGCCCTGCAGACAGGCATCCGGTTTGTGCGCCGCGTGCGCGTCAAGGTGGTGTCGGCCAAGGGTGGCGACCTGCGCGGAGGCTATACCATCACCCTCAACGGGCGCCTCATCAACACCATGACCCCCTATATCGACTTCACTCCGCGCGACCTGCCCGAGGGTGAGGATGTGGAGATCAAGGTGGAGTCCAACAACTACAAGCCCCTCAAGCTGGTGATCCCCTCGGCCGAGATACTGACCTCGGAGGAGCTGGTGCTTGAGCTGCAGCCCGTGGAGCAGACGGTGACCCTGCGCCTCGACTTCGGCGACGGGCGCGTCTTCAATCAGGACATCACCATCGAGAAGAATACCCCCGAGTATAACCGCCTCCATTCGGGCAACTTCCACGGATTCCGCGCCCACCGTCAGGTGACCACCGACCGCAGCGAGGTGTATAACGTGGATGTGCGCCTCACCAATCCCCCGGTGGCCCCCAACTTTGACACCGGGCGCGACAAGCATGCCGCTCCCGAGGGTGAACGCCTGCGCTCGCCGCAGTTTGAGAACATCTCGGACGACAATCCCGACGACCGTCCCCACGTGGACACCACCCTGCCCACACGCGACCTCCCCGAGGAGCCCGACATAACCTCCGCCACCGATGGCGACGACGAGGAGTATGCCCCCGTGCCCCTGTGGCGACGCAAGGGCGTGGTGGCCGCTGTGGCCGCCGTCGTGGTGCTGATAGCCGCTTGGCTGCTGTTTGGCAGAGGCGGGGCCACGGAGGGTGACGACCTCATCGCTGCCGGCGACTCGACCGCCGTCGTGGCGGGCGACACGGCTCAGGCTCAGACCGGCCCCGCAGCTCCCGCCGCACCCCCCACGGCCGACGAAGCCGCCGATATAGAGTATCTCAACACCAACGCCTCGTGGCAGCCCTCCAAGCTCCGCAGCCCCATGGGCACGGCCCTCGCCGCAGCCCTCGCCGACGGCGACCTGCGCGCTCTGGCCGAGAACGATTACTTTGCCGTCAAGGGACGGTGCACCAATCAGGACGCCCTCAAGGTGGTGGAGATGGCATGGGCCGCCATCGGCTCGCCCAACGAGCAGGGCAACCGCCGCCGTGTGCGCGACGCCGCCAAGGGGGGCGATATAGTGCTCCACAAGCTCATGGAGGCCATGGCCAAGGTGCGCCCGAGCGAGAATGTCAACAACACACCCCGTCCGCAGAAATGAAAAGCATAGAAGAAGTACAGGAAGAGATCGTAGACGAGTTTAATTCGGTCGACGACTGGATGGACCGCTACACCATGATAATCGACGAGGGCAACACCCTCGCACCGCTCCCCGAGAAGTATCGCACCCCGGCCAACCTCATCGAGGGGTGTCAGAGCCGCGTGTGGATCAACGCCGACCTCACCCCCAAGGGGCGCATACACTTTGAGGCCGACTCTGACGCCATGATCGTCAAGGGGATCATAGCCCTGCTGGTGAAGGTGCTCGACGACCGCACTCCCGACGAGGTGCTCGACGCCGACCTCCACTTCATCGACGATATAGGCCTCGGCGAGAATCTGTCGCCCACGCGCTCCAACGGCCTGCTGGCCATGCTCAAGCAGATGCGCCTCTATGCGCTGGCCTACAAGGAGAAGCTCAAGCAATCTTAAATCCCCACAATCATATCCCATGAAAATACGTCCTCTGTTGCTGGCCGCTGCCCTCGTGGCGGGCGTGTCGGCCCAAGCCAAGTTTACCGAATTTCCCGACGGGTCCAAGGTGCCCGCATGGTTTAACGACGCCGACGCTCCGGCTCTCTCCTCGCTCGGGCGCCAGTATGTGGTGACCGACCACGGCGTCACCGCCACCGACTCCACACTCATACAGACCGAGGCCCTGCAGGCCGTCATCGACCTTGCCGCCTCGCAGGGGGGTGGGGTAGTGGTGATCCCCGAGGGCACATTCCTCAGCGGCTCGCTCTTCTTCAAGCCCGGCACCCATCTGCATGTGGCCAAGGGGGGCAAGCTCAAGGGGAGCGACTCCATCACCAACTATAAGATAGTCAAGACCCGCCTCGAGGGTCAGACCATCGACTACTTTGCCGCGCTGGTCAATGCCGACGGCGTGGACGGCTTCACCATCACCGGCGAGGGCACCATCGACGGCAACGGCCACCGCTTCTATGACGAGTTCTGGCTGCGCCGCAAGGTCAACCGCAAGTGTACCAACCTCGAGGCCCTGCGCCCCCGCATGGTCTATATCTCCAACTCCAAGGATATCACCGTCCACGGCGTGCGCATGGTCAACTCCGGATTCTGGACCAACCATCTCTACAACTGCTCGCGCATCAAGTATCTTGATGTCACCATCCTCGCCCCCACCGAGGGCTATCCCAAGGGCCCGTCGACCGACGCGCTCGACCTCGACGTGTGCAACGACGTGCTCGTGTCGCGCTGCTACATGAACGTCAACGACGACGGCGTGTGTCTCAAGGGTGGCAAGGGGACTTGGGTTGACACCATCCCCGGCAACGGCCCCGTGTCAAACATCATCATCGACCGCTGCACCTTTGGCAAGACCAATGCCGGCGTCACCTTCGGCTCTGAGGCTTGGAACTGCTCCAACGTCATCATGAAGGACTGCAAGTTTGACGGCACCTTCCACGTGCTCCTCTTCAAGATGCGTCCCGACACCCCGCAGCAGTATCGCAACGTGCTCATCGACGGCGCCACAGGCACCGTGCGCAATGCCGTCGAGGTCCAGACATGGACACAGTTCTTTGACAAGGTGGCCCGCGACCCCATGCCTGTGTCGGGGGTTGACAACGTGACCTTCCGCAACGGCCATCTCGTGTGCACGCGCGAATTCTACAAGGACCGCAAGACCGACTTCTACACGCTCCGCAACTTCACGTTCCGCGACGTCTGGGCCTCGGCCCCCGACACCACGTTCGACACCGGCCGGATCGAGAACTGCGTGGTGGAGAATGTCACCGTCACCCTCCCCGAGGGAAAGTAACCGAACGATAATGATGCCGGCCCGCGTCCATCTCGGGCGCGGGCCGGTGTTGTGCGTAGCCGTCAGTCATCGGCGTCCGCAACGTTTGTGCAAAGATTGAAGTTTAGAAACAGAAAAGTATATCGTTCGAATTAGTTTTTTTCAGTCTTTGTAGAGGGGGGTGATCACTCGCTAAGAGCGTAGGAGTCGGCGGGGATGGTGGCGGGGTTGATCTCGATGGCGGGGTTGCCGGCCACGCGGGCTATGTACTCCACGC
>CAZAWC010000074.1:0-12856 GCA_964488595.1 uncultured Staphylococcus sp. | reverse complement strand
CACATAACAAGACCAAACCGTATGAGACAGATTCTCCTCGCCATGCTGGCCATGATCACAGCCGCCGCGTCACAGGCGGCGGTGCCCGCCGGCTACTACTCGCGCCTCGACGGCAAGACGGGCGCCGACCTCAAGACAGCCGCCTGCGAAGTCATCAACCCCCACACCCGGGTGTCGAGCTACTCCAATCTGCCGCGTTACTTCCAGACCACCGACGTCTATCCACAGTCGATGCAATGGTGGGACATGTATTCCAACGTGGTGCGCTACGCCCCCTCCTTCTCGGGGCTCAACCGCGAGCACTCGTTCCCCAAAAGCTGGTGGAAGGTGGGCAACGACGTGGAGTATACCCCGGCCTACACCGACCTCTATCATCTCTACCCGTCGGACGGCCCTGCCAATCAGGCCAAGTCAAACTATCCGCTGGGCACGGTGGACCGCACACAGACCCTGAAGTTTGACAACGATGTGAGCCTCGTGGGCTATCCCGTGCTCGGACAGGGTGGCGGAGCTCAGTATGTGTTCGAGCCCGACGATGAGTATAAGGGAGACTTTGCCCGCACATACTTCTATGTCGTCACCTGCTATCAGGACCTGCAGTGGAACTCCTCATACATGTGGATGCTGCAGCGCAACACCTATCCCACCCTCACCCCGTGGGCGGTCAACCTGCTGCTGAAATGGCACCGCGAGGACCCGGTGAGCCAGAAGGAAGTGATGCGCAACGAGAATGTCTACGGCTATCAGAACAACCGCAACCCGTTTATCGACTTCCCTGAGCTCGCCGAGTATATCTGGGGCCGAAAGGTGGGCGAGCCGTTCAGGGTCAGCGAAGGTGGAGGCACCGTGGGCGAGCCCACACTCACAGCCCCGGTCCACGACACGACGCTCGACTTCGGGCAGGTGGCCGTGGGACAGACCGTCAAGGCACTCCTCTTCTTCAAGGGTGAAAACATCTCATCGCCGCTGTCCATCTCGCTGGGCGGGGATGACAGGACTATGTTCTCACTCCCCGAGCGCACCATAGCCCCCTCGCTGGTCAACGCCCCGGGAGGATACTATCTCCAAGTGTCATACACCCCCACCGCCACCGGCACCCACAACGCCCGCATCCTCATCTACGACGGCGGCCTCACGGGCAGCATCTATGTCTACTTCAAGGGGGAAGCCCTCGAGGCTCCCACACTCTCGCGCCTCACAGCCTATGATGCAGCCGACATCACCGCCGATGGATACACGGCCTCGTGGAGCGAAGCCCCCGAGACGGTAGACTATTATGTGGTGACCCGCACCCGCTACATGCAGGGGGGCGACGTGCTCTCGGAGGAGATAGAGTGTGAGGAGACATCGCTCGCTGTCAACGACTTTGATGCCTCGGCACAGGAGAGCTACTTCGTGCAGAGCGTGCGTCTCGGATTCCGCTCCCCGGCCTCGAACGTGGTGTTTGTCAACCACTCGGGTCTCACCGGCGTGGCGGCATCACAGCCCGTCGTCATCGGGTCATGGCCCGGCTCGGTGCGCATCAGCGTGCAGACCGACCACACCGGCTGTCGCATCTATGACACGGCAGGCCGCGTGACAGTGTCGCTCCCCGTGCTCACCGCCCCCGGCATAGAGCTCAATCTGGTGCCTGGAGTCTACTTCCTCGTCACCGACAACCACCCCGAACCGCTCAAACTGATTGCGCGATAAATAGCAAAAATTTTAGGATTTGTTTGCAAAGTTTAGAAAGTTTGCGTACTTTTGCAAGCAAATTTCCAGTTTGGGTATCATTTTTAGAACAAATTAATTTTATCACCAATCATAAATCCGAAAACTTACATGAAGCGATTCCTCTATCTTGCGCTCATCGTCCCCGCCCTTCTGCTGGGTGTGAGTGCCTGTGACGACGACGACGAGACTGTAGCAATATGGGTGCCCAACCGCGTTGAAGTGCCCGCATGGAACGGAGGCCAGCAGTGGACATCCAATCCCGAATATGTAAACCTCTACAATTCGCTCAAGGATGCCACAGCCAACAAGTCCATCACTTATCTCGGGGCACTCGTATGCGATGATCACTATGCAGCCGACGGCTCAGTAGCTGAGCAGCGCTGGTACTTCCATAAGGCTGCTTCCGCCACGTCTATCTTCGCTGTCAACGGCGAGTATTACTCGGCCGACTATGAGGGTATGATCTGGGTGGGCTTTGCCAAATGCTTCGCCATCAAGTCTTCCTATGACGCCATCATGGAGCAGTATCAGGCAGACACCGACTTCTCGACCAAGTCGCTGCTCCTCCCCGCCGAGAAAGTGTCGTTTGCCGACAACTCCTACGACGATCTGCCCATCATTGGCTTCGACTCCTTCTCCGCTCCCCAGCTCGGCATCGAGGATCCCCTCTTCACCATGGCTCTCGAGGGCACCGCAGGCTCATTCCCCATCTACTCGATCGAGGATGTGGACACCAATGCGCTCCACTTCTTCCCCAACATCTACGAGGCCATCGACTTCATGTTCGGTCAGTTCATCGCCAAGTATGGCAACGAGGTCGTGATCGACAAGACTACCTATGACATCGCCGCTCTCCGCAACACCTATCAGCAGTCGATGCCCGCATAATCGGTAGCATCCTCCGCTCACTCCATACAGCGTCCCGCAGGGTCATCGGCCCCGCGGGACGCTTTGTTTCGCTCTGTTTCGCCCCGTTTTAGCCCCCGTCTCACCCTTTTTGTCCTCCTGACAACAAATTATGGCCGATTGATAAGGTTTTTCGGATAACTTTAACTACCTTTGTGAGAGTATCCAAACCAATCATTACCTTAAACCTCAGTTAGTCCAATGTCATTCTGGAACGGTGTTAAACGAGCATTCGGTTTCGAGCCGGATTATGATGAAGAGGATTTGACCGAAGACTATGCTCCGGCCACACCCCAGCCGGCTGAAATACACCCGGCACCGCTCCCCGTGGTGCCCCCGGCCCTCCCACCGACGGCTCCCGCCGCCGCTGATACGGCCGCCGTCGCACCGGGCGCCGGGCAGGCTGACAAATCAGGCCGCACGGACAGCGACCCGACTCTCCCGGCCGACATGTTTGACGCCGTGATCGAGGTGTTCAACTCGGCCCAGCCCGACTTCATCCGCCGCTGCCTCTCCACACAGGCCCAGCGCGAATATCTGCTCGGGATCATCACCGACAAGCTCCACGACCGTCTGAAGCGGGCTGCAGCCACTGAGGCCACAGCCGCCGCTGACGACGAGCTGAGACAGCAGTGCGAGCAACTGAGGATAAAGTGTCAGGACACAGAGAAGCTGCGCAAGGAGAACCACAAGCTGCGCCTGAGCCTCGGCAATCAGAAGCGCGCCCTGCAGGACCGCATCTCCGACCTCGAGTCGCAGCTCGAGCGGGCCAATGACCGCGCCGACAAGGCGGCACGCAGCCACCGCGAGCAGCAGCCGAAGGAGGCCCCCGCACCTGCCGTCGCACCGGCACCCGATCCTGAACCCGAACCCGCCCCTATACCCGCTCCCGAGCCTGTGCCCGAGACTGCTCCCGAGCCTGTGCCCGCTCCCGACCCGACCGCCGATGCACGCACCGCGGCCCTGATGGCCGAGCTCAACAGGCAGACAATGCTGCGCGAGCAGGCCGAGATGAAAAGCCGCATGGCCGACCGAATGGTCACCGACATGCGCAACGCTGCCGCCGCAGCCCGTCAGGAGCTGGAGGAGAACCACGCCGAGCAGGAGGAGGCCGTGAAGCTCGTTCAGGAGAAATTTGACGAGTTTGAACAGCTCAAGAATCGCCTCGACGCGCGGATACGCGAACTTCAGGAAGCCCTCAGACAGGAGCGAGCCGCCGACCGCGAGGCCCGTATAGCCTCGCTCAGCGAGGAAAACGCCTCCCTGCGCCACACCATAGAGAACAATCTCTACAATCAGGCCAACTCCGAGATGCGCCTGCGCAAGGAGATCAAGGCCCTCCGCAGCGAGATAGAGACCCTGCGCTCCAATCTCCCCTCAGTGGCGTCCGAGGCACCCGCCCTCCCCTACACCACCGAGGCGCCCATCGCCGGGCGTCGCCGCGGGCGCCCCAAGAAACAGCGCATCGACCCCACGCTGAGCTCCACCGACTGTTTTGCCCTTGACGCGGCCGACACTCCGCAGGGGCGCAAGGCCGCCAAGGAAGACCCCGACTTCGGCTATCACGAGCCGACGCGCCGCCCCAGCAACGACAACGAAGCTCAGCTCACACTATTCTGACAAAAATCCCACATCGCCCCCCATCTCACATGAAAGGATCTCACATGAAAGCCACAGCAATCTCACTTGCCATCCTCGCCTCGACACTCGTCTCCGCAACGGGTGCCACGGTGAGCACCATGAAAGATCTCGCCCCATACTGCTATCCGCAGAACGCCGCTCCCACCCCCGAGCGCCCCTCATTCACCGCCGACGGCACCGCCTATCTGGTGCTGACGCGCGACGGCAAGCGCATCGAGAGCTATGATCTGGCCACCGGCGAGCCTCGTGAGACGGTGATGGACATCGCCACGACGCGCGAGAACAAGCTCCCCTCGTCCATCGAGAAGTTTACGCTCAGCCCCGACGGTTCCAAGATACTGGTGGCCACAGGGATCACCCCCATCTACCGCCACTCCTACACAGCATCCTACTGGGTCTACGAGATACGCACACGCCTGCTGCGCCCACTCTCCACCGACCATCCAGCCCAGCGTGCCCCGATCTTCTCGCCCGACGGGAGGATGATAGCCTTCACCGCGGCCGACGACAACAACATCTACCTGCGCAAGCTCGACTATGACACCGAGGTGGCCGTGACACGCGACGGCAAGCCGGGAAGCATCATCAACGGCGTGCCCGACTGGGTGTATGAGGAGGAATTTGCCACGGACTGCTCCATGGCTTGGGCCCCCGACTGCCTCACGCTCTGCTATCTGAAGTATGACGAGACCGAGGTGCCCACCTACAGCTTCACCCTCTATGAGGGCACGTGCGACCCGCGGCCGCAATACTCGCTCTATCCCGGCCAGTTCAGCTACAAATATCCCGTGGCCGGCGAGCCAAACTCGAAGGTGACCATCCACTCGTATGACGTAGACAACCGCAAGACCAAAGACCTCACTCTGCCCGACCGCTCCATCGAGTATATCCCCCGCATAGCCTACGGCGGCGACTCGCCCGAGAGGCTCATGGCCGTGACCCTCGACCGCAATCAGACCCGCATGGAGATCTACGCGCTCAATCCCCGCTCGGGTGTGAGCCGCTCGGTGCTCACAGAGCAGTCTGAGGCTTGGCTCCCCACGGCCACCTATGAGCAACTGACATTCGAGCGCGACGGATTTGTGGTGCTCTCCTCGCGCACAGGCTGGCAGCATGCCTACGAGTACACCTATGCCGGCGCACTGGCCTGCACCATCACGACAGGCGACTATGACGTGACGGCCTACTACGGAGCCGACGCCAAGGGCAACCGCTATCTGCAGACCACATCGGCGGGGAGCATCAGCCGCGACGTGACCCGCATCGACCCCAAGGGGAATGCCCGCCGTCTGTCGCCCGACAGCGGATGGGCCACGGCATGGTTCACGCCCGGAATGACCCACTACTGCCTCATCCACAGCAGCTCCGCCACCCCTCCGGTGGCCACCCTGCGGGCTGCCCCTTCGGACAAGGCCGTGCGTGTGCTCGAAGACAGCCGCGCCATAGCCGAGCGCTATGCCTCGGCCCCGAAACGCGAGTTCTTCACCCTCACCACCTCCGAGGGGATAAGCATGAACGCATATATCATCAAGCCCTCGGGCTTCGACCCCTCGCGGCGCTATCCAGTGATCATCTACCAGTATAGCGGCCCCGGGTCGCAGGAGGTGACCGACCGCTGGCGCGCGGACTGGACCCAGTATGCCGCGATGAAGGGATATGTGGTGCTCTGCGTCGACCCCCGAGGCACCGGAGCCCGCGGACGCCGGTGGGAGAACTGCGTCTACCGTCAGCTGGGCCGCTACGAGACCATAGACCTGCGCGGAGCCGCCCGCTGGATAGCCTCGCAGAGCTATGCCGACCCCTCGCGCATCGGCATCACCGGATGGAGCTATGGCGGCTATGAGACCCTGATGGCAGTCACATCGCCCGAGGGTGGATCAAACCCCTTTGCCGCCGCCGTGGCCATAGCTCCGGTGACCGACTGGCGCTATTATGACACCATCTATGCCGAGCGCTATATGCTCACCCCGGCGCAGAATCCCACGGGCTACTCGTCGTCGGCCCCCATCACCTATGCCGGGTCGCTCGACATGCCGCTTCTCATAATCCACGGCACCGCCGACGACAACGTGCACCTGCTCAACACCATGCAGTATGTGTCACAGCTCGAGTCGGCCGGCCGCCTCTGCGACATGCTCCTCTACCCCGACATGAATCACTCCATCAACGGCTGCGACGCACGTCTGAGTGTCTACTCCAAGATGCTCGACTACTTCGACCGCAATCTCTGAACGAATCACCCCCCACCCGACAACAAATCCCTCGCGATATGAATAAACCCCGCCAGAATCTCACCCACGAGACAGCCATATTCAATCTGTGGCTCAACTGGGTAGTGGCTTGCGGCGCACTTGTGCTGCCCAACCTGATAAGCGTCTACGCGGTGCCCATCGTCGTGCCCCTCACGGTGCTTGTCATCGCCGGCCTGCTCGCCTTCTACAACCGCTCGTCGCTCCAGTCGGGCACAGCGGTGTGTCCGCTCATACCCACCATCTCCATGCGCTCGCTCCTCATGTCGGGCCTCATCATGCTCGTCATCATGCTCATCTACTCCAAGGGGCTCATCTACCGATTCTTCAGCGCCGAGGTGGTCAACAGTCAGCAACCCTTCATCACTGCGCTCATCATCTCGCCCGTGGTGCTCATCAACACCCTGTGGGCACAGTTCAGGGATGACAAGTATGAGGCATGCCGCAAGTGCCGCGTCATGCTGGGCACACGTCCCGAGCGCGGCTTCATCGGCGAACTCTATGCTCAGGAGAGCAAATATCAGCGTTGGTTCCTGCTCTCGATGTCGGCCTGTCTCACACTGGTGTCATGGGTCTACTATACCCTCTTCTACATCAACGTAAATATCAACATCCCTGACAAGTTCTTCTTCGGATGGGTGCCGGTGATACTCTATCTCATCTCGGTGGTCTACCTCGTCACCCGCTATTTCACCGTGTGGGCCTACTACTTCCAGACCATGGAGAGCGACGCACGCCACGGGGGCACATCCACCTCGGTGAGGTTCCTTGTCATCAGCGGCGACAACTTCTTCCTGAGCCGTCAGGAGGAGTTTTGCGACATCCCCGACGCCACACTGTTCGACACCCCGGCCCTGCTGGCTTTCAGCCATCGCGACAAGATGACCGCCGAGGAGGCCCGCCAGCTCTTCGGCCACATCTCACAGATAGATCAGGACAAGTTCGACCTGAGGTTCATGTACTACTCGCAAGACTCCTCGACGCAGCACAACATGTTTCACTACATCTGCTGTCTCCACGACAAGGACGCTGTCAAAGGCTCGCTGCTCGAGGGTCAGTGGTTCAACATGCGCCAGCTGGAGCGCCTCATCCACAATCGCGAGGTGGCCCCGATATTTGCCTCCGAGATACGCCGCCTCTACACCGTGACGATGGCGTGGAAGACATATGACATCTCCGGCCACCGCCTCTACAAGGTGAAGAACTATCGCCCCGTGTTCCGCCTCAAAGGGATCTGCGACTGGGACGTAGACTTCAACTCGACGGAATGGCTCAAGGTGTGGCAGTTCAACGAGGACAAACCGTTCTTCAAGCTGCGCAGATTCTTCCGCCGGCTCGGCGGCAACAGGCAATGAACTCCCGTCGACCCATCATAGTGGTGACCGGCCCCACGGCCTCGGGCAAGACCCGCCGCGCCGTCACGCTGGCCCGCGCCCTCGGGGGCGAAATCATCAGCGCCGACTCGCGCCAGATCTACCGCGGCATGGACATCGGCACAGGCAAGGACATGCACGAGTATGGCGACGTGCCGGTCCACCTCATCGACGTGTGTCCCGCCGGCTACAGATATAATCTCTACGAGTATCTGCGCGACTATCGCGCGGCGCGCGCCGACATCGAGGCGCGGGGACGGCGCGTCATCGTGTGCGGGGGCACGGGGCTCTATGTGGAGAGCATCCTCAAGGGGGTCTCGCTCCCCGAGGTGCCCGAGAATCTGCAGCTGCGCGCCGAGCTCGAGGGAAAAAGCCTCGCCGAGCTCACTGCCATACTCGAGGGTATGAAGACCCTCCATAACGTCACGGACACCGACACGGCCAAGCGCGCCATCCGCGCCATAGAGATCCAGACCTACTATCTCGACCACCCCGACGCAGCCCGCGCCGCACAGCCCCACCCTGAGACAGACGCCACAGTCATCGGCGTGGAGGTGGACCGCGACACACGTCGCAGCCGCATCACGCGCCGGCTCGAAGACCGTCTGGCCGAGGGGATGGTCGACGAGGTGCGCCGTCTGCTCGCCAGCGGCATAGCCCCCGACGACCTCATCTACTATGGACTCGAATACAAATTCCTCACCCTCCACCTCACGGGACAGATGACTTATGACGAGATGGTCCGCGGGCTGGAGACGGCCATCCACCAGTTTGCCAAGCGGCAGATGACATGGTTCAGAGGCATGGAGCGGCGCATAGCCCCCATCCGCATCAACTGGATCCCCGGCGACGACGCCGACTTTGACGCCCGGGCCCTGCGCATAGCCCGCGGCGGGATATAAAAAATCCCGCGACAGCTGTGGCGGGTGATTACTTGTCTGAATGACTGAAAAGCAGCGCAGCGGCTTAGCGTCTGCGGGGCTCGATGTGATAGATGAGTGCAGCCGATTCGCGATACCATTCGCGCACGCGGCGGTAGGTCTGATTGAGTTTCATAATCGTTTCGTTTTTTTGATCCGTTAATAAATAGTCCGGAGCCCTCAGCTCCGGCCGTGATACATCATTATAACACCCCCTCAAGGGCTAAAGTTCAAAACGAGGCTGTGTCCGCAGCTATAAAGCCGACACAGCCTCCTGTCTGAAACGTAGAATGAAATATGTGTGTTTTTGGAATAGGATCTCTCCTATTCTTCGGAAATACCCTTGAAGCTGAGCTGTATACAATCGGGACTCGCCTCGTTGCGGACAACGTTGGCCACGTAGAACACACCCTGTGCCCGGGTGCCGTGACCCACTATGATGACATCATTGATCATAATATCATTGACCACATCGGTGCGGATGGAGTTTTCGTACACGGCCTGTATTGCGGAAGGGGTGGCCGAGGAATAGTCAAAACTGTTGACACGCAAGAATTTGGCTTTGGTAAAGCTGTGCCACGATATGTGTTCAAACGTCTCCGAAGCCTTGAGATAGAGATCTACGTGAGTAGAATCCGGTGCATCGGCTAGCGAGAAAGGGCGTGATACGTTGTCAAACTCCAAGGCATCCGCCTTACCCGATGACGGAGAATAGAGCACAATGCCTGTCTTTTCAGCCATGGCTATTGCCTTGTTCAGCACCAATATCCGGCGCGACACCTCCGCACGGTTGCCAAGATTATCCGTGGCTTGGAACCTCAGCTCCACCTCGACACTGTCACGGCTCAGTACCGGAGCAGTGAAGGGCACCGACAGCGTCACCTCCTTTTGATTAAAGCGATCTTCATATATGGGACGGACTCCGTTCTGAGGGTCAAAACTCGTCACCTCGAGAGTAGACACATAGTCATTGAGAGTCATGAGGCGCAATGAATAGAGCATCTTCTCACCTGCATAGAGGTTTGGTACTGTCTCAGAGCCGGGTGTCACCATTATCACCACATCCGAGAGGTGGACGTCTGATGACTCACACTGTGTCAGCCCGATTACAGCCGTGGCGGCAAATAATATTTTTGAGATGTATTTCATATTATAGAAAAAAGGATGCCGAATCCATTTTCGACCCGGCAACCTGTGAGAGCTGTTTTTGCTGTTTCAGTCTTTCAACTTGTATGCCCGCACTTTTGCCGTCTCCCTGATGGTTGACCCGAGGAACAGACGGTCAGAAGTCTTGCTCTTATAAACAACTTGGAAGTAAACCGCTTCGGGATATGTCTCGACAAGTTTGTAGGCAGCCTTGTTGAGCTTCCCGGTACTAAATCTGCCACCCGGGATGGCCAACTCCTTGCGATTGGAGGGATTGTACACCTCGCCATTGACCTTCTCGACGCTCGTGATACACCACAGATATGATGTGTATTCGACTGAGATCTCCTGTTCACCAAGATATTGGAGGTCGTTCATGCCCACTTCAAGACGAACATCGTTGAATGAGTATGAGCGATTCTTGGTGATTGTTCCGCACGATGTCGCTAACAGAAAGATAGCAACTATCGCAAGTATCTTGACAATCTTCATAAACTATCTGATGTTAGAGCTTGAAGAAGTAGGTGAGGGTGAGACGGGCCTGATTGCCAAGGACAAATTTGTTGTAGCTGGCATGCTTTTCGTAGCTGAACCCGTCATAATCCGCTACGGTATTGCCATAGTGCTGATTGCGGATGTTGAATCCATACTCAACACCCACGGCGAGAGGTAGATTGCAGATATATGCCTGAAGGCCAATGAAAGCACCCACACCGATCTCGAAACGGTTGCACGACTCAGTATTTTCGTCCTCGTCAAAATCGTCACCAATCAATTTCTCGACGTTTGAACCACCGCCGATGGGGAGTTCGCCGCCCACATAGACGTCGAGGATATTGGATCGGTTGAAGTGATATGCGAGACCGGGATAGAACATGATCGAGGTGTTACGGCCAGAATCCTTGTAGCTCGAACCCTCTTCAGGATCATAGGATGTTGTCACGGTCTTAGACCACCATTCGAAGCCTATACGGGCCTCGAGCTTATCGGTGGCCATGTATTTGAAGTTGAGGAGAGGCAGAGCCGAGAACTTGGCGTCGTCGCCGATAGACTTGAAGTGGTCGGTAGTGGCGCCGAGATAGAGACCGAAGTCACCCTTAGACGCGCGATTGCCGGTGCGGATGGTCTGTGCGGTATTTTCGCCGGTAGAGATCTGAGCATTGGCCAGAAGGGTGCTACCGAGAACACACAAAAGTAATGCTAACTTTTTCATTGGTGTGTGAATATTGGTTTAAACAGGAGTGCCACAAGTCTCCGTTAGTGATTGACATTCGCTTTTGTGGCGTGATAGCGAACTGTGTTTTGTCTGTTTTTCGGGGCAAAGGTAAACATTTTTTCACCAATTACCCCCCCTCCGAATGTTAATTTATGTTAACAAATAAATATTCACACTAAAAAACCGAAGCCATGCCGGAATGGGCTCAGCTTCGGAAATATCTCGCCCTCCTCGCGGAGGGAGCTGAATGAATATGTCTCAGCGGGCGAGGTGGGAGGGACGCACCACGAAGGGGAGTGGGTCGCGCAGCACTATGTTCTTGTCGGCCTTGACGCGCTTGATAGCCTCAAGAGCCTCCTCGGGAGTGTTGACCGAAGCCGACACCACATAGTAGAGCGGCTCGCGCGTGTGGACGATGATGGCGTCAGGGTAGCCTCCGGCCTGAAGACGCTCACGCATCTGACGGGCGTTGAACACCTGTTTGAACTGTCCCACCACTATGTTATAGCGGTGCAGGGTCTCGCGCGAGGCGCCACCGTTTTCGGTATATCCCAGCGGCTCGGTGCGCAGAGGCAGCGAGTCGGTGCCCACGGCGAGGGTGGCCATGCGGGCCTGCCGGCGTATAGCGCCATAGATGGTCGAGTCGATGTCGGCACTCTCTTTCTGCTTGACCACGGCGGCCTCATAGGCGGCCTTATAGTTGGCCTCGTTTGTCTTGCAGCCGGCCAGCAGGAGCACCAGCGTCGCTATGAGCAGAGGTAATCGTTTCATTGTGCGGATGATCAGGGGGTAAAATGAGTGTTGAGGGAGAGAGAGGCTGTGTCACTTCACCACATGGTGGCCCGCCAGTCGCAGGGTCTCCTTGAGCTGGGCTATGTGGTCGAGGTTGCGAGTCTCTACCTCGATGCTGAGGATGCAGCCGTTGATGGAAGTGAGGTCGGAGTTGCGCTCGTGGGTCACCGAGATGATGTTTGCCCCGTTCTCGGCCAGAATTCTGCAGATGCCCGAGAGCATGCCGGGCTTGTCGCCCACGTCGAGGCGCAGGGTGCAGTTGCGCCCGCTCCTCACCAGTCCGCGCGTGATGACGCGGTTGAGGATGGTGACGTCGATATTGCCGCCCGACACCACGCAGACCACCTTCTTGCCCTTGATGGGGAGCTTGTCAAACATCACGGCGGCCACGCTCACCGCTCCTGCCCCCTCGGCCACGAGCTTCTGCTGCTCGATGAGGGCGAGGATGGCGGCGGCAATCTCGTCCTCGGTAACGGTGACGATCTCGTCGACATAGCGCGAGCAGAAGTCAAACGTATGCTCGCCCGGTTCCTTGACAGCGATGCCATCGGCTATGGTGGCCACCTTCTCGAGCCGCTCACGCTCACCCTTGCTCACCGACAGGGCCATCGACGGGGCCCCTTCGGCCTGTACGCCATAGACGGCCACATCGGGCTTGAGCTGCTTGAGCGTGAAGGCGATGCCGGCGATGAGGCCACCTCCGCCCACGGGCACCACCACAGCATCCACATCGGGCATCTCCTCGAGGATCTCGAGGGCTATGGTGCCCTGTCCGGCTATCACCTTGAGGTCGTCAAACGGGTGGATGAACGTGTAGCCATGCTCGCGCTGCAGCTCCACGGCCTTCTGATAGGCGTCGTCATAGACACCCGGCACCAGACACACCTCGGCCCCGAGGCG
>CAZAWC010000073.1:0-12990 GCA_964488595.1 uncultured Staphylococcus sp. | reverse complement strand
ATCTCTTATTCAGAGATAGTTGGGCATGTTGAGAAAGTAAGTGCGGCAAGGGGGCGGGAGAAAATTTGGGAGGTTTGTAAAATATTTCGTATCTTTGAGGCAGTAAACTTATTTCTACACCATATCCTCACACATTCAACCCTATGCTAAGACCTGAAGACAAGGAGCTGCTCAAAGCCAAAGGCATCAGCGAGGCTGAAGTCGAAGCTCAGCTCAACCGTTTTGTCACCGGATTTCCCTATCTGAAAATCAAAGACTCCGCCCGTGTCGGGGCCGGGATTTTCCGTCTCTCCGACGAGGAGATAACCGCCGCACTCGACCGCTGGCATCAGTATCTGGACCACGGTGGCGAGGTGTGCAAGTTCGTGCCCGCCTCGGGGGCTGCTTCGCGCATGTTCAAGGCGCTCTTCGAGTATGTCGACGGTGGCACCGACGAGCTCAAGGAGGGTAGCCCCGTGGCCGCTCTGATAGCCGATATAGACAAACTCCCGTTCCTCCCCGAGCTGCGCGAGGCTTGCACCAAGCTCTATGGCAAGAGTCTCGACGAGCTGCTCGCCGACGGGCGCAACCGCGATGTGATAGCTGCCATCGTGGGTGCCGAGGGTATGAACTATGGCGGTCTGCCCAAGGGCCTGCTCAAATTCCATACCTATCCCGAGGGGTCGCGCACACCCATCGAGGAGCACCTCACCGAGGGCGCACAGACCGCTGCCAACTCCAAGGGTGTGGTCAACCTCCACTTCACCGTGTCGGCCAATCATCGCAAGCTCTTTGAGGAGAAGCTGGCCGAGGTGATCCCCGCCACAGAGGCCCGCACGGGGGTGAAGTTTAACGTGACGATGAGCGAGCAGAAGCCCTCGACCGACACCATCGCTGTCAATCCCGACAATACTCCCTTCATGGAGGATGGCCACCTGCTGTTCCGTCCCGGCGGCCACGGTGCGCTGATACAGAATCTCAACGACATGGAGAGCGCAGTGGTGTTCATCAAGAATATCGACAATGTGGTGCCCGACTCCAAACGTGCCGACACGATCCGATATAAGGAGGTGCTCGGCGGCCTGCTCCTCGAGGTGCACGACCAGATCGAGGAAGACCTCGTGGCGCTCGAGGAGAAGCTCTATACTCCCGCCGACCTCAAGCGTATGGCCGACTATCTGCGCACGGTGCTCAACGTTCACGACCCGCGCCTCGACGATATGGCCGACGACGAGATAGCCGACTATCTCAAGGCCAAACTCAACCGTCCACTGCGTGTGTGCGGCATGGTGCGCAACGAGGGCGAGCCCGGCGGCGGCCCCTTTATCGCCGTCAACCCCGACGGCTCGGCCTCGCCCCAGATCCTCGAGAGCAATCAGGTGGATCTGAGCAACCCCGAGTATAAGAAGATGATGTCCGAGGCCACACACTTCAATCCCGTTGACCTCGTGTGCTACATCAAGGATATCCATCACAAGAAGTTTGACCTCCCCTCCTATGTCGACCCGGCCACCGGCTTCATCTCGTCCAAGTCGAGCCACGGCAAGGAGCTGCGCGCCATGGAGCTCCCCGGCCTGTGGAACGGTGCCATGAGCGACTGGAACACAGTCTTTGTCGAGGTGCCCATCACCACGTTCAATCCTGTCAAGACCGTCAACGACCTGCTGCGTCCCGCCCATCAGGGCTGACCGTAGCGGCGGCATCTCAGCCGGACATGTAATATAAATCATATACCCGCCACGGCCCGCCGGTGTGCCCACATCGGAGGGCCGTGGCCGTGTGTTGACGGCTGTTAAACTCTCGGGGCGCGCAGGACGTTATATATTTATAGAAAAACATATCACGTTACAGCTATGAGCAAGAGAGACGACATAATGAAGATATGGCAGGAGAGCTTCAAGGACCCCCGCAGCTATGTGGCCATGTACTTTGACCGCGTTTACCGCGACGATGAGGCCCTGCTGCTCACCGACCCCGCCGGGGCCCCGGTGAGTTCGCTGCTGCTGCAGCGATATGCCCTGACGTTTCACGGCCGCAAGCTCCCCGTGAGCTATGTGGCCGGGGCGGCCACCCGGCGCTCGCAGAGAGGCAAGGGATATATGTCTCAGCTCATGGACATGGCTCTCAAGGAGTCGGCAGCGCGCGGCGACACGCTCTGCACCCTCATCCCGGCCAACACGGCTCTCTACTTCTTCTATCGCCGATATGGGTTTTCCACCATATTCTACACCAAGGAGCAGCGTTTCACCTCGCTCCATCAGTTTCCGGTGCGAGGCGACTATGAGCCGGTCTCAGATGCCGCGCCAGACGATGTGTGGGAGGCGTTTGACCGATTTCAGAATCTGCGCCACTGCTATGTGGTGCACACCCGCAGCCAGTTTGAAAATATTCTGGCCGATCTCGAGGCCGACGGGGGCGACTTTGCGGTCATGACCCGCCCGGACGACAACGGCACACCGCAGATCGTGTCGATGGCATGGGGCGTGCGCCGCGACGATCTGCTGCTGGTCACTGATGTGATGGGCGTCGATGAGGATGCCCGCACGGCTGCCCTGCGCCGCCTGCGTGCGCTCCACCCCGGAGTGCCCGTGCTGCTCTACGGTCGTCCCGGCGACTCGATGGGCGGACGCCTCATGCCTCGCGGCATGGCCCGCGTGGTCAATGCCGGCGAGCTGCTCGGGGCTGTGGCCGCCTCGCGGCCCGACTTCAGCTGTCGCATCAGGGTCACTGACCACATACTCCCCGAGCTCAATTCGCACACCTTCGTCCTTAGCGAGGGGGTGTGTACCGTCGACGACGACACCCCCGGGCGGCGCCTCGACTTTGACGTCACGGCCGATGTTCTGGCCGAGATACTCTTCTCCTCGCCCGCCGTCGGCGACATGCTCCGATTCCCCTCCGACCGTCCCATGATCTCGCTCATGCTCGACTGATCAGATACTTCAATTCTCCTCCCCACTCAACTATATATACATGCAATTATGATTATCAACTCAGCACGCTTCACCCTCTCTGCTCCCGACTATAAGAAGGCTCCTGCCGACAACCGTCACGAATATGCCTTCATCGGCCGCAGCAACGTGGGCAAGTCATCGCTCATCAATATGCTCACCGGCCACGCACGGCTGGCCAAGACATCGTCAACTCCGGGCAAGACGCTGCTCATCAACCACTTTCTGGTCAATGACTCATGGTATATCGTCGACCTGCCGGGCTATGGGTTTGCCCAGCGGGGCAAGCAGCAGCGCGACGAGCTCGAGAAGATGATACGCGGCTACATACTGGGGCGCCCGCAGATGACCAACCTGTTTGTGCTCATCGACTCGCGCCACGCCCCGATGAAGATAGACCTCGAGTTTTTCGACTGGCTGGGTGAGAACGGCATCCCGTTTGCCATAGTGTTCACCAAGATGGACAAGCTGGGCAATGATGCCGGCAAGCGCAACGTCAAGGCCTACTGCGACCGTCTGCTCGACACATGGGAGGAGCTCCCACCGGTGTTCCTGACATCGAGCGAGGATGGGCGCGGGCGCGAGGCCATACTCGACTATATCGAGCAGCTCAACCGCCTTCCCGTCGGGGGCTCGGAGGCCGACGAGTGAACCATAGCGGGGGGCGGAGTGTTGAAATTATAGACAAACAAATCAACAAACTTCATAATACTCAAGACTATGGATAAGAAATTCAACACTACCGAAGCTCAGGATGCCATGCACGGCATCAATGTTGACAAAGCTGACGACGAGAAGGTGGACAAGGCGCTTGTCGATCAGGAGATCCACGAAATCAACAACAATCCCCGCGACACGGACGACGTCAACATGTGACGCTCCGCCCCCGGCGAGCGATCAGTTCACACCCCACAGCGGGCCGCGGATGATGCCATCCCATCATCCGCGGCCCGCACTGACTCACAAAGATTGTTAAAAGGGGGCGGGGTGGTTGGGGCAGTCGGTTTTTTTGACTATCTTTGCATCGTAAAGCAAAGCACATTATTATACGGAAATGCGTATGGAGTCTCGTAGCCTCAGCCTCGGGATTCTATATTTTTTAGACTCTGCCCAACTGTTTTGCCTTATCTTTCAACTAAATATCAATAACATTAACATACAGCAAAATCAAATTCTACTGCCATGGCTATCACTTACATGACCAAGGAAGGATATAAGAAGAAAATGGAAGAGATCGCGTTTCTCGAGAGCGTGGAGCGCCCCCGCATATCTGCCGCCATCGCCGAGGCCCGCGACAAAGGCGACCTCTCGGAAAACTCCGAGTATGACGCAGCCAAGGAGGCGCAGGGCATGCTCGAGATGAAGATCGCCAAGCTCAAGGATCTGGTGGCCCAGAGCCGTATCATCGACGAGAGCAATCTCAACAACGAGGAGGTGCAGATACTCAACCGCGTGAAGATCAAGAATACGGCCAACGGCATGACCATGGAATATACCATCGTGGCCGACTCCGAGGCCGATCTCAAGGCCAAGAAGATCGGCTCGTCCACTCCCATAGCCCAAGGTCTGCTCGGCCACAAGCTCGGCGAGATTGTCGAGATACGTGTGCCCGCCGGACTGATGAAGTTTGAGATCGTAGAGATCAACTATTGATCTATTTTCAAAAATCACTATTTGACTTATTATGGCAACGATTTTCAGCCGCATAGCTGCCGGCGAGATACCATCGTATAAGGTGGCCGAGGACGAGGGGCACTATGCCTTTCTCGACATCAATCCCGTGGTGCCCGGCCATGTGCTGGTGATCCCCCGCAAGGAGGAGGACTATCTGTTTAACCTCCCCGAGGATGATTATGAGGCCCTGATGCGGTTTGCCCGCCGTGTGGCAAAGGCCCTTGAGAAGGCCGTGCCCTGCAAGCGAGTGGGGGTGGCCGTGCTGGGCATGGAGGTGCCCCACACACACATCCACCTCGTGCCGCTCAACTCGGAGGGCGATATGAACTTCCGCAACAAAGTCTCATTCCCCGCCGGGCAGATGCAGGCCATAGCGGATGCCATAGCGGCAAATTTCGAATGACTCCCATGTCCCGTCGCTCCACCCTCGGATGCTGGATAGAGGCGATGCGCCTGCGCACTCTCCCTGTATCGCTCGCCGGGGTGCTGTTTGCCTCGGGCATATGTGTGGCCATGCGCTCGGTGTGCGTGGCCGCTCTTGTGTTGTGTGCCGTCTTTGCCGTGCTGGCTCAGATAGCCTCCAATTTTGCCAATGAATATTATGACTATCGCGACGGGCTCGACCGCGCAGGGCGCGAGGGGCCTCGCCGCGGTGTCACCGAGGGTGACATCTCCCCGCGTGCCATGAAGCTGGCCACCTATGCCACTCTCGGCATGGCATGTGCTGTGGGGTGTGTGCTCGTGGCCCTCTATGGCTCGCCATGGATGTATGCCGCCGGGGTGCTGATAGCCCTCGGAGCCATGGCCTACAGCGCCGGGCCGTGGCCGCTGAGCCGCCACGGACTCGGCGAGGTGGCGGTGGTGATATTTTTCGGAATAGTCCCCGTCATGCTCACATGTATGGTGAGCGGTGTGGCCCCGTCGGTCACACTCCTGATGGCCGGGATAGGAGTGGGGTGTCTTGGCGCCAATGTGCTCATCGTCAACAACTATCGCGACCGCGACGACGACCTTGCCGTGGGCAAGCACACGCTCGTGGTGATGGTAGGGCGTCCGGCCGGGGCAGCCATGTATCTGTGCAACGGCTTTATTGCCGTGGTCTTCACCATGCGTCTGTGGATGGCCACGGGCCCTTGGGGATGGACAGGACCGGCGACATATCTGGCTTTGCATCTGGTCATCTTCTCGATGCTGATACGTCGCTCAGGGCGCGCGCTCAATCCCCTGTTGGGCATGACGGCCATGCTGATGTTTCTATTCTCGATACTATTTTTCACATACACTATACTCTGAAGACAATGAAAAAGATCATCCTCATCCTTGCCGTCCTGCTCTGTGCGGCTCCTGTGGTGTCGGCCCAGTCGGCACGCGATATCCTCGGCGGGCTCCTCGGCGGAGGCTCCAATCAGCAGACCGATTCCACCTCGACCGGCTCCAACTCAGGCTCAGGTCTCGGTGACCTCATCGGGGGTGTGGCCGGGATGCTCGGCATCGGCAACAAGGATGTCGACATCAAGAGCCTTGCCGGCACATGGAATTACAAGAAGCCGGCCGTGAGCTTCAAGAGCGACAATCTCCTGCTCAAGGCCGGAGGCGTGGCCACTGCCTCGGCTGTGGAGAGCAAGCTCGAGACCTATTACAACCGTTTCGGCCTCAACAAGCTGGTGCTCGTCATCGAGGCCGACTCCTCGTTTACCATGACGGCCGGACGCATCAAGGCCTCCGGCACCATCACCTCCGACCCCAAGAGCGGCGAGACTCAGTTCCATTTCAAGGCTCTGGGCAAGGTGAATATCGGCAGTATGACCGCCTATATCAAACTGACGGGCAACAATATGGAGCTCACTTTTGACGTCTCCAAGCTCATTACCCTCATAGAGAAGCTGAGTGCCATATCGGGCAACTCGTCCATCAAGTCGCTCTCCTCCCTGCTGAGCTCATATGACGGTCTGACCGCCGGATTCGAGCTTACAAAACAGAAATAGTATCTAAGAACCATCCCTCTACACCCCGCCCCGTGCAGTCTCCACCCGCTCCAAAGGTGTCGGTGATAATACCGGCCTACAATGATGCCGCTTACATCCGCGACAGCATAGAGAGCGCCCTGTCTCAGCCGGGGGTGGAGGTGATAGTTGTAGACGATGGCTCGACCGACGACACCCCCTCCATAGCATCCGCCTGCGAGGGGGTGAGATTTATGTCGATCCCACATTCGGGGCCGTCCAAGGCCCGCAACACCGGCATCCTCGCGGCCCGCGGGGAGTGGATGGTGTTTCTCGACGGTGACGACATCCTCCTCCCGGGCGCGGTGGAGCTGCTGCTCGACACCGCCATTTCAGAGGGGGCCGAGGCGGTGAGCGCCACATTCACGCGCGATGCCACCCTCGCCGCCATCCCCCGCGAGGGCCGGTCGCCGCTCACCCTCAGCGGCCGCGATGCGCTCGCGGCCACGCTCTATCAGGAGCCCCGGTGGCTCAATTCGGCCGCGGCATCGATCTACAGGGCCGACAAGGTGAGGGAAGTGATGTTTAAGGAGGGGATCTATTATGAGGATCTCGACTTCACTACGCGCATCTATCCGCGCCTCGCGCGTGTCAGCTCGCTGAGTGTGCCGGTCTACTTCTATCGCCCTAATCCTCACAGCATCATCAATACTTTTGTGAGGCGGCGGCTCGATGTGCTCAGTGTCACCGCCGCGGTCATGGAGCGATGGGCCGACGACCCCGGGCTGCTGGCCGCTGCCCGGTCGCGCAGGCTGAGTGCTTGTTTCAATATGTATCTGCTCACCCGGCGCCGCGAGGGATACAGGGATGTGGCGCGCCGGTGTGTGGCAGACATCAAGGCTCTGCGCCGCAGTGTGCTGGCAGATCCGCGAGTGAGGCTGAAAAACAAGCTCGGCATTTTGGCGAGCTATCTCGCGGGGCCGTTCATGTGAGTCTTTATCGGGCCGGGAGCACTACGTAGTGTGTGGCGGAGTCTGTGTCGAGGATCCCATACCACACGGTAGTGTCCGTGCGCCGCAGCATCCTGACTTGCCTTATGCCCAGCGGGCGTCCGTTGACGTCGATATGCGCACCGCGGCACACCGAGTCGGCTCCGGGCGCGGGGATGTCCAGCGCCATGCGGGCCGTGGCGTCGAGGTCGATGATCTCCCCCTTGCCCGCGCCGGTGAGTTTGAACAGTATCCCTCCGCGGTTGTATCTGAGGTTAATGGCCGGCCCTGTGACGCGCCACTCGCCATCCTCGAGCTCCGAGGCGACATCATCCGGCGCCGTCACGCCGGGCCTCTGACCCTCGTCGTCGGGCACGGGGCCGCGGTCACGGCGGGGAGAGTCGTGGTGCGAACATGCCGGGAGCACGCACGCGAGCGCGACTATCAGTGAGCTGAGTGTCCGGGAGGAAAGCATGTCACGGTCAGGGACAGATGGTGATGGTGAGGTAGCCCTTCTCGCCTCCGCAGGTATAGGCGAGAGTGTGATGTCCGGCCCCTAACTCTGCGGTAGTGAGGCGATTGCCGCTCACCCGGCGTCCGTCGACGCTCCACACCGCGTCTGTGGGGATATGGGGCGAATGGAGCCATATCTCGCCGTCGGCCATCCGGTAGCTCCCGTGCAGGGCCGGGGTCGCACCCTCGGTCGAGTAGGGGGTATCGGCCTTGTCTCCCCACAGATAGTCGGCCAGCTCAGGCGAGAGCACAAAGGGATTGCCGCTCCCCTGCCACTCGCGTGCCAGGCGGTCGAGGGCGATTTCGGTCTCGTCCACGGGATAGTCTCTGTGCCATTCCATGAACATCGCGGCGGCATAGGATGTGATGGCCGGATAGCTCCCCCCGGCAAATATCATGTAGCCTCTCGGGGTGAAGACGTTCGAGGGGTAGCACACGGCCATATAGAAGAATTTGCGGGCCAGCGCCCCGCGCCACTCGGCCGGGGGTGCGTAGAGCTCGGTCTCTATCCCCGAGAGGGTAGCTGTGCCGCTGCACCACAGCGGCGCTGTATATCCGGCCGACTCCACCGAGCGTCCCGGCGGGAGGTCGCCGCGGTGTGTGGCGGTGGCCGTGGACATGGGGATGCGGTTCACCATGTCGCGTGCGATGGTGTCGCCATAGAGGGAGCCGATGCTCCACCACAAGGCAGGCACAGCCTCTCCCCACACATATCCGGCCGGAAGCCGCCCAGCTGTGACGGTGACCTGTGTGCCCTCAAACGGCGTGAGGGTGCTGTAGCTGATGTCGCCATCGGCAGGGAGCACTCTCGGCCGGGCCATGACACGCAACGCCTCGGCCAGCCCCGCGCCGCGCTTGCCGGACAGGTCGTCGAGCGGGTCGGCGGGCCGGCATGGTGCGCAGCAGATGAGCGGCAGGAGGGTGAGGAGGATGCGTGGAGTCACGGCATGACGGGTGGGGTCACACGTAGCCGCGGATGATGCCGCGGCCCGAGTTGCGCACGAAGAGGATGATCTCGTCGCGCTCCTTGGATGCGGGTAGCTCGGCCTCAATGCGCGAGATGGCGTCCGTGTTGTTGAGCCCCGACAGATAGAGATAGCGGTAGATCTCCTGAATGTCGCGGATTATCTCGTTGGAGTATCCGCGTCTGCGCAGCCCGATGGAGTTGACTCCGGCATAGGCTATGGGCTCGCGGGCAGCCTTGACAAAAGGAGGGATATCCTTGTTGACCAGCGCTCCGCCCTGCAGCATCACATGTGCGCCGATGTGGCAGAACTGATGGATGAGGGCGCCTCCGCCCAGCACGGCATAGTCGTCGACCACCACCTCGCCGGCCAGCTGCACGGCGTTGCTCATGATCACGTGATTGCCCACGCGGCAGTCGTGAGCCACATGGCAGTAGGCCATGATCAGACAGTTCTCGCCCACGACGGTCTTGCCCTTGGAGGCCGTGCCGCGGTGGACGGTGACACACTCGCGCAGGGTGGTGCCGTCGCCTACGATAGCCACCGTCTTCTCGCCCCTGAACTTGAGGTCCTGAGGCTGGGCCGAGACCACAGCGCCGGGAAAGATGTTGACATTCTTGCCTATGCGCGCGCCGTCCATGATGGTGACGTTGGAGTAGATGTGGGTGCCCTCGCCTATCTCGACATCTCCGTGGATGGTGACGAAAGGCTCTATCACCACGCTCGGGTGTATCTTGGCATCCGGGTGGATATATGCTAAAGGCTGATTCATATGACTGTGCGTTGTTTACTGCTTGTTCTTGATAATCTGGGCCATAAACTCACACTCGGTCACGATCTTGTCGCCCACGAAGGCATAGCCCTTCATCACGGCACAGCCGCGGCGCAGCTCGGTCATGAACGAGACGTGGAAGATGAGCGTGTCGCCTGGCACCACCTTCTGGCGAAACTTCACATTGTCTATCTTCATGAAATATGTGGAATAGAGCTCGGGGGTGTCGACCGTGGAGAGCACCAGCAGACCGCCCGTCTGGGCCATGGCCTCGATCTGGAGCACACCGGGGAGCACAGGCTCCGGCGGGAAGTGGCCTTGAACGAATGCCTCGTTGGCAGTGACGTTCTTCACGCCCACGATATAGTTGTTGCCCTTCTCGATGATCTTGTCGACGAGCAGGAAGGGATAGCGGTGGGGGAGCAGCTCGCGGATACGGTTGTTGTCCATCAGCGGCTCGCGGTTGGGGTTGTAGACCGGTGCCTGCACCTCCTGATGCTTGATGGCCTTGCGTATCTTCTTGGTGAGCTGGGCGTTGATCGAGTGGCCCGGACGGGTGGCTATCACGCGCCCCTTGAGCGGCCGGCCGATGAGGGCGAGGTCGCCGATGAGGTCGAGCAGCTTGTGGCGTGCGGGCTCGTTGTCGGAGGTGAGGGGCTTGTTGTTGATATATCCGAACTCGCTCACCTCCTTGCGCTCCACACCCATCAGGTCGGCCAGACGGTCGAGGTCGGCCTGAGCCATGGGCGAGTCATAGATGACGATGGCGTTGTCGAGGTCGCCACCCTTGATGAGGTTGTTCTTGACCAGCGGCTCCACCTCGCGCACGAACACGAAGGTGCGGCTGGCGGCTATCTCCTCGGCATAGCGGTCGATGTGTTCGAGCGAGGCAAACTGATTGTTGAGCACCTTCGACTGGAAGTCGATCTTGACATCGACGCTGAAGTCGTCGTCGGGCAGCACGATGATGCTCGAGCCCGTCTCGGGGTCGGACACCTCGATGCGCTGGCGCACGTAGTAGTAGTCCTTGTCGGCCTTCTGCTCGGCCAGCCCCGTGGCGGCGATGGCCTCTACGTAGGGGGCCGCGCTGCCGTCGAGGATGGGGAGCTCGGGGGCGTCCACCTCGATGAGACAGTTGTCGATGCCCGACGCATAGAGGGCCGACATGGCATGCTCTATGGTGGAAACGCGCACATCACCCTTGGCTATCACCGTGCCGCGGTTGGTGTCCACGATATTCTCGGCGAGGGCGTCGATCACCGGCTGGCCTTCGAGGTCCACACGTTTTATCTTATAGCCGTGGCCCGCAGGGGCGGGGAGGAATCGGGCGGTGATGGAGAGCCCCGTGTGGAGCCCCTTGCCCGTGAGGGTAAACTCGCCGTTGAGAGTAATCTGGTTCATATATGGTTGATGTAATTTTTTTTATTTCCCGTTGAGTTTCTTCTCGAGCGCCTTGATCTGCTCGGCCATGCGGGGCAGGCGCTTGGCATAGACCAGCGAGCGGGCATACTCGCCCATCTCCACGGCCGGCGCGCCCATGATGCGGGCTCCCGGCTCGGTCGAGTGGCTCACGCCGCTCTGAGCGCCTATCAGCGTGCCGTCGCCGATATTGATGTGGCCCACGAATCCCACCTGACCGCCGACCATACATCCCTTGCCTATCTTGGTCGACCCGGCCACTCCGGCCTGAGCGGCCATCACGGTGTGGTCGCCCACCGAGCAGTTGTGGGCTATCTGTATGAGATTGTCCAGCTTCACGCCGTCGCCTATGCGGGTCGAGCCCATCATGGCACGGTCTATGGTGGTGCATGCACCTATCTCCACATCGTCGCCTATCTCCACATTGCCCGTCTGGGGGATCTTCTCATAGTGGCCGTCCACCGGGGCAAATCCGAATCCGTCGCCGCCGATCACCACACCCGAGTGGACGATGCAGCGCGCACCGATGCGGCAGCCCGCATAGACCTTCACCCCGGGATTGAGCACCGTGCCCTCGCCTATGCTGCAGCCGTCGCCCACATAGACCTGAGGATAGATCTTGGCCCCGGCGCCGATCTTGGCCCCGGCGCCGACGTAGGCAAACGCACCCACATAGGCATCCTCGGGGATCTCCACCCCTGCGGCTATGAACGATGGCTGCTCGATGCCGCGCTTCTCGACGGCGGTCATCGCCGTCACCATCTCCAGCAGGTGCGCCACCGTGGCATAGGGGTCGTCTACCTTGATGAGGGTGGCCTTCACGGGGTGCTCGGGCTCGAAGTCGCGTCTCACCAGTACGATGGACGACTCCGTGTCATATATAAAATGTGTATATTTGGGATTGGCCAAAAACGAGAGGGCACCCGGGTGTCCCTCCTCGATCTTGGCAAAAGTCCCGACCGTGACATCCGGATTGCCCACCACTTCGCCGCCTGTCATGGCCGCGAGCTGTGATGCCGATAGTTCCATTATTATATTGTGTTGACGGATTGGTAATGATTGATGATAAGTTGAAACGAGGGCACACGCCCCGATTCTACCGCAAAATTAAGCAAATTTCCTCACACCGCCTAACTTATGGTCAAAAAACAGGCAAAACCGCCTCCCGACCCCGCCCTGCGGGACAAAACAAAGCGTGGCGCTGAGGGCAGCTTCACAGCCTTGTCAGCACCACGGTTGGGTTCAACAATAACAGTTTAATTCTTATTTCACTATGAGGGGGGAGCTGGTCGGGCCACTCCCCGCAATTCATTTTTCCTGATGCAAAATTACACCATATATTATTCCCTTGAAATACCGAAAAATCATGATTTTGCCCCCGCCGTCTCACTCAAATCCATTACTCCGGCCGAAAATGATCGAAAAATTGAGGCGAAATACTTGCCATGTCAAAAAAAATGCCTACCTTTGCACTCGGGTAAGTCCTACACGACCAGCTCCCCCCGAACTCCGTCAGGTCTTGATCGAAGCAGCGGTAGGGGGTCGTAGCGGTGCGATGTAGTCAGCTTACCCTTTTTTTGTACCCATACCCGCGCCAGAAGTGCACCCCAAGAGTTGGACTTTGTTTGTCCAACTCTTGGGGTGCACTTCACTCCGCATTGCTCCGGCGCGTGGTGGGGTTACGATGATTCGGCGTCCCTGCCGGACGCCCCAAGTGTGGGTGTGGTTAATCCCCACTCGCCTCCGCTGCGCTCCGGCGAATGGGGTTACGATGATTCGGCGTCC
>CAZAWC010000072.1:0-13039 GCA_964488595.1 uncultured Staphylococcus sp. | reverse complement strand
GGGTAGGAATGGTGGTGTTGGCTTCGATAAGCTTGGTCATCACGCCGCCGAGGGTCTCGATACCGATTGACAGAGGCACAACGTCGAGAAGAAGCACGTCCTTGACGTCGCCTGAAAGGACACCGCCCTGAATGGCTGCGCCCACGGCTACTACTTCGTCGGGGTTGACGCCCTTTGAGGGAGCTTTGCCGAAGAACTTCTCCACAACCTGCTGGATGGCGGGGATACGGGTAGAACCACCTACGAGGATCACTTCGTCGATATCCTTGGCGGTCATGCCGGCATCCTTGAGGGCCTGCTCACAGGGCTTGATGGTAGCCTGAATGAGCTTGTCGGCAAGCTGCTCAAACTGTGCGCGGGTGAGGGTGCGCACAAGGTGCTTGGGGCCTGTGGCGGTGGCGGTGATATAGGGGAGGTTGATCTCGGTCGAGGTGGTCGACGAAAGCTCGATCTTAGCCTTCTCGGCTGCCTCCTTAAGACGCTGGAGGGCCATAGGATCCTGACGGAGGTCGATGCCCTCCTCTTTCTTGAACTCATCGGCAAGCCAGTCGATGATGACATGGTCGAAGTCATCACCACCGAGGTGGGTATCACCGTTGGTCGACTTCACCTCGAAGACGCCGTCGCCGAGCTCGAGGATGGAGATATCGAATGTACCGCCACCGAGGTCAAACACGGCGATCTTGCGGTCCTTGTCGCTCTTGTCAAGACCATAAGCGAGTGCAGCGGCAGTAGGCTCGTTGACAATACGCTTGACGGTGAGACCGGCGATCTCGCCGGCTTCCTTGGTGGCCTGACGCTGAGCGTCGTTGAAGTAGGCAGGGACGGTGATCACAGCCTCGGTGACAGGCTCGCCGAGAAAATCCTCGGCAGTCTTCTTCATCTTCTGAAGAATCATGGCCGAGATCTCCTGCGGAGTGTAGTCGCGGCCGTCGATGTCAACACGGGGAGTGTTGTTGTCGCTGCGGACCACCTTATAAGGTACACGCTCAATCTCCTTCTCAACCTGATCATAGGTCTCGCCCATGAAACGCTTGATGGAGTTGATGGTACGCTTGGGGTTGGTGATGGCCTGACGCTTGGCAGGGTCGCCGACCTTGCGCTCGCCGCCATCCACGAATGCTACGATAGAAGGGGTAGTGTTGCGACCTTCGCTGTTGGGGATAACAACGGGGTCATTGTTTTCAAGAACTGACACACACGAGTTGGTGGTGCCAAGATCAATACCGATAATTTTTCCCATAGTTGATTGTATTTTTATTTGTTTTTGATTATTCCTTTTTTTCTGCCGGGTTGAGGGGGTGTTGCCTCTCCGCGACGTTCAATAATGAAACAAACATCGTGCCAAAAAAGTTGACATGAGGGGCAGGGTCGAATTGCAGAAATTCAGACAGCCGGACTATGACATATTGACCGACAACACTGACAAAACATGCAATTATGGCCATCCAATTAGCCGCCGGGGCGAGGAATGGATTTGACAAATAGGGCAATTTGTTGTAATTTTGCAGTCTGAAAATGTCTAAATCAAGACTTCACACACTATGATGAATCGTATCCTTGCCATGATGACGCTGGGTGTGCTGGCGGCGCTCCCCTCTTGGGGTCGCACCGTGAGAGACTACACATCGGCGAGCGAGGGGGTGCCCTCGCTGACTGTAGACAGTATCGACTATCGCAAAGACCTGACCCGCATCTACGGCCATCTGACGGGGACTCCCCACACCAGCGCACGCATCGACGCCGTGACCCTCACCTCGGAGGGCAGGCTCAGAGAGTGCAGCGACATCGACGGTGTAGACTTCAACCGCTATTTCCAGTGGGAGGATGACGGCCGGATAGCCATAGAGCTTGACTTTCAGGCCATGCCGCCCGTGCGTGAGGGGATGATCACCATCAAGACCCCCCGCGGCGAGGCGCTGACCAAAATCATCCTGCCCGACCGTAAGAAAGGACAGTTCGGAAAATCCAAGCGACCTGACAAAAAGGGAAAAACAGGTAAACGGTGAGGCTGTATATCACGGAGAAGCATGACGTGGCGCGCGATCTGGCGCGTCTCGTGGGTGCCCACACTCGGCGCGACGGCTATTATGAGGGCGCCGACTGCCGGGTGACATGGACCATAGGCCACCTGTGCTGCCTGAAAGAGCCCAACGACTATACCGAGGCATGGAAACAGTGGAGTCTGGGCTCACTGCCTATGATCCCGCAGAGATTTGGCATCAAGCTGATCAACAACAAAGGGCGCGAGCATCAGTTTCATGTGATCGAGAAGCTGGGCAAGGAAGCCGACGAGATCGTAAACTGCGGTGATGCCGGGCAGGAGGGTGAGCTCATCCAGCGCTGGGTGATGCTCAAGGCCGGCGTGAAGTGTCCCGTGAAACGCCTGTGGACCTCCTCGCTCACCGACGAGGCCCTGCTCGAGGGGCTGGCCAACCTCAAGCCCGACGACCACTACCTCAACCTCTATCATGCCGGTATGTCGCGTGCCATCGGCGACTGGCTGCTGGGCATGAACTGTACACGCCTCTACTCGCTCAAATATTCAACGCCGGGCAACGTGCTCTCCATAGGCAGGGTGCAGACCCCTACCCTCGCCCTCATCGTGCAACGCCACAGAGAGATCGTCAACTTTAAGCCCGAGAACTACTACGAACTCAAATCCCTCTATCGCGACACCGTTTTCTCTGCCACTGCGGGCAAAATAAAAAGCCCAGAAGAGGCCGAGGCAGCGCGGGCGGCACTTGAGGGAAAGGAGATGACCATAACCGATGTGCAGGAGAAGGAGGGTCGCGAGTCGGCTCCAAGGCTCTTTGACCTCACGTCGCTCCAATTCGAGTGCAACCGCAAGTGGGGATGGTCGGCCAACGAGACTCTCGAACACATGCAGAGCCTCTATGAGAAGAAAGTGACGACCTATCCCCGTGTAGACACTACCTATCTCAGCGAGGATATCCATGCCAAGGTGCCCGGGATCTTAGCCAACATGACCCCGTATGCCAACCTCACCGCCCCGGTACTGGCCGGAAAGATAGCCAAGTCAAAGCGTATATTTGACAACTCGAAGGTGACGGACCACCATGCCATCATCCCCACAGGCCAGTCGCCGACGGTGCTCGTGGGCGACGAGCGCAAACTGTATCACCTCATAGCATTGCGATTCATCGCCGCATTCTATCCTCAGTGTCGGTTTAACACCACCACGGTGATGGGCAGTGTGGACAACACACAGTTCAAGGCCACGGGCAAAGTGATCACAGACCCCGGATGGAGAAAACTGTATGAAGGAGAGTCGAAAACCGCCGACAGTGACAGCGAGGATGCCATCCTGCCCGAGTTTACCGCAGGCGAGCACGGGCCTCAGGCACCGTCGATAGTGAAAAAGACCACCCAGCCACCTAAATATTATACGGAGGGCACCTTGATCCTCGCCATGGAGAGCGCGGGCAAGACGGTAGACGACGAGTCGCTGCGCGAGGCGTTGAAAGAGAACGGCATCGGCCGCCCGTCAACGCGCGGAGCCATCATTGAGACGCTGTTCAAACGCAAGTATATCCAGCTGCAGCGCAAGTCGGTGGTGCCCACTCAGGCCGGCATAGACCTGATCGACTCCATCAATGAGGAACTGCTCAAGAGCGCCAAGCTGACAGGGCTGTGGGAGAACAAACTGCGGCGCATAGAGCGCGGCACATACTCGGCTGCTGAGTTTATGGACGAGCTCAAGACCCTTGTGGGACAGATAGTGCTCAATGTGATGGCCGACAACTCGCGCGCCAAGATAATATTGGAGCAGACCCCCGCACCGAAAGGGAAGGCGGCCGAGGCGAAAGCCGCAGGCGCCCCAGCCAAGAAGCCGCGTGCCCCGAGGGTCACCAAATATGAGCAGCTGGAGTGTCCGCTCTGCCACACAGGCCATATCGTCAAGGGGCACACGGCATTCGGCTGCTCGCGCCACAAGGAGGGTTGCACACTGAGGCTCTTCTTCGCCGACTGGCCCGAGACCCTCACACCCTCCAAGCTCAAGAAGAAAATGGCCGGATACAAGCCCGCATGACCCGCGCATGACCCGCCGATGGGCCCACAGCCGATTTTTTTTGATTTTCTCAGAGAGAATTGCTAATTTTGCCTCGGAAAATTAAACCCAATAAATCATCAAGATAAAAAAATGAGAAAGAATATCGTTGCAGGCAACTGGAAGATGAACACTACCCTTCAGGAAGGCGTCAAGCTCGCAGAGCAGATCAACAATGCCCTCGCCACCGAGGCCCCGAAGTGTGATGTGATCATCTGTGTACCTTTCACACATCTTGCGACAATCAATCAGATCATAGACAAGAACAAGCTGGGCCTCGGCGCCGAGAACTGTGCCGACCACAAGTCAGGAGCATATACCGGCGAGGTTTCGGCCCCCATGGTAGCCTCGACAGGTGCCAATTATGTGATCCTCGGCCACTCCGAGCGTCGTCAGTATTATGGCGAGACCTCCGAGACCCTTCAGGCCAAGGTGCGTCTGGCGCTCGACAACGGTCTCGCGCCCATATTCTGCATCGGCGAGGTGCTGGAGCAGAGAGAGGACGGCACATACTTTGACGTGGTGAAGGCTCAGATAGAGGAGGGCCTCTTTAACCTCTCGGCCGAGGAGTTTGGCAAGATCATCCTTGCCTACGAGCCCGTGTGGGCCATCGGCACAGGCAAGACCGCCACAGCAGATCAAGCCGAGGAGATGCATGCATTCATCCGCAAGACAGTTGCCGCGAAGTATGGTGAGGAGGTAGCTGAGAACACCTCGATCCTCTACGGTGGCAGCTGCAAGCCCACCAACGCCAAGGAGATCTTCTCCAAGCCCGACGTGGACGGCGGCCTCATCGGCGGTGCCGCACTGGAGTGCGAATCGTTCATGGGGATTGTCAACGCATTCTGATGCCGCGATAATCCATCAGCAATAAAAACTTTTTCAAGGCAGGGGCGTGCCCGCCACGTCCCTGCCCCACCGTTTCCCATCTCACCCTCACTCCCTTCACCCCCTGCAATCATTCACCCATCCATGCGCTCGATAATCTTCTCCACACTGTGTGTGCTTGTGGCACTCGCGGCGGCAGCCGACGCCACGGTAGTGACCATCGTTGACCACATCACCACGGGCACCGACAATGTGATAGACCTCCCTGAGTCGCTGCGCGCGCGGCTGGTGAAAGAGATCGAAGCCCCCGATGCCGAGGAGGAGCAGCGCGACGAGACACAGCCAGCCCGTCCCACAGGCAACCGGCCTGTCGGATACAGGGTGCAGGTGTTCAGCGACAACAATCCACGCACCGCCAAGGCCGAGGCAGGGAGCAAGCAGAGAGTGATAGCATCGCGTTTCCCGCAGTTTCAGACCTATGTGCGCTACACCTCGCCCTACTGGCGACTGAGGGTGGGCGACTTCCGCACCCAGCAGGAGGCCAACGCCGCCGCCGACGAACTCCGCAAGGCGTTTCCGGCATACAGCAAGGAAATACGTGTGGTGAGAGACCGCATCAATATCTCGGGCAACTGACAGAGCAACGACCAATGGACAATAAATCGGGTATCTCGGAAGAGACCATCGACCGTATAGCCTCGCACTACGAAGCCATATTGCGCCTGCTGGGCGAAGACACCTCGCGCGAGGGGCTGGTGAAAACGCCCCAGCGTGCGGCCCGCGCCATGGCCTATCTGACCCGTGGCTACAGGCAGGATGCCGATGCCATAATCAACGGCGCCATATTCACCCACGAGGGGTCGCGGATGGTGACCGTGAGCGGCATTGAGTTCTATTCGCTCTGCGAGCATCATATCCTCCCCTTCTGCGGGCGTGTGTCCATAGGCTACATCCCCGACGGTCGCACCATCGGGCTGAGCAAGCTGGCCCGACTGGTAGACTTCTACGCGCGTCGCCTTCAGGTGCAGGAGCGCATGACGGCTCAGATATGCCGCATAGTGATGGACAAGCTCGGCGCCAAGGGGGTGATCGTGGTGTGCGAGGGAGACCACCTGTGCATGAAAATGCGCGGCGTCGAGAAACAGCTCCCGACCACTGTCACGGTAGAGACCTGCGGAGTGTTTGACACCGACGCCGACCTGCGCGAAGAATTCTTCAGGACCATCAACCGTTAACGAAATATTTGTTAACGACTCGGAATTAGCACCCGCCGAGTGTTAAATCACGCTGTAATTTAATCAATTAGAGTTAAATCCCTTGACAGAGGGATTTTTTTGTTGTAACTTTGCAATCAGAAAACCGGGACAACCGCCTCAAGGCCACCCGGCGACACCTGACTGAGACCCGACAATCAATTCTTTTAATCCCCCATACTCAAAACAATACTCTATTCAATAACCTGAATAAAAGGGTAGCCCTGATGCTATCCCCCCAATCCCCTGAAGAAACAGATATTCAAACAAAAGATATTCAACCGATAGTACCTGTATTGACACAAGAACAAATAATTTTTTCATAGTCGTTTAATTAGTTAAGTTGATTGTTACCATGAGATGAGCCGGGCCCTCCGGGCCGGCTCGGATAGCTGAAAAAGATGGTTTTCCAACTGAGATTTCCACTACCAGTCTTTTTGCTATCTTGATTGTTATCTATCCCTTCAATCATTGAACCGTAATTATCATTCCCCACATCCCCATCGCCGCACGCGTGCGGCCCTCAGGGGAAAGTGTTTGTGAAAACGAGATACCGATAATTAGAATTGATGATTATAATTGCGGGCACTCGCTGCGTGATGCAGAGGGTGTCTTTTTTTGTATATATTACATTGAGTCGCCGCTCAATGTAAAGGGCCGTGCCGCAGCGGAGAGTGTCCGCCGTCGGCACGGCCCTGAGTCAGCCGCCGGGAGGCGGCTGTGATGGATAGTGGGGAATTACTTATAGCTGATCCACTTCACGATCTCCTTGACAGAGGGTTTCTTGCCATACATGAATATGCCCACACGATATATCTTGCCGGCCACCCACACCATCGCGAGGAAGCTGATGACGAGGAGCACGAGCGATAGCACTATCTCCCACGCGGGAATCCCGGCCGGGATGCGGGCCACCATCACCATGGGGGCAGTGAGCGGGAACATGGATGACCAGAAAGCCAGAGGGCCCATGGGATCGGCTGCTGCAAGCATGGCAAAGATGAGGCCGAAAACGATGGGGAATACGGCAAACGAGGAGAGTTGGGATGCGTCCTGAATGTTGTCGACCGTGGAGCCTACAGCGGCAAAGATGGAGGAGTAGAGCAAGAATCCGAGCACAAGGAAGAGGGTCATCAGGACTATCAGGCCGACAATGTCACCCACCTGTGTGAACGAGGCCACGGCCTGAATCATCTCGATATTGTCCTGATGGCTGACGGCGCTCATGTCGCCCATGCGCACTGCGGTGACATCAGACATCACGTCGGCCGGCAGCAGCGACGGGAGCAGAAAGCCCGAGATCATGACAAGGATCACACCCCAAAGCACCATCTGAGTGACAGCCACCAAGGCCACGCCGACGATCTTGCCGAGCATCAGCTGGGCCGGCTTGACCGAAGTGACCACCACCTCGAGCACACGGTTGCTCTTCTCCTCGATGATGGAGGTCATGACCATCTGGCCATAGATGAGCAGGAACATATAGAGGATGAACGTGAGGCCGATGCCCAGTCCGTAGCTGAGGTCGGAGGATAGTGCCTCGGTGTCCTCCTTATCGGTGCGGAGCGTGGAGAGGGACACATCGCTCTTCACCGACTCCATTATCTGATCGAGATTCTCGATATTGTATTCTTTGAGACGGGCGTCCTCGACAAGCTGATTGACCTGATTGGTGATAGTGCTCTCAACCATGATCGAGACAGGGCCACTGCTCATGAGCTTGAGCTGGCCTCGACGCGAGTCGATGATGTTGGACGGGATGACGAGCACCATCCCCTCGCTCTGTGCGCGCATGGCCGAGTCGACTGTGACATCGGGCGTTGCCGACCGGAATTTCACCTCGGGAGTGTCAGTGAGGCGTGTGCCGATGCGTCCGCTGTTGTCGACCACGAGCACTGTGGCCTCCGACCCGTCGAGCACCGACATGAGAATCGCCGGGAGTGCCATCAGCAACAACATGAGCAACGGCATCAATATGGTGGTGATGATAAAACTCTTTTTCTTGACGCGCTCCATGTATTCGCGCTCTATTACTATTCCTATTTTTGACATGACTGCCTTGTGTGGTATTATCGGGATTAATGTAAGAATTTCTTATGATGTGCCTGTTATTGAGCAGAGGGTCGCTCATCGTCCTGAACGGCGTGGATGAAGATCTCGTTCATCGTCGCGATGCTCTCGTTGAATCCGGCAAGACGCACCGTGCGGTTGGCCACATCCACCACATCCCTGACGTCGGCACCGTCATTGATGTGCAGCGATATGCGCGCACGGCCACGTGAGTCAGGCTCGAGCACACGGAAGTCGGACGCCAACGGCAGGAGCGCCTCCATCAGCGCGCGTGCGTCGCCCTCGAACGTGAGGTCGTAACGGCCGCCGAAATAACGCCGGCGCAGCTCGTCGACATTGCCGCTGAGGATATTGCGGCTCTTGTTGATGAGGGTGATATTGTCGCATATCTCATCGACGGAAGCCATGTTGTGTGTGGAGAATATCACCGTCGAACCCTCGTCCTTGAGCTTGAGAATCTCGTCCTTGAGCAGATTGGCATTGATGGGGTCGAAGCCCGAGAATGGCTCGTCGAATATCAGGAGGCGGGGACGGTGGAGCACCGTGACGATGAACTGCACCTTCTGAGCCATGCCCTTGGAGAGCTCCTCGACCTTCTTGTCCCACCATCCGAGGATATCGAATTTCTCAAACCATGTGCGGAGCTGACGGGTAGCGTCAGCCTTGGACAGCCCCTTGAGACGGGCGAAGAAGACGGCCTGCTCACCCACCTTCATCTTCTTATATAGACCACGCTCCTCAGGGAGATAACCGATCTTGTCGACATCGGCCTCAGTGAGGATATGTCCGTCGAAATAGACACGGCCTGCGTCGGGCGCGGTGATATGGTTGATGATGCGGATCAGAGTGGTCTTGCCGGCACCGTTGGGCCCCAACAGACCATACACCTTGCCTTCGGGCACACTGAGGCTCACATTGTCGAGAGCCTTGTGCGAGGCATAGGATTTTTCTACATTTTCTACCTCGAGAAGATTCATTTATATAGTTTTAAGTTTAATGATTACGTGTCGGGTGTGCCGCTCGCGGGAGGAGAGTTGTGAGACGTTAGACGCAGCGGCAGAAAAAAAGTTTCATACCTGCGTGAAACTTTTTGCACCATGGGGCGTCTAATGTCACAGTCACGCCAAAAATCAACCCCCACTACCGACCGGATGTCAAAGGCTCAGGACAAGGAGAGCTGCTTTCTCGGGATAATCGAGGAAAACAGGAGGCTCCTTTACAAAATATGTTACATGTATGCCACGGATGGCGACCACTTCAATGACTTGTATCAGGAGGTGCTTGCCAACGTGTGGCAGGGGCTCGACACATTCCGGGGCACATCGGCGGTGTCGACTTGGCTCTACAGGATGGCTCTCAACACATGTATCACCTATTTCAGGCGCAACTCCCGCCATTCCCGCGGCAAGGTGCAGCTCGAGTCGGTGCTCCATCTCGAGGGTGACACGTCCGACACCGAACGCCTCGAACAGCTGAGACAGATGTACAGGTTGATCTCCGGACTCTCGGGCATGGACAAGGCGCTGATCATGATGTGGCTCGACGAGAAGAGTTATGACGAGATAGCCGACATGTCGGGCCTCACGCGCAGCAACGTGGCCACACGCCTGCGCCGCATCAAACAAAAACTGATAGACCGCAATAAAGATCTGATATGAATATAGACAACCTGAAATCACAATGGCAACGGCTTGACATCCAACCCGATCCCCAAAACGCTAAGGAGACCGAGAGAATGGTGGCACGCCAGAGGGTGGAGTCGCTGAGCAAGCGGTATTACCGCATGTGTGTGCGCATGACGGCCGTCTGTGCCATAGGTCTGTGCACGATCCCCACCTACGGTCGTGTGGCGCCGGTGTTTACCATCGTCGCCATGGCATTCTTCGTGATGATGGGATTCATGCAGTTGGGACAGGCTCTCTATGTGAGGCGTATAGACTTCGGCCGCATGTCGGTGCGCGAGGCGGTGGAAAAGGTGTACCACCTGCAGAGGATGCGCATCATCAAACGGACCATAGGGATTGTCACCGGTGTGCCGGTGCTGATATACATGTTCTTCACTTTCTCATCTATCTTCGGGCCATATGTGCTCTATGGCATGACGGCCGGACTGGTGATAGGTCTCGGGGGCGGACTGCTGGTGAACAGTACGGCAAACAGACTGCTCAAGCAGATGAAGGAACAACTCGACGAATAACCTCTACCCAGCAGACGGACCTCCTTTAGTGGGCAGCAAATAGGAGACGGCGCTTTGATATTACAACGGGATGTTGTAAATTTGCACACACATATTAGAATAATCAACCCGCCCAACCATACACCAATGGCATCAACATCCATCCCGGAGCGCATAGCCGCTTATCGCAAGGAGATGGAACAGTCGGGCATCCGCGTGGCCCTGCTCCCGCGCACCGACGACCATCTCGGCGAGTATATCTCGGCCCACTGGCATATAGTCCGCTATCTCACAGGCTTCACCGGCTCGGCCGCCACACTCGTCATCACTCTTAATGAAGCTCTCCTCTGGACCGACTCACGATATTTCATTCAGGCCGCAGCTCAGCTCGAAGGCACCGGCGTCACGCTGATGAAAGAGGGTCTCCCCACGACACCCGATGTCACAGAGTGGATATGCCGCAATGCTGCGGCAGGATCGTCGGTAGGCATCAACGGCATGCTTATATCTATCGACGCAGCCGCCGACCTGCGCACACGCCTGACAGCCTGCGGGCTTAAACTGGTGACTGACTTCGACCCCATAGACCGTATATGGGAGGACCGCCCCGCCCTGCCTGCAGGCAAAGCATTTGTCCACGAGACCAAGTACACAGGCGAGACAGCGGCGTCGCGTATGGCCCGCACACTCGCCTCGGCAGCAGAGGCCGGAGCAGCCTCAATGTTCATATCGGCTCTCGATGAGGTGGCATGGATCCTCAATCTCCGGTCGTCGGACGTGCCCAAGAATCTCCCGGTGGCCACATCGTTTCTCTATCTCGCACCTGAGGGGAGCGTGCTGTTCATAGATCCGGCTAAACTGACACCCGAAGTGGAAGCTCATCTCGCCGAGGCCGGAGTTGAAACCAAGCCTTATGGAGAAATGAAAGAATTTCTCGCCACGATTCCCGCCACGGAGACTGTGCTGTTGAGCGGCAACCGTACACCTGAGACCATAAACAATATCCTCGAGGGACACACGGTGGTGGCCCCCTCGCCCGTCCAGATGCTCAAGGCCGTGAAAAACGCCACCCAGATACAGGGCGAGCGCGATGCTCATGTGCGCGACGGCGTGGCGATGGTGCGCTCGCTGATGGAGATCTCGGCCCTCACCGCCGCCGGAAAGCCTCTCACCGAGATTGAGGCCGCCGACATCATCGACAACAACCGTCGCAAGATGGATCTGTTCTTCGATCTGAGCTTTGACACCATCAGCGGCTACGGGCCCAACGGTGCGATAGTCCACTACTCTCCTACCCCCGCCTCCAATGCCGACATTAAGCCCGGATCGCTGCTGCTGCTTGACTCGGGCGGCAACTATCTCGACGGCACTACCGACATCACCCGCACCATCGCCATCGGCACCCCCACCCCTGAGATGCGCCATGACTTCACACTGGTGATGAAGGGCCACATAGCCATAGCCACGGCCATTTTCCCCGAGGGAACGCGAGGCCACCAGCTCGACGCCATGGCCCGCATGCCGCTCTGGCGCGAGGGCAAAAGCTATCTCCACGGCACGGGTCACGGCGTAGGCCACTTCCTCTCGGTGCACGAGGGTCCGCAGAGCATCCGCCTCAACGACACGATGGCTCCCCTCGAGCCCGGCATGCTCACATCCAATGAGCCGGGCCTCTATCTGTCGGGGCGCTACGGCATCCGCTGTGAGAATCTTGTCCTGACCATACCCTATGAGGAGACGGAGTTTGGCAAGTTCTATGCCTTCGAGACGGTGACACTCTGTCCGTTTGACCGCACGCTATTTGACACATCCATCATGTCGGCCGACGAGATACGCTGGGTCAACGACTATCACCGCCGCGTCTACGACACTCTCGCCCCCTGTCTCAACGACGAGGAGCGTGCATGGCTGGCCGATGCTACCCAACCGCTCAACTAACAGACTATCATGGAAATAATCAAAGACTGTCCGGCACCGCTCATCATCCCGGTGCGGGGATACACGCCCGTCATAGGCGAAGACACTTTTGTGGCCCCTAACGCCACGATCGTCGGCGATGTCACAATGGGCAACGGCTGTTCCGTATGGTTCAACGCCGTGCTGCGTGGCGATGTGAACACCATCACCATCGGCGACCGTGTGAACATTCAGGACGGCTCGGTGCTCCACACCCTCTACAAAAAATCAACCATCGAGATAGCCGACGACGTGTCCATCGGCCACAACGTCACCATCCATGGAGCCAAGATCCGCTCGTTTGCCCTCATCGGCATGGGAGCTGTGGTGATGGACGATGTGGAGGTGGGCGAAGGAGCTATCGTTGCAGCCGGCGCCGTTGTGCTGTCACGCACCAAGATAGGCCCCAACGAGATGTGGGGCGGCGCACCGGCAAAGTTCATCAAGATGGTAGATCCCGACACCGCGCGCGAGCTCAACTCAAAGATAGCCCGCAACTACCTGATGTACTCACAATGGTACACCCATCCTGAGGAAGAAATCGAAATTTAACGAAAAATCTTTGGCCACCTCGGCCAAAACCATTACCTTTGCGGACACAAAGAGGACTACCCCTCGCAGTCCGCACTTGCCCGGATGGCGGAATCGGTAGACGCGACGGTCTCAAACACCGTTGGAGCAATC
>CAZAWC010000071.1:0-13095 GCA_964488595.1 uncultured Staphylococcus sp. | reverse complement strand
AGACACTTTTCTCCACCCCGCCAAATATTTTCGGCGTTTTAACACTAAATTAACATTTCTGCCATAAAGACAATGCTGAGATGCCACTCATAGCAAAGGCAGCGACCCGCCGAGTGCGGTGCCGCTGCCTTATGGTGTGGAGTGACGCTATGGTCTATCAGAGCTTCTTGAGCAGCTCCTTTGCCGTCTCGTTCTCGGGATCAATGGCGAGGAGCTTCTCGAAATAGTCGCGAGCCAGAGCCTTGTCGCCCGACTGGAGGTAGTATACGCCCAGACGGAGGTAGGCGGCCTTGTAGCCCGAAGCATTGGCCTGAGCCTTTTCGGGCTCTGCATCATAGGCCTCGAGCATCTTATTATATGTGTCGAGGAGCTCGGGGGTCATGTCGGCACCATCGCGCACCATGAGGAGGGTGGCGCGGTTGCGATAGAGATTGCCCTTGCTGGCGGCGTCCTTGATGACGATGTCGAGATTCTTCAGACCGTTCTCGGCAGCAGCCTTACGCTCGGGCGAGCCTTCGGGGAGGGTGAGGCCGAGGTTCTTGTAACGGTTGGAGAGGACGTTATAGTCGGTGAGGGATGCGTCGCCGAGGTCGACATACTTCTGCATGTAGAACACGGCGAGAGAGTCGTTCTCGAGCTTGTTGTACATATCCGACACCTCGACAAGCATCTGCTTGTTCTTCTCGGGGTTGAGCTCATAGGCGGCGAGATAAGCCGTCACGGCCTCCTCGGGACGATTGAGCGAGGTGAGCACCTGCGCGTGGGTAGAATAGTCAGTGGCAGTAAACTTGGCGTCCTTGTGAGCAAAGAGCTTGGCTGCGGCAGCCTCGGCACCTTCAAAGTCCTCAAGGGCAGCCTTGTTGAGCATCACCATGCGCTGCATGTAGAGGTTGTCGGGGTCCTTGGCAAGCACCTGACTGGCTATCTCGAGCGACTCGGGATACTTCTTGCCGAAGTAGAGGAGGCCTGAGTAGCGCTGCTCGTCGCGCTGGAAGTGGTTGGGGTTGTTCATATACTTGCCATACTGCTCGGCGGCGCGGGTAAACTGGTTGTTGTCATAATACTTCTCCGCGAGCTCGCTCTGAGCGAGGGCCGAGGTGGGGAGCTTCTCGTTGAGCTCGACTAGCTTGCCGATGGCGAAGTCGGGGTTGACCTTGCGATAGAGGTTGGAGTACTTCACATAAGCCTCGGGGTTGACACTGCCGGCCTCCTCCTGATAGATGATGGCCTGCTCATAGAATCCGGCTGCGGCGCCGATATCGCTGCCCTTGGCGAGGTCGCCCTTGAGCACATAGACCTTGGGCTCCTTGTCCTTGGAAGCCTTGAGACCCATGGCGATATACTTGTCGATCTCCTTGCTGTAGGCCACAGGGTCAACCTCGGCATAGGCGCGGGCCACGGCTGCGATGAGCGCGGCGTCTTTCTTGTTGGTGGCGAGGGCAGCCTTAAACTGCTTCTCGGCCTCGGCCTTGTTGCCGTTGATGAGGGCCACCTGACCCAAGCCGACATAGTTGTAGCCACAGTCGGGATTGGCCTTGATGCCATTGTTAAACTGCTCTGCGGCGGCCTTGACATCAGCCTTGACATCTTTGTCGAGCATGTCGTCGTGCCAGTTGCGCAGGTCGAGCTGACCGAGGTAATAGTAGCTGAGAGCCTTGTCGGTCGAGGCATCGCCCATGGTCTTTTCGAGAATGATCTTTGCCTTGTTGAATCGGTCGGCGTTGTAGTAGTCGACACCGTCCTGATAGCCGCCCTGTGCAAGGGCCACCAGAGAGAGTCCCCCGATGCAGAGGGATGTGAGGATGCGTAGTTTCATCAATTGGTTTTTATGGTTGTTTTTTATCTTTAAGAAACGTAAGAATCTAAGGTTTATTGTATGGCCGCACCCGTCGTGAAAGACAGGTGCGGCATGAGAGGAGTCTGCGACAGGGGGAGAGATCACTCCACGTTGACCATGCGTGGACGCACGGTGGCGGGGAGGATGCCGGTCATCTGGATGATCTTCTGTCCCTGAAAGCCCGTGACGAAGCTATAGAAACGGTGTGACGTGCCGCCGGGGGCCGTACAGATCATATAGACCGAACGATGCAGGGGATATGAGCCGTCGAAGATATAGGCCTGATAGGGCTTGTAGGCGGTGACCTCGTCGTTGCCACGGACCTTGAGCACCTTGACGTCAGTGCTGAAGTCCATCATGGTGGTGTCGCTCGCCTCGGCGGCGCGGGCCAGCTCCTCGACCGACTTCTCGCGGCCCGAGAGGTCGGAGGTCACCCAGCTCACACCGATGATGCCGATGGCATTGCGGTTGGAGGCCACGGCCTCAAACACCTCGGGATTGGACTTGACGGCCGACACATTGGGCCCGAAGGGGCGCCCGTCGAGCACAGAGTCGCGCATATACTTGACCGTCGACGATCCCTGATGGTCAAACACCACCTTAATCTCGCCGAGCTTGGAGGGCTCCACCTCGTCCCAGCGTGTGACGTCGCCCGAGAGGATCTCGGCCAGATCCTTGCGCGAGAGGATCTCGACAGGATTTTCGGGATTGACGATGAGGGCTATAGCGTCTACGGCGATCTTCTGCTGATTGACTATCTTCTTGTGCGAGCGCAGATAGGCCAGCTGCTCCTCGGTGAGGGGACGGGTGGTGACGGCGTTCTTGAACGAGCCCATCGCCATGATCGAGTCCATCGCCTCGTTCTCGGGCATATAGCTGGCTATGACATCCTCCTTGGGATAGATGTATTCAAACACAGCCACTTCCTGCTCCATGATCGACTCGAACGACTCGTCGCAGGCCACTTTGGCTATGGGTGAACGCTGAGGCTCGGCCTTCTTGCCCGAGCATGAGGCGAGAAGCCCGGCGGCTATGACGGCCACCGGGAGTGCCTGCATTATTGAGCGCATGTTAACTCTCATAAATTACAGTATGATTTGTGTGGAGATATCGTGAGGGGGGATTGCAGACCGGGGGAGAAGGAGACGCGGATCACTTCCCGCCGTCTGGGTCGTTGCCATAGTTGGGGTCGATGCCTGCAAACTGTCTGTAGGCGCGCCATGCGCCATAGGCTATAAACAGAGCGCCACCGGCCCAGCGGATCCACTTCCACGAGGGGAAGAGAATATCAAAATATCCCACTAGAAACAGGATGCCTATGCCGAGATAGACGGCTATCATGATGAGACCAAACACCGTGCGCATGGCCTGAGGGGTACCGGAATTGCGTTGAGCACTCATAGTCGTAATAGTTTAAAACGTTAATTCTTATTGCATTCTATCAAATCTTGAACGAAGGGAGCTGCGGATAGCGGCCCTTTCTACAAGAGACAACACGGTGCGGCTGTCAAATGTTCGGCCGAAGCAACAGGAATCGACGTTGATAGGGCGTAAAATTAATGAAAAAATCTTAATGCGTGAAGCATCCCCCGCCAATTAATTTCCTTTAACACTCCTATCACATACCTTTTTGCTAACTTTGTGTCAAAACAAGCTATCGCCATGACCAATCCACCACTTGCCGAGCGCATGCGTCCGCGCACGCTCGACGACTACATAGGCCAGACCCACCTCGTGGGCGAGGGCGGGATAGTGCGCCGCATGATCGAGAGCGGCCATGTGGCCTCGTTCATCCTGTGGGGGCCGCCCGGAGTGGGCAAGACCACACTGGCGCGCATCATCGCCAACACGGTCCATGTGCCATTCTACACCCTCTCGGCCGTCAACTCGGGGGTCAAGGAGGTGCGCGAGGTGATCGAGCGCGCCTCGCGCGACTCCGGGAGCATGTTCACCACCGGCAGGCCGATACTGTTCATCGACGAGATCCACCGATTCAGCAAGTCGCAGCAAGACTCGCTGCTTGGAGCGGTGGAGAGCGGGACGGTGACACTGATAGGAGCCACGACGGAGAATCCCTCGTTTGAGGTGATCCGACCGCTGTTGTCGCGCGCACAGGTCTACACCCTGCGCCCCCTCGAGGCCAACGAGCTGCACACCCTGCTCGACCGCGCCCTCGCGGCCGACCCCACCCTCGCCTCGCACACCCCCGAGGTGAAGGAGACGACGGCGCTGTTCAGATTTGCCGGGGGCGACGCACGCAAGCTGCTCAACATCCTCGACCTGCTCGAACAGTCGACCCCGCAGGGCGAGAAGATGATAATCGACGACGCTACCGTCACCAACCGCCTGCAGGAGAACCCCGCGGCCTATGACAAAGGGGGCGAGATGCACTATGACATCATCTCGGCCTTCATCAAGAGCATCCGGGGCTCTGACCCCGACGCGGCCCTCTACTGGCTGGCACGCATGGTGGCCGGAGGCGAGGAGCCCGAGTTCATAGCCCGCCGTCTGCTCATACTGGCCGCCGAGGATATCGGGCTGGCCAATCCCAACGCCCTGCTGCTGGCCAACGCCACATTTGACGCCGTCCACAAGGTGGGCTGGCCCGAGGGACGCATCCCGCTGGCCGAGTGTACGGTCTATCTGGCCACCTCGCCCAAGAGCAACTCGGCCTATCTGGGCATCGACCGTGCCCTCGCCCTCGTGCGCGAGACGGGCAATCTGCCCGTGCCCCTGCACCTGCGCAACGCACCCACGTCGCTGATGAAGGATATGGGCTACGGACGCGACTACAAGTATGCCCACGACTATCCGGGCCACTTTGTGGCGCAGCAGTTCATGCCCGACGAGCTGGGCCACCGCACCTTGTGGCAACCGGCCGACAACGCGGCCGAGACACGCGCCGCCGAGCTCCAGACACGCCGCTGGGGTCAGGCCACACCGCCCCCCGACGCGGAGGCCGACGCTCGCTGATTGAAAATTTATAACGCCACCTTACATGAGGTCTCGAATATTTTAACTAAATTTGCAGAATCGAAAAAACAATCACAAACCACATATACAGGTATGAAGAAACATAATTTCTATGCCGGTCCCTCGATCCTGAGCGAATACACCATCAGCCACACAGCCGATGCCGTTAAGGACTTTGCCGGCACAGGGCTCTCGATTCTCGAAGTGTCGCACCGTTCCAAAGAGTTTGTAGCCGTGATGGACGAGGCACAGGCGCTGGTCAAAGAGCTGCTCGAGGTGCCCGAGGGCTACTCGGTGCTGTTCCTCGGCGGCGGCGCGAGCCTCCAGTTTGCCATGGGCCCCATGAACCTGCTGCGCACCAAGGCCGGCTATCTCGACACCGGCACATGGGCCTCCAACGCCATCAAGGAGGCACGCCTCTTCGGCGACGTCGACGTGCTGGCATCGTCAAAGGAAGCCAACTACACCTTCTATCCCCGTCTGCACAAAGACTATGAGTGTCCCGAGGGTCTCGACTACCTGCACATCACATCCAACAACACCATCTATGGCACCGAGCTGCGCGAGGATCCCGCAGTGAGCTGCCCGCTGGTGGCCGACATGTCGTCAGACATCTTCTCGCGCCCCGTCGACGTGGCCAAATATGACCTCATCTATGCCGGTGCGCAGAAGAATCTCGCTCCCGCCGGCGTGACGCTGGTCATCGTCAAGGACAGCGCCCTCGGCCATGTGGACCGTCCGCTCCCCACCATGCTCGACTATCGCACCCACATCAAGAAGGGCTCGATGTTCAACACTCCCCCGGTGCTTCCCGTCTACTCAGCCCTCATGACCCTGCGCTACTACAAGGAGCAGGGTGGCGTGAAGGCCCTCGAGAAGCTCGACCTCGAGAAAGCCGCCATGCTCTATGAGGCAATCGACTCATCCAAAATGTTTGTGGGCACCGCCCGCGAGGACTCGCGCTCCATCATGAACGTGACCTTCGTGATGAAGCCCGAGTATGCCGAGCTCGAGAAGGAGTTCGTAGACTTCTGCACCGCCCGCGGCATCGTCGGCATCAAGGGTCACCGCTCGGTGGGCGGATTCCGCGCATCGCTCTACAACGCCCTCCCCATCGAGAGTGTCAAGGTGCTCATCGAGGCCATGAACGATTTTCAGAAAAACCGCTAAAATCCCCGCCCCGCGATGAAGATACTCATAGCAACAGAGAAGCCCTTCGCCCCCGTCGCCGTCGACGGCATGCGCAAGGTGATCGAGGATGCCGGAGCGACCCTCGCCCTCCTCGAGAAATATACCGACAAGGCAGCCCTGCTCGACGCCGTGGCCGATGCCGACGCCCTCATCATCCGCTCGGACAAGGTGGACGCCGAGGTGATCGCCGCAGGCAAGAACCTCAAGATCGTGGTGCGCGCCGGTGCCGGATATGACAACGTAGACCTTCAGGCTGCCACCGAGGCCGGCGTGAGCGTGCAGAACACCCCGGGCCAGAACTCCAACGCCGTGGCCGAACTGGTGTTCGGACTGGCCGTGATGATGGAGCGCAATATGTATAACGGCACCTCGGGCACCGAGCTCAAGGGCAAGCGCCTCGGCATACAGGCCTTCGGGCAGGTGGGCCGCAACGTGGCCCGCATAGCCCGCGGATTCGAGATGGAGGTGAGCGCCCTCGACCCCTTCTGCCCCGACGCGGTGATGGAAGAGGCCGGCGTGACACCCGTCCACGACCTCACCGAGCTCTATGCCAACAGCGACATCCTCAGCATCCACATCCCTGCCACGGCCGAGACCCGCGGGTCGATAGGGCGCGACCTCCTTGCGGCCATGCCCAAGGGTGCGCTCGTCATAAACACCGCCCGCAAGGAGGTGATCGACGAGAGCAGCCTCATCATCGCCATGCAGGAGCGCACAGACCTCAAGTATGCGGCCGACGTGGCTCCCGGATGTGCCGAGGAGATGAAGGCCCTGTTTGGCGACCGCGTGTTCTTCACCCCCAAGAAGATGGGTGCGCAGACCGCCGAGGCCAATATCAACGCCGGGCTTGCAGCCGCACGTCAGGTCATCGACTTCCTCACCACCGGCGCCGACAGATATCGCGTCAACAAGTGAGCACATCATTCTAATCCTTCTATATCAGCTTGCAGGAAGCGTCCGCGCCACTCAGTGGCATACGGACGCTTCCTTTTTTTACCAACCGCCCCCTCACCTCCGCGCGCGAAGACACTTAATCAACAACATAAAAATAACACACATAATCCTTTGAAAACTTCCATGAAAAGATTAATTTTGCGGACGGATTGACAGAGGTCGATTCATTTTAAATATTTCGAAGCGTTATGTCTTCTTCTTTTAAGTGAAAAAAGCCTAGGAAACTTATTACACAATAGAGAGAGAAGTGACAGACGGCTTCCGCGCATATGCGTGGAGCTGTTTTCACATCTATTCTATTGTGGGTTTTCCTAGCACCCTTTTCACTTTGGATGTGGCATACAGTTCCACGCTTCTGCATCCATACGGTTTCTTTGGGACTGGGAAACCTCATAAACCATCATGCTATGAGACATAGGTTAGTTTTATTGCTTTCTCTTATGCTTCTTCCGCTGCTCGCCCTCTGCGAAGTGAATTGGGTGTTCCAATTCGGGGGAATGTATAAGGAATCAGATTCCTTTATTTATTGGGATCCACAGGAACCACAGACGTATGAAATAATAGGAGGTCTGCATCTTCAGATTCCCGTGAGCCCTCGTGTGCCACTTTTTATCGAGACTGGATTAGATTACAGGTATAAAAATGGCATTTTTGAACAATTGGACAACTTTAAACTCAATCCTGACAAAGACGATTGGTATAACGCTCACGATTACCTCAACTTCGTAGAAAATGGCAGTTTTCTGGAAGTTCCTTTAAAAGTAGGGTACAAGCTATCTTTGAACGAAAAGAATGCCTTTGAATTTGGGTTAGGTCCATACGGATCATATTGTATTTCGCCTGTAATGAATGATCACTGGTCCGTTGGTCTTACTTCATCTGTCGTATTCAGGCATCGTTGTATGAGCTTTGGCCTCTCATACTCCAATCCGATCTTCCTTAATGGACCGAGAGACTATGACATTCACTCATTGGACTTAACAATCGGCATCAACTTTGGAAATAAGGCGTGGGGTACAATTGGAAAGGTTGCCGCAGTAACTGGTATGGTGGCTGCCGGTGTTGGAAATGCCTATGTTCAGAACTATGGTAAGTCGGCAAGTTATCAGGGTAATTCATCATACTCTGATTCCGATTCGGGCTCTTCCTCAAGCAGCCGTGCAGGAAACAGTTCGAGTAGCGGATTCTCACTCTCTGAACAACAAGCATATAATACAGATAAATCCACATATGCAAAGTATGATTCCCAACTCTCCAATCACTTCAGCGGAAATCGAACGATGAAAGATAAAGATGTTAAAGATATCCAAAAGAAGATGAAGAAGCTCCGCGAGAAGTGGGAAGCCAGAGGCAAATCCTTCCCACAAGCGCCCAATGAAACAAAGTAAACATATCCAGTGCCATGTAAAGGATAACATGGCCCCTATAGAATAATCCTCTATATCAGCTTGCAGGAAGCGTCCGCGCCACTCAGTGGCATACGGACGCTTCCTTTTTTTACCAACCGCCCCCTCACCTCCGCGCGCGTACATTAATATATTATATTAGGATATATTATATATTAGGCAATTGTTTGCTTTTTACAATCTTTTTTGCTTACTTTGTCACTGCAGCCGTTGGGCCGGCCATCACGTGGGCTGAACAATGGGTTGTAAATCAGCGTTACAACCATGTAACAATGTTTATGAGAGAAAGACAATGAATCACGACAAACTCCTCGGCATATACGCATCATCATTCAGGCAGAACTGGAATCTCCCGGCTCTGACCGACTATAGCACAGGCTCCACCATGACCTATGCCGATCTGGCACGGAGGATAGCCGCCACCCACATGCTCTTCAGGAAATGCGGGGTGAAGCAGGGTGACAAGATTGCTCTCATGGGCAGCAACTCCGTGAGGTGGGTGGAGCTCTACATGGCCACCATCACCTATGGCGCGGTCATCGTGCCGGTGCTTCAGGACTTCAGCGTGCAGGATGCGCTCCACATCATCAACCACTCGGGGAGCGTGATGCTCTTCATAGCCGAGTCGATATTTGACAACATGGAGTTTGACAAGATGCCGGGCGTGAGGGCCGTCTTCTCGCTCGACCGCCGTGCGGTGCTGGCCGAGCGTGGCGGCTCGCAGGGCAAGGCGAGCGAATTTATCGGCCAGCTGGCCGAGCGCATGCGCCGCCGCTATCCCCACGGATTCACCACCGCCGATGTGGACTATCCCGACATCGACGAGGATAATGTGACTGAGATCAACTACACTTCGGGCACCACGGGATTCTCCAAAGGGGTGATGCTCACGTTGCGCAACCTGCGTGGCAACGTAGTGTTTGGCATCGACTCCCACCTCCACTACCGCGGCTCGCGCTGCCTGTCGTTTCTGCCGCTGGCCCATGCCTACGGGTGTGCGTTTGACATGCTCGTGCCTCTGGCCGTCGGCACCCACATCACCCTCTTGGGCAAGCTCCCCACCCCCAAGCTGCTGCTCAAGGCCTTTGCCGAGGTGCATCCTAACCTCATCATCTGTGTGCCGCTGATACTCGAGAAGATCTACCGCAACAAGCTGCGCCCGGTGTTGCAGAAAGGATATGTGCGCCACATCATCAAACTGCCGGGATTCAACAAAATCATCCTCCGCAAGATACGCCGCGAGCTGATCGAGGCCTTCGGCGGACAGTTTGAGGAGGTGATCGTGGGGGGCGCGCCCCTCAACTCGGAGGTAGAGGCCTTTCTCCACAAGATCGGCTTCCCGTTCACCGTGGGCTATGGTATGACCGAGTGTGGCCCGCTGATCAGCTACACCCCGTGGCGCAAATTCATCCCCCTCTCCTCGGGGCGCGTGCTCCCCGGCATTATGGAGGCCAAGATCGACGGCTCGGTCGACCCGGCCAATATCCCGGGCGAGATCTGCGTGCGCGGCGAGAATCTGATGAAGGGCTACTATCGCAATCCCGAGGCCACGGAGGGGGCCATCGATGCCGAGGGATGGTTTCACACCGGCGACATGGGCACGATCTCGCATGACAACACCATCTTCATCCGCGGGCGCTATAAGACCATGATCCTCTCGGCCAACGGACAGAACATCTATCCCGAGGAGATCGAAGCCAAGCTCAACAATATGCCATATGTGGCCGAGAGCCTCGTGGTGGAACGCGGCAAGCAGCTCGTGGCCTTGGTCTACCCCGACTATGAGGCGATGGACCGCAACGGCCTGTCGACCGACCGCCTCCCGGCCGAGATGGAACAGGTGCGCACCGAGCTCAACAAGATGGTGGCCCCCTACGAGCGGATAGACCGCATCCAGCTCATCGCCAACGAATTTGAAAAGACCCCGAAACGCTCCATCAAACGTTATCTGTATAATGCCTGACACACCTCTGTTCGAGACCACCATCAAGGTGCGCGACTATGAGACCGACTCGCAGGGCATAGTCAACAATGCCAACTATCTGCACTATCTCGAGCTGGCCCGCCACGAGATGTGCGAGGCCCGCGGCACATCGTTTCGCGCCATGCACGAGGCGGGACTCGACCCCGTGGTGCGCAAGATCGAGATAGAGTATCATCACTCGCTCACCATGGGCGACACCGTGCGCGCCACCGTCAGTGTGGTCCGTCAGGGGGCGCGCTTCAACTTCGTGCAGCATCTCTATAACCTCGCCACCGGCCAGCTATCGGCCTCGGCCACAGTCACGGTGGTGGTGCTCAAGGACGGCCGTCTGTCGCGCGGCGACGAGGTGGCCACTCTCTTAGGCCTATGATATATCGCATCGCACTCTCATCGCTCCGGGGCATGACCACCGGACTGGCGCGCGCCATCATCGACCGCCTCGGCGACCTGTCGCAGTTTTTCACGCTGCCGGGGCGTGCACTGGCGGCGGCGATGGGGGTCAACACGCGTGTGTTTGGCGACGAGGTGCGTGCCCGCGCCCTCGAGGAGGCGCGCCGGGAGATCACCTTCATTGAGTCGCGGGGCATAAGGACACTGTTTTTCACCGACCCCGACTATCCCCGGCGGCTGCTGGAGTGTGCCGACGCACCGCTGATGCTCTATGGCTTTGGCGACACCGACCTCAACCATGCACGGTTCATCTCGGTGGTGGGCACGCGCCATGCCACAGCCTACGGGTCGCGGTTTGTCGAGGATATGGTGCCCGAACTCGCCTCGCGCATGGCCGACCCTCTGGTGGTGGTGAGCGGTCTGGCCTATGGCATCGACATCGCCGCCCACCGCGCGGCCCTCGACGCAAGGATACCCACCGTGGCCGTGCTCGCCCACGGACTCAACACCATCTATCCCGCATCGCATCGCGACACGGCTGTGCGCATGGTGCGCGAGGGAGGGATGCTGCTCACCGACTATCGGTCGATCGACACGGTCCACCGCGGCAATTTCTTGGCCCGCAACCGCATAGTGGCCGGCCTGTCCGACTGCCTGCTCGTGGTGGAGTCAGACACCCGCGGGGGCGCACTGGTCACCGCCCGCCTCGCCTCGGCCTATGACCGCGACGTCTTTGCCCTCCCGGGCAGATACACCGACCGCTTCTCGCGCGGGTGCAACTCGCTCATCGGCTCCCACATAGCCCAGTCTGTCACCTCGGCCCAAGATATCATCCATGCCATGAACTGGCCCGAGCGTCCCGACGAGGGCACGCAGCCTCAGCTCATCGTCGAGCTCTCGCCCGAGGAGGAGGCCGTGATGGAGGTGCTCGCCACCCGAGGCGAGGCCACGCTCAATCAGCTTATCGCCTCGGTCGACACCCCACCCCACCGACTCATGGGCCTGCTCATCGACATGGAGGCCCGTGGGCTGCTCATGTCGCTGCCCGGGGCCACATACCGACCTCTCAGCAGCTGACCACCTCTACCCTATCCTCTCCCCCCTCCCGGCACAAACCTCACTCCATCAAAAAAAATACACAGCGATATGAAAGAAATCATCCCCGCATCCGAGCTCATCATCAACCCCGACGGCTCAGTGTTTCATCTCCATCTGCTCCCCGAGCAGCTCACTGACCGCATCATCCTCGTGGGCGATCCGGCACGTGTCAACATGGTGGCCGCATTTTTTGACTCCATCGACTTTGAAGTGCAGTCACGAGAGTTTCACACCATCGGAGGCAAATATCAGGGCAAGCCGATCATGTGCCTGAGCCACGGCATTGGCCCCGACAATATCGACATAGTCATCAACGAGCTCGACGCCCTCGCCAATATCGACTTCAAGACACGCGAGGTGCGCGACACCAAGCGCTCTCTCACCATGGTGCGCATCGGCACCTCGGGAGCCCTCCAGCCCGAGCTGCGCCTCGGCACACCCGTGATAGCACAGAAGTCGATCGGATTTGACGGCGTGCTCAACTACTATGCAGGCCGCAACGAGGTGGCCGACCTCGGCTTCGAGCAGGCCTTCTGCGAGAGCGTAGGCTGGAATCCGCTATGGGCCAAGCCATATGTGGTGGATGCCGACGAGGAGCTCGTCGACCTCATCGGGCGCGACGATATGGTGCGCGGCGTCACCATTTCGGCCGTCGGTTTCTATGGTCCGCAGGGACGCAAACTGCGCCTCCCGCTCGCCAACCCCGACCTCAACCGGCGCATCGAGGAGTTTCGCTACGACGGACGCAAGGTGACCAACTACGAGATGGAGTCCGCTCCGCTGCAGGGGTTGGGGCGCCTCATGGGCCACAAGGCCATGACAGTCTGCTCCATCATCGCCAACCGCATGAACTCTGACGCCAACCCCAACTACAAGACAGCCGTCCGAGACCTCATCGGCACCGTCCTCGACCGCATCTGACACAACCCGGGAGGCTCCCGATATCCCATAAACATTGGCTTCCGCCCTGTGCGGGAGCCAAAAAAATTTGCGGGAATGAGAAAATATGCCTACCTTTGGGGCATCAAAATCATCCCCATCCCCTGTTCGCCGGGTCAACCCCCTATCCCCGACCCGGCGACAACCCCTGAGACCGATGAGTTCGTGAGAACACTCGGTCTTTTTTTTTCAACTCCCCACCCCGATGAGGCTTCCCTATGCCCGCTCGTCAAGGTGCGTTTGAGAAGATTTTGAAAGATTTTTTTGATAATCAAAAGAAAAACTGTAACTTTGCAAAGTTTTTTCAACCCTTATTGCCGTGG
>CAZAWC010000070.1:0-13137 GCA_964488595.1 uncultured Staphylococcus sp. | reverse complement strand
ATACGGGTATTATAAGCCGTGAAAGCCTGAGACAGTTCATTCTCCTCACGTTTTTGCAGAAGGAAGAGGTAGAGTGACTCCTTTACTTTCTGCTGACGCTCTGTCGACAGAAGATTTTTTGCCTGAGTCGGGTTTGACGCAATATTCGACATTGTCTGAGCCTCAATCCCATGCAATGATTTAAGCTGTGTATTCAGGGCGATAATCTCATTGTCGATGGTACGTACGATAGCTGCACGCTGTGCTTTGAGTTCCTCGTCGAGCTGCACCACAAGAGGATTACTTTCAGAAGATTTGGACACAAGATTGTTCCTCTGCAACAGGCGATCGTTATACTCGTTGATGAGTGAAAGAATATTACTGCTCTGAAGTCCGGTATTCACCGGGAGAAGTTGGTCTTCAGTGTTCTCGGATGTCAGATATGAACGTATATATCTGGCCATGGACAACTGATTGTTCACCTCAAGGATCCTCGACTGAGTCTCTTGGTTTTGACTCATATACATCGAGGCAGCTGCGCTCACATCAGGCACGAGGTTGGCACTCTTGTAGGACGAAATATCCGAATCGACATTGCCGAGCTCGCCCTCTATGACCCCCAGACGTTCGTTGATAAAGTTAGATGTCGATACTGCTATCAAGTTCTTATCGCGGATCCAATTCTCATTATAGACCTCAATAAGCGCACTGATAAAATCGTCGGCGCGCTGAGGCGACTGATCCGCCATGGTAATCGTCAGGACAGTACTCTTCTCATTTGACATGGAGACGGACAGACGTCCGTTATAAGAATCCCTTGCTGCTCTGAGAGGGAGTTTATATATAATGAGAGAGACCGCCTCACCTTTGCGATAGCTCTTGGTCGGAGAGGCTATCAGTCTGCCGAGAGGTGTAGAGATCGAATCATTGAGCTTACCGGTGAATGTCTGCTTATAATTCTCTCCATCAGGGCCTTTAAGTTCCTTTATAGTCACCTTACCACCCTTAGACACATCCAAATTCAGTGAGAATGAACTATCTTCAGGATAATCAGCGATCTCCACCTTGATGGGAAGCGAATACCCGTAGGCTACAACGTCATGAAACGTGCCGGTGTGATAGTATGCCATATCAAGCCCAAGACGACGGACCACTTCCTCCGTCAGGTCCTTTGCCTTAAGGTTGGTTATCTCATTCTGAATATTGGCGTTAGACTGAAACAGGCCAAGTCTTGAAAAGTCTTCCCCGCCGCTCGACGACTGTCCTTTTCTATCATTTTTAATCAGTATATCCGCCGATCTGCTATAGATATTAGGCGTCCGCAGCAGATAGAGATACGCCGCTCCTACGCAGATAAAGACCGAAAGCAAAATCCATGGCCAATGATGGATGGTCATGAAGAATATGTCAGACAGAGGAACTGTCCCGGAAGTATTTGCTGTCCTGCCCCTATTTGAAAATTCCTTGATTTCAGCCATAGCTTTATTTCGTAAGAGTGATGATTAAGGTTGCGATTGTGATGCCGAAAGACCCCATAGATACCCAGAACGCAGGTGTGTAAGGAGTGTTGCCGTTTGGCGTTGTCTCACGCTTTGCTTTATCGTTAGGTTCTACATATATGAGGTCATCCTGCTGCAGATAGAAAGCAGGAGATGATGCAAGCTCCTGTGCATTGAGCAGATTGACTCTATAAGCCTCCTGACGGCCGTCGCCGAGGCTGCGCATCACGAGGATATTCTCGCGCAGACCGTTCATCGTCAGGTCGCCGGCCATCGCTATAGCGTCAATGATGGTCAGATGATCTTTGTTAAACTCATAACGACCGGGCGACTTCACCTCGCCGATGATGGATATTCCTGTATTGGCAAACTCCACGATGACTATAGGATCTTTCACCAAATCAGCCTTTACGAGATCCTCAGCAATCTTATTTGCTATCTGCTCACGGCTGAGACCCGCAATGTGAATTTTCCCCAATACAGGGAAATTTATATCACCTTGCGAATCGACCGTATAATATGAAAGCTGTCCATTTCCTGAGGACCCACCATCTCCGGAAGTCTTTGTCGAAGATGTTGTCTGGCTGATGCGATTCTGTGTCGTCACCAGATTAAAGAGGCTGTTGAGACTCGCATCCTGCGTGCTTACAACGATCGAGAGCTTATCCTCCGGCTTCACACGCACTTCCATAATCCTCTCCGCCGTGACTATCGACCCTGTCTGTAGCTCGGGGAAATATGTTATGTTCTTTGGTGTGGAGCACGAGCTCAGCAGCATCGTGACGCCTAAGATTCCTCCTATGATGGTCTTGATTCGCATCTTGATATCAGGATTTATTGTGGATGAATGATTTTTTATTGGGAGATCTCTGTATCAATTCAGGATTTGCAGATTCACAGTGTCGATCGAGAGTTTGGCCGACCCCAGCATATCGATGCGCACGATCACCTCGCTCCTTCCGTCCATCGTCTGGATCACCTCGCCCTCAAGTCCCTTGAGGTTGCCGCGGGTCACCATTATCTTGTCATGAATCCTTATCGGAGCATCCACGAAGTCCACCGGGATGTCAGACTGCCCCAGCATGAATCGCAGCGTGTCTATCTGCCGCTGGGGTATCGTGGCCAGAGGTTTGTTCAGGCCCTCTGCCGACGTCGACGCCTTGTTGGTCATGAATCGGTTCACAAAGGGGAGCGCCACCACCTGACGCCTTTCCGCCTCCGTACACTTCACGAAGACCACCGAAGGGATAATCACCTTATCCACCTTAGCCTTGCGTCCGTTCTTCCACACACGCATCGCCGTCTGCTTGGCCACATACGTCTCATAGCCCATTTCCTCGAGCCGGCTCTCAGCCGCCTTCTCCGTATTATGGTTGACTATCGCCACATACCACTTCCTCAGGCTTCCGTCCACGCCTACGGCGTCGTCAACGCCATCAGGCACTGCCGCAACACCTTTATTATCAGCATCTGAACGCATAGAGAATCGAGGGGCTATAGTCACACTCTCTCCTAAGAGATACTTATTTGCGCTGCAAAGATACAAAAAAAATCTGAATCCCCGCATCCTCGCCCCAAAAATGAGCCTCAAAATCTCCGCGCCACGCCCCTTTTTCAGGCCCCCCTGTCTATCCTCAGCACCTCGTCGCAATAAGGCGTGATGGCCGACTGATGATGCGCTATGATGATCACCGTCGCATCCCCGCGCCTCTCCGCCAGCCGCGCCATCAGCGTCTCTGCCGTCGCCGCGTCCAGCGCACTGTTCACCTCGTCCAGCAGCAATATCGACCCCGGCCGCAGCAGCGCCCTTGCTATCGCTATCCTCTGCGCCTGCCCCTCGCTGATCCCGGCCCCCGCCTCGTCGCAATACGTGTCGAGCCCCATCGGCAGCTCCTCCACAAAGTCGGCCGCCGCCCCCCTGAGCGCCTCCATCAGCTCCGCGTCCGTCGCCTCCGGCCGTCCCAGCAGCAGATTCTCCCTGATCGTCCCGTGCAGCAGCGAATTCCCCTGCGGCACATACACGAAGTTGCCCATCGTCCACCGTCCCGCCTCGCGGCTCAGCCCGTCGCCATATATCTCGATGCACCCCCTGTCGGGCCTCAGCAGCCCCAGCAGCAGCTTGATGAGCGTCGTCTTTCCGGCGCCCGTCGCCCCCACTATCATCGTGCGGCTCCCCGGCCTGAAGTCGTGGCTGAAGTGCGACAACACCTCCCGGCTCCCCCGTTCATATCTGAACGACACATCCTTCACCCTCACGCCCGCGCGTCCCTCCACGAGGCCACCCTCCCGTGTCCTCGCCGGCTCCACATCTATCTCCCTGAGGCGGTCGATGGCCACCGACACCGAGATAAACGACGGGATGTAACCCGCTATCCCCGCTATCGGGTGCTGAATCCTGTTCACCAGCTGGATGAAAGCCGTCATCGTCCCAAACGAGATCACCCCCGCCTGCAGGCTGAATATGCTCCACCCGAATGCCGTCAGATACCCCGCCACGAATCCCAGCCTCACCATCGTCCCGCTCGCCGTCGACAGCCGCGTCTGCTCGCGGTTGGCCCCGTCGAGCCGGCCCAATATCTCGCCCAGCCGCCTGTCCAGCTCGCCCACACACTCCAGCGACCTCAGCACCATCCTGTGCTTCAGACCCTCTTGCATCGAGATCTGCACCTCGCTCTCCGCCGCGCGCGTCTCCGCCGTCAGCCTCCGCTGACGCCTGAAATACAGTTTACTTCCCACCATACACACCGGCATTATCACCACCGGCGCCAGCGCCAGCCACGGGTTGAGCCACGCGAGAAACGCAAACGCCCCCGCCAGCTGCACCCCCAGCACCACCATCGACGGCAGTTGCGACAGCGCAAACGACGCCACCGTCCTCACGTCCACCGTCAGCCTGTTCAGCATATCCCCGCTGTGGAATCCCTGCCGTCCGTTCACCGCCGGCATCTCCATCAGCACATTATACAGTCGCCTGTCCACCTCGTTGGTCATCCTCACCACCGACCGCGTCTCCAGATACCTCGCCCACTGCCCCGCGGCCACCTCGGCGAGTATGCACCCCACCATCAGCCCAAACCATCCCGCCAGCTCACTCGTCGACGCGGCCACGCGCCCCGTCGCACAGTCTATGGCCGTCTTGCTCAGCCAGATGAACGTCAGCGTGGCGCCCACCCTCACCACCCCCGCCAGCGTTCTCACCGCCGCCGTGGTGTGATACCCCTCCGTGAGCCGCCACAGATACCTCACATACCCCCTCACGCGTCTCATCATCTCCGGCCTCCTCTCCCGCGCCCCTTCGTCAGGCGGCGCATATAGTTAGCAGTCCCCTCCCTGAGGCGGCCCATCATGATGGCCGTCGCCTCAGCGGGCACTATCGGGAATATCGCGGCACAATACTCCACGATGCTCCTCAGCTTCCCCAGCTTGTCGCCCAGCCCCTCGCCGCGGTTAGTCATCCTTATCCCCGCCGCCGAGTGATAGCCGAAGTTGCCACCCGTCATTATATCCTCCATCACCTTGTCATACCTCCGGGCGTGGCGCGGATCATAGAGAGGCACATTCTCCTCCGCCACCCCAAGATACCTCACGGCGATATACCCGAACAGCTTCCACCCCGCCGTCAGTCCCAGCCGGGCCACATTCTCCTCCAGCCGCCGGAGGTCTATCTCCGCGTGGCGATAGGTCAGGATCATCGCCCAGTCGCACAGCTGCCTCAGCCCTATCCCCCCGGTGATCAGGTGGCTCCAGCCGTGATAGAATATGTAGAGCGCGTCAAAGTCCACCCCCGGCAGCCACACATCCGTCTCCCCCAGCCTCAGCCTCCTCAGCCGGCTCCTGTCCTCCAGCTCCCCGGCTATCCACTCCTGCAGCGCCTTGTCGCGCCGCTTCGAGTGCATCCGGGCCGCCAGTCTGTGCAGCTCCACCTCCACTCCGTCGGTATAGAACGTATAGTGCTGCTCCGACACCGTGCTGGGCTGCGTGTAGTCCTTCAGCACGCGGCGACACACCTCCACCGCCCGGCCATACTCCCGCCGACCCACATAAAAGTCTATGTCGCCGCTCTGCCTCATCTGCGGCTTGCGGTAATAGCGTGCCACCCCTTGGCCCTTCAGGAGCACCCCCTCCACCCCCTCGCCTCTCAGCGTGGCCACCAGCCGCCCCACCGTGCGGTCCAGTATCAGGTTGGTCTGTATCAGTCCCAGTGCGAATCGCCCCATCCTTCGGGCCACATCGCCCGTGGGCCTCAGCCCCTCGGGCACACACTCCACGCTCTCCGCTATCGTCCCCAGCACCCCGTGCTTATCCGCCAGCGCGGCCACCCCCTCCCAGTCGATCCTCGCCGGCAGCTGTGCCTCGTCGAGCGGCTCCCCATAGAGCCCCGCCCGCAGCAGCTTCAAAAACAGTTCTTCCTCCGCCCTCATATCTTCTCCGCCGTCACTCCTCTATCAGCCCCTTCTCCATCATCTTGCCGATGATATAGTCCGCATCCTCGCGGGCCTGAGCCGGGTCTATGCCATACTCCGCCGCCAGCCTCTCAGCCGCCTCGGCAGTCGTGAACTGCCGTCCCTTCAGCTCCCCCCACAGCCACGCGGCCGACGGGTTGAGCGTGATTATCTTGTCATAGCTGTCCGCATTGTTCCCCTCGGCCAGCACTATATTCTGCCCCATCACCGTGCGGAGCGCGAATCCTTTCTTTATTCTCATATCCTTAAGATGTTATATCAGTTTATATCGACCTTTTCATACATGTCCCTCGGTCAGGCCGCGGTGACACACCTGTGCCGCCTCGGCATCCGGGCGACATCTCATCTCGCAGCATGGCGTCCCTCCCGCCACTATCCGCTCCATCGCCCTGTGGCGCATCTCACGCTGCCGGCCGGTGAAGTAAGGGAGATAAAACACCGACGCCGCCAGCGACACATACGCCTCTATCGGGCTCAGCCGCCTCAGCTCGTTCCTCTCCCCGCGCACTATCCTCACCACGCCCCCCACCGGCGCCTGCGCCCGGCGATAGCAGTGTGTCTTGCCGCTCCAAGGGCTGCCATAGACCGTCGCCCTCCCCTCCTTGTCCACCCTCACCACCGGGTGATCGTCGTTGAGCAGCTCCGTCCCCTCTATGTTGGCCATCCACAGCCTCGAGTGCGTGCTCTTGCCCGTGCCGCTCCGGCCCTGAAAGAGATACGCCCTCCCCCCCTGCGTCACCACCGAGGCGTGCATCATCAGCGTGCCGTCCCCCGCCGTGGCCATCAGGTAGGCTATCATTATGGCGTGGCTCACAAAGTAGACATCCGTGCCGTTATCGTTGGGGGCGAAGACCATCTCAGCCCTCTCCATCGTGGGGGGCATCTTCATCCACAGGCGCGGACTCTCCTCCCGTCCCCGTGCATCTATGTAGGCAAACTCCGTCACCGTCCCCCCGTCCGGGGTGCTCACCACGCGCGGGGCCACGAATCCCAGCCCGTCCCACTCCGGCTCATAGATCACCTCCCCCGCCGTCTCCGGCATCGCTCCCGTCCTCAGCACTATCTCCAGCACGGTCTGTCCATCCGTCTGCTCCTCACTCTCCTCTCTCTCCTCACCGTCGGTCACGAACGGCCCGAAGCGGCGCATCAGCTCCGCCTCCACCGTCAGCCCGTCGGGCATCTCGAGGGTCCAGCTGTGTCCCCCCACTGTCAGTCGTCTCTTCATCGCTCTCCGTTCATTAGTTTCCTCACCCACTCGCGCACCGCCCAGTATCTCACTCTCAGGCCATACCATGCCTTGCGTGCCGGCCATATCGCCGTCCACACCCGGGTGTACGCCCTGTGGCTCCTGCCCGAGGTCGCGAATCGTCTCGACCACACCGCATACCACGGCCTGAATCCCCCCGTGCGGATCACCTCCACCACTCTCCCCACCACCTCGTCGGGGCTCACCGTCTCGCTCTCGCGGCAGTTGTCTCCGCGGGTCACATAGAGGGTTCTCCCCCCGTCGTGTCTCACCTCCACCAGCCGGTGCACTATGTTGATCTCCCGCTCGCCACGCCGCTGGGTGAACATCAGCAGCTCCCCTGCCTCAGGCTCCCGCTCCATCGGCGCCACCGCCACGCAGTGACGTCCGCCCCATATGAGCGGACGCATGCTCGTGCCGTGTGTGGCCGACAGTCCAAATCCCGCCTGCTCTATCTGCCTGCGCATCGCCGAGGCTCTGCTCATAGTTGGTCTGATGGTTGGGTGAATGATTGAGTGGTTGGTGTCACTAATGGCATTATACGCCAAAAATGGGGCCGCGCCTGCCTGACACGGCCCCATTTGAGTATCTTCGTTGGGCGTTGATTTCTTAGTCCCAGTTGGTGCCACCGGTTTCGGTGTCGCCACCCTCGACGCCTTCCTGCTGCTCGCCATTCTCAAGCGTTCTGTGAGCAAGGAACGAGCCTTCGAGTATCAGCTCCATCTCTTCGAGATCGGGTCTTTCGTACTTCTTGTTCATAGTCTATGTCGTGTTTTGTTTATTATCAACTGTCTTTGCGGCTACTCTGCGCCTTGTGTGCATTTTGCGGTGGCAAAGTTACTGCTTTTATTGATAAATAACAAACTTATTCATCAAAAAGTTTTTCTCCCTTGCCTCTCCGCTTCTGCCCCGTGGGGCCCACAGCTGTCGCGGGGATTTCAAGTCAAGAGGATGCGATCAGCGGTGCCTTCGCATCCTCTTGATGATTCTGTTGATCGGGTCAGTAGTTTGATGTATATCTCCTTTGCGGGGCGATTACTTCACTACCACCTTCTTGCCCATCACGATATAGAGACCGTTCTGGAGGCTTACCGAGGTGACGCCTTCGGTCACATTGGCCACAGCAGCCACACGGCCGTCGAGAGCATAGATCTCTACCTTGCCATAGTCGGCACCGGCGGTGATGGTCAGCTCGCCTACGCCGCCCTTCACGGTCAGCTCGGCTGCGTCAGCCTCTACATCCTCGATAGCGGTTGTGCCGCCACCGATGTTGATCTCCTTGCCCTGCTCATCCTTGAAGCCTATGCGGCGGGGAGCTGAGTCGGGAGTCGCCTTGTTGGCGCTGCAGATCACCATGCGGAAAGCGGGGAACTGAGCTGCCGAGGTAGCGGGCTGGAACTTGCCACCGGTCAGACCGTATACTCGTGCTGCGTTAGCTGCGCCGAGCACCTCATCGCGGCCGATGAGGGTCTTGAATGTACCAAAGCTCTTGCTTTCGTCCGAGCCGTTGGCAAACTTATACTGGTCTGCGGGGGTCTGAGCCACATTCACGTTCTCGAATGTGAGCTGCACTTCTTTATCAACCGAGAGGAGCATGGGAGTGTTGGCCTCGATCTCGCTGGTCTTTACAGTAAACCAGAATATGTTGTCCTCCTCCGAGTCATATGTGCTGACTGCGGTGACTCCCTCGGGCATATCAGACTTCTTCACAGGGAAGGGGAGGATCACGGTGCTGTTATCTGCAGCGAAAGTACGGTCATAAGAGAGAGTAGCAGCCTCGAAAGCTACAGGAGCGAAGAAAGCCTTCTTGTCGGTGATCACCACTTTGTCCGAGACCATATTCTCGTTTGCGTCGGGATAGATCACATTGGCGATCTCGGTCGAGATGGTATTCTTAGCTACGGCAAACTCGTTTGCGCCTAAGGTCAGATTGGCATTGTTCGAGGTGACAAACTTCGTGCCGGTCTGAGTAGCATAGTAGTTTGTGGGGGCCACAGTGGGCTGCTCGGGGTTGTAGACATCGATACTGTGAACGATAGTAGCGTCAGTGAGACCTACAAGTTTTCTTGTGGTGAAGTCTACACCGCAGAACTCGCGTGCATTGTAGCCGAGCACACCGATGCTGGCGGGAGTGGTAGGTGTGCCGCCGTCGCTATAGAGACGGAGGGTACTGCCGTTGATCACGGCTACATTATAAAAACGGCCGGAGGTCACCTCTGCTAATGCGCCGTTGATACCGGCATTGGTGAGTGTACCCGAAAACTCGGCAAAGATAGGGGCATTGTCTGCAATGCTGTTGTTGATCACATATTTGCCACCTTTGATGGTGCCGTTATAGTTTTTTGTGATCTCGGTGGTTGCGGTCACATCACCGGTGAGGGTGATGGTCTGATAGAGTTCTGCGGTAGCAGCTGCGTCGGCAGCGGCATACTCCTTATTCAGCGCTACAGCAGCTGTCACGCGGTCAGCCTTCGAGCTATTGAGGGCTGCGAGTGCATCAGCAATCTTGCCCTCTGCTTCAGCAAGCGCATCCTCAGCCTTGACGATGGCAGTGTGAAGCTCGTCCAGCTTAGTCAGAAAAGCATCATACGCAGCCTTGATTGTGGGGAGGCCTGCCTTACGGCTTGCAATTTCAGCCTTGAGATCCTGCTGTTTCTGTTCGTTTGCAGCCATAACCTCGTTGATACCGTCAACCTCTTTTGAGCCTTCAGTCCAGCCATCGGATGCGGGCTTGCCATCTTTTGCAGGATGGAAACCATTCAACTCTCTTGTATATTTATCAACATCAGCCTGAGCTGCATCAACATTCGCCTTAGCAGTCTTGTAGGCCTGAGAATCAGTGTCCGGGACCTCTGTCTGCATTTTGGCAATGGTGGTGTCAAGTTTGTCAAGAACGACTGTCATCATGTCAGGATAATCGCCCTTAGTGAAGCTGGAAATTGTCAGATATGGATTGCTATTTCCTGCATCTACATATTCCTGACCCAAATAGATCGCAAATTGATTAGGCTCTGAGCCCAAATCGGTAATATAAGAATCGAAGGTCTTCGGGTCATCTGTTGAACTCCATGATGCACCATCATTAGGCTGCTCCGTACCGAAAGTTATAAGCAACCTATTGTATTTATTATTTGGGCCAAATGGTTGTAGACGGTAATAGGCTGTGTATTCCCCACTCTCAAACTCATTAAAAGCCGAAGCTCCGTCATATATAGTCTGCAAATATTGGGGAGTTACCTTCTTTTTGGGCAAGTTAGCCAACGCTGTCTCATATCTTGAGAGATTTGTGATAGCAGTCTGGAGATTGGTATAAGCTTTCTGCTGACGGGAAAGAAGCGTGCTGTAATTAGTGACTGAGTCGGCGAGTTCTTGCTCCAATACGGGGATATAGGCAACAGACTCGTTGTATGCCTTCTCAGCATTGGCGATAGCCTCCTTGTTTGTGTTGGCGTATGTGGTCGAGTCAGTGGTAGCTGTTGTGACAGCGGCTGTGAGCGCAGAGATATTGTAAGTAGTCTCTGCATTTGCGTAGGCAGTACTATCTGTTACGACTTTGGCCTGAGCGTCTTGATAGGCTACGAGAGCCGCATTGTCGGCGGCGAGGGTGCCGGTGGCCTTGACTTCCGCAGTCGAGGGGTCGTTGATGGCGTTGGTGAAGTCTGCCCATGTCGTCATGGTATTATTCGCCAACCGTACCACTGCGTCTCCCGCGGCGAATGCCGTCACACTGCCGGCAACCAGCAGCGAGGGGAGCATGATTTTGAGAAGATTCTTGAAAATCATTTGTGTGAATAAATTGGAGTTATTTATTGTTGTGTAAAAATTTTTCTATATCGAAGTTAATTTATCCTTTGTGTATCTTAAAGTTTTGTAAAATAACTTTGGAAAACTCTAAAAAATCGAATTTCGTGCAAAAGTACGCCACTTTCTTCAAATAACAAAATATTTTCCCAAAAAAATCTTTCAACACTCACCACAACCCCCTCAGAGGCAGTTCACCGCCCTCCCCCACCCGGCCCCCTCAGGCGCCGCAAGGCGCCGACCTCCCCCTCGTGCGACGGGCGTGCGGAGTACGCCCCCTCCCCGCAGGCGTCGCAAGGCGCCTACCTCCTCCTCGCGCGAAAGGCGTGCGGAGTACGCCGAATCATCGTAACCCCATTCGCCGCAGCGTAGCGGAGGCGATTGGGGTATACCGACTACCCGCTCAAGGCGTCCGGCAGGGACGCCGAAACGATGAACCTGCCTATCGACCACCCCCGTTGCATACGCCCCCACCTCCCCTCAGGCGCCTCAGGCGTCCCCACCTCAGGCGCCGCAAGGCGCCCCCACTCCACCTCAGGCGCCGCAAGGCGCCCCCACTCCACCTCAGGCGCCGCAAGGCGCCGCCCACCCCATCGCGCGACAGGCGTGCGGAGTACGCCGAACCATCGTAACCCCATTCGCCGCAGCGCAGCGGAGGCGAGTGGGGTATACACACCCAGCATAGGGCGTCCGGCAGGGACGCCGAAAAGATGAACCTGCCTATCGACTATGTCATCACCCGTCACTCCCCATCCACGCCTCGAGATTCGGCGTCCTTACCGGACGCCCTGTGAGGGGGGAGGCGCGCGTACCCCAATCGCCTTCGCTGCGCTACGGCGAATGGGGTTACGATGATTCGGCGTCCCTCCCGGACGCCCATCCCCCGCACCTGTCTCAAACCACCACCTGCACACAGACCACCACCTGCACACAGACCACCACTATACCGCCGCACACCTACCCATAGACCACAACCGTACCCAGACGCAGCTACCGCACCTGTCCATCCGCCGCCCCCTACTCCCGATCCTCGCCCCGACATCTCCCCCACAGCCACCTACTATCACCCCTCCCCCGCAGGCGCCTCCGGCGTCCTCACCTCCCCTCAGGCGCTGCAAGGCGTCCCCTCCTCCACCTCAGGCGCCGCAAGACGCCCCCTCCTCCACCTCAGGCGCCGCAAGGCGTCCCCACCTCCCCCATCGCGCGACAGGCGTGCGGAGTACGCCGAACCATCATAACCCCATTCGCCGCAGCACAGCGGAGGCGATTGGGGTATACACACCCCCGCTCAGGGCGTCCGGCAAGGACGCCGAAAAGATGAAAATGCACATCGACCATTCCACAACACCCCCTACAGACATCACCAGACGTCGACACACGTCCAGCCCCACCCTCGCATCCACGCCTCGAGATTCGGCGTCCTTACCGGACGCCCTGTAATGGTGGTCGCGTACCCCAATCGCCTTCGCTGCGCTACGGCGAATGGGGTTACGATGATTCGGCGTCCCTCCCGGACGCCCATCCCACCCGCACCAGCCTCAGACCACCGCCTGCCCACAAGCAGCTACCGCACCTGTCCAGCCGTAACACACCGTACCTGCACACAGACCACCACCTGCCCTACTATACGCCGCCCCCTACTCCCGATCCTCGCCCCGACATCTCCCCCACAGCCACCTACTATCACCCCTCCCCCGCAGGCGCCTCCGGCGTCCTCACCTCACCTCAGGCGTCTCACGGCGTCCCCACCTCCACCATCGCGCGACGGGCGTGCGGAGTACGCCGAACCATCGTAACCCCATTCGCCGAAGCGCAGCGGAGGCGAGTGGGGTATACACACCCCCGCTCAGGGCGTCCGGCAGGGACGCCGATACGATGTACCTGCCTATCGACTATGTCATCACCCGTCACTCCCCATCCACGCCCCGAGATTCGGCGTCCTTGCCGGACGCCCTGTGAGGGGGAGGCGCGCGTGCCCCAATCGCCTTCGCTGCGCTGCGGCGAATGGGGTTACGATGATTCGGCGTCCCTCCCGGACGCCCATCCCCCCGCACCAGCCCACAGACCACCGCCTGCCCACAAGCAGCTACCGCACCTGTCCAGCCGTAACACACCGTACCTGCACACAGACCACCACCTGCCCTACTAT
>CAZAWC010000069.1:0-13171 GCA_964488595.1 uncultured Staphylococcus sp. | reverse complement strand
TGACCATCACCATCATCACACAATCACAATATGCTTGACAGACAGTGGAATAAACATTGTAAAAACGTGATTGTCGTGTGATTGTCGTGAGGATGAGATTCAGTAAATAGCGGCTTTCGGTGAAAATGGCTGGAAAAATCAAGAAAAAATTTTTTCGGGTCGCATATTCCCGCCGCATCGCCGGTCCCGATTACCCCCGGCACCCCTTTCGGCTCTGGCTCCGGGTGGCTCTCCTATGCCGTGTTATTCAGTTGGTTAGGGCTCTGTGTCTTTAGTTAAGGACCGCTAACACCCCAAAAATACACCCAATTTTCCCGATTTTTAGTCAACCGTCTAAAATAGAGCTGGTTAAGTGAAAAAATCGGGTCTTTTCCTCGTCTTCTTCCGTCTCCAAAAATCGTCCCTATCTCACCCAACAATCAACCTCTCTTGCCCGTGGCTTTTCCTCCTTCATCAGGTGATCAGCCAAACAGATTTCCGGCTCTCCCGGTGTGCTGTCCCGGTCGTGTCCTCCTCGGTGCCGCCTCCGGTGTGAAGGTGATCGGCCGGTGACAATGAGCTTCGCCGTTGGTCGGTGTTCCTGTGTGGGTGTTTCCGACCGGAGAGAAGTTAATCAGGGGCCCGGCTTGTCGGGTCGTGCCCGGTCCCGGTGCTCCTGGCTTCCCGGCTGCAAAGATAACAAAAATCTCCGATAATTTGTCACTGCTGCATTTTAACATATGTGAACGCGAATGTTAACGGCGTGTCGTGTCGTGTGCCGTGTCCTAAAAATTCGGTGTGTGGGTCGGGATAAAAATAAATACCTCGTTTCTGGCGGGTGTGGCGGGTGTGTACGGGGCTAATATGAATGAGTAAGAAATTACGGTTTGAAGTGGCTGAAAATAAAAGTGTTAAATGTTTGCACGGGTCGCGAAAATTCACTAACTTTGTGTCAACAAAAGGGAAGAAAATAAGACTCTTCCCAAAGACAATAAAAAAAGGGGTTCACGGCCTCACGGCTTTCACCCCTAAAAACTAATTTTAAATTCAACTGCAAAGATATGAAAAATCTGGTTAACTTGTTTCTCTCCCTCCTCATTATTTTGTCCGGTCTGTTTGCTTTCGCGCTCGGCATGGCTATTGTTTTTGCTGAATGTCATGTTGTCGCTCTTGTGCTTCTTCTCTCTTCCGCTGTATATCTCGTGGGTTTCGGTCTGTATCTCGTTTCTGAGTGCTCCAGATATGCCGATTTTTATAAATAATCTTCTCTCTTTCGATAATTCAATAAATAACTAATTTTAAATTCAATAATCATGTTTACAGAACTCACTTTTACACGTTGCTATGTCAACGGCAAGAAATCAGGTGTCGCAACTTACAATGAGGCTCCCGCGGCTCTCCTCCTCTACTTCGGCAATTCTCTTGGTGTCGGTAACTTCGATGTCCGCAATCGTCAAAATGAGGTGGCTAATCAGGGTGGTAAGTTGTCGCTTCATCAGTTTGACAACGCGTGGATCCTTCCGGCTGCCACTACTGAGGGCATTCAGGCCGTTATTCCCGGCGCTGTTGTCGAGTGGGAAGGATCGGCCGAATACAATGCACGTGTGGCCGCTGCTGCCGGTTCGCGTGGTGGCTCTTCTGCTTCTTCTGCCGCTTCTGCCGGTGTTCCGGCTGCCACTGCTGCCGCTTCATCAGCGCCCGCGGCTGCCACTGGTTCAGCTCCCGCCGGTGCTCCTGCTGCTGCCGGTTCGGGTGCTCCTGCTGAGCTTCCCACGGTTGACGCTTCCGAATGTCTTAACGCTGCTTTGGCTCCTGCTGTGGGTGGTCTGGCTCCTATGGTCGCCGGTGCTATTCTTCCGGCTGTTAACAATTGGGCGGCCGGTCTCGTGGATGAGGCGGTTAAAACTGCTTCGGCTTCTGCTCCTGCTGTTGACCTTATCCGCGTGCAAACTCCCAACGAGATAAGAGAGTTTGAAGGGAAGGCACACAAACAGTTGGCAAAGGTTGTTAATCTCCTCAACGCCGGAATCAACGTATATTTGTATGGTCCCGCCGGTACCGGGAAAACTCACCTCTGCAAACAAGCCGCCGCCGCTCTCGGTGTGCCGTTCTTCTCCGATCAGAAAATCTGCAATGAGTTCCAAATTACCGGCTTTGTCGATGCTTCCGGCAAATATCAGGAAACAGAATTTTATAGGGCTTTTACAACTGGCGCCCTTTATATGCTCGATGAGTTTGATGCCTCGGATCCTTGCGCGGCTGTTACTCTCAACTTGGCTCTTGCTAATGGTTACTTCACATTTCCCGGTGTGGGTCGTGTCGAGGCTCACAAAGATTTCAGGGTGATCGCTGCCGGCAATACCATAGGCCGCGGCGCAACAATGGAATATGAGGGGCGCAACTGTTTAGACGGCGCAACTCTCGACCGTTTTGCGGTACTTCCTGTCGGTTACGACGATGAAATTGAGCTTAACAAAGCTAACGGGGATCAAGAGTTAGTTAACTTCATTCATGAGGTCCGTCGGGCTGCTTCCGCTTGCGGTGTGCAAATAATTGCCTCTTACCGCGCAATCGAAAATATTGCAAAGATGCGCAATATTTTCACCCCCTCCGAATGTCTTTCTATGCTCCTAATAAAAGGAATTGAAAAAGATCAAATTTCACTCCTGGCCTCTGAATGTCGCGGGCGTGGCGTATGGTTTGACGCTCTTAAAGAATTGGCCGCTTAATTAATCACTGTTGCCGGGGTGCCTCTCCCGCTCCGGCGCTTAAAAAGAAAAGGACATGAAAACTAAAGCTATTAGCAAGAAATTTGAATCGTTAACGGCTCTCTCTTCATTCTTGGCATCTGCATCGCCGTGTGGGGCTTTTAACCAATACAATACCCACTCCCATAAGAATGATTACAGACTCAGAAACCGCAAAGGAATGTATTTTAATTCCGAATCTTTTGAAGCTGCCAATGACTTGATGCTCCAGGGCTGGCATGAGGGCGCAAAGCGTGTGCAAAGCTATATGACCTCCGCCGCCGGTGCCACAACTCCTAAGCGCGTTATTTATAATTCCGTGGTGGGTTTTGCTCCTAACGTCCCAAATTATTTGGCGGGCAATCCTCTTAACATGATTAACCAACGCCGTGTTAAGACTCCAAAAAAGGTGGTTACTATCGTATATAACTGCGCTGTTGGTTTCGATATTCCAGGCACGAAAATAGAAAGGACTGCCGCCGCTCTTTTTAATGTTATCTCTGGTCTGGAGTCCTCCGGGGTACGTGTTGAATTGTATGTGGGTTATTTTGTGTATACCGACACGGAACAATTCAACGCGCTTGTAAAAATCAAGTCTGCCGGGCAACCGTTCAACCTGCTTAAGATGGTTTATCCGGTCGTGCATCCTTCTTTCATGCGTCGTCACTGCCTTTATCTTAATGAGTGCTCCGGGGTTAGTGATATTCATTTTGTCACTTCCGGCGGTAGCCTTCAAGATGATCACAGGGTTAAAAAATCTGTTGTGGGAATGGGTGTGACTTCCGACAATATATTTAGTTACTATCTTTTAGCCGGTAAATCTGAGTCACAAATTGCAAAGATGATTAAATAACACCGGGGCGGTGTTAATGCCGCCTCCGGTCCTCTCTCCTCCACTTTCCAAACTTTATAATATAACTTCCATCAGGGCTTTAAAAGCTCTGTACGGCCAAAATAATACCCTTATGAAATCATATATAACAGTATCATTAAATAATCTTCTCCGTGTGTTGTCTCTCCTCCTCCAGGGCTATTTGTTCGGCTCCAGGTTTGCCCGTTTCGAGTTCCGCCGGTCGTTTCTGCGTCCGTGGCTCAACTCGTTGGGCGGTATGGGTGCGTGGCTCCTGGTGCTCTTGGCGTGTGCTTCCGGTGTCGTGGCTCTCTGGGGCCTGCTGTGGCTTGGTTTCTCTCTCGGTTTTGTAATGTGATAACTAACATTAATAATTATGGATCTGGCTAATTACATACTTCTCAACCATGCCGCCGCCCTCGACATGATCGAGACGGCGAAGGAAGACGGCGAAAACTATGAGTTTGAATTATCGGCGTTAATGGCTGCTCTCTACGCTGACCCGGAATTATCGGAATATTCAGAAAGTGAGATACAGGCGGCTGTGGCTGAATTGATAAATGAATAATAATCAAACGACAAGACAATGAAAAAGAATGTAAAAATAACTCTCTCCGGCGGTTTCCACCCTTCCAGCGACATTAACGTTGTAATCTCCTCTTCAGATTTTGAGGAGCTTAAAAACGGCTCTGTGGGGCTTATAGATGTCCTTTCAGGCTCTCAGCTTAACCGCCTTAACCGTCACTTTTGCGGTGTGCGTGGCTGCCTCTGTGGCGGTGTGATCCGCGCAAAATGGGGGCTTGCCTAATCCTCTCTTACTCTCTCTCCTCAATTCCCGTCCGGCTTGGCTTGTGCCGGTTGAACTCCGGCGGCGGGATCCAACAATCAAAAACAATTAGTTATGGACGATATTTATTTCAAGCTGGTGAACTATTCAGAAAAAGCGGTCGCTCTCTTGATTGAGCGTGATGGCGTTCTGACTGACGAGCTTTATGCAATCGGGGGAAAATACAATTACCGCCTCTCCTGCGGTCCCGGCTGGATATTCCCACGCAAAAAGAGCCTTGATGCGCTTATACGCATGTTTGAGGACTACGAGATCAGATACAAGTTTTATGAGCTTGACGAGCTCCCGACGGTCAACGAGCCGGGGAAGGGCAACAATCCGGAACCTTCTGCCGACTGGATCATGACCGACGACGAGCGCCGCGAATGGGCTAAAAACGTAATGGGTGATGAGGAGTATTACTACAAGCGATATAATGTCGTGGTCAAGCTCTCAGGCGGTGAAATCGTGCCTATAAGCAAGCCGGAGCTTAAGACCGAATTTTGGCACCATGACGAGGGACCCAACTATGAGGAGCATTGCAGGATAACGAAGACGGAACAATCAATGCGCAATCACTTCATAGGGGAGAATACCGACGGATTCAGAGAACTGATTGAGGACTTCACCAACCCCGGCTCGGGCAAGCAATATTACAATCAACTGTGGCTGGGCAACTGGTATGGTAAGGAGCGCAATCAATGGAACTTTAAATGGCTCAACATTTCTCCGGAATCAACAAACTGCCGTGAGGCTCTCGGCTGGCACGACCCCCAATTGCAATCAATGTATGACAAAGGTTATTTCAAGCCCCTCAGCGACGACGACCGCAAACGCCTGCTTTCCGGATACCGGATTGCGCTTGATGCGATGGAGCGACGCTGTAACTCATGGCTCAAACGCTACGGCACCGGCAAACTGAGCTTCAGAACCTATTGGGCTGACCGTTAAACCCTCCTCTCTCCTCGTTTCTCCTCACAGTTATACAGATTATCAACCCGGCGGCGAAAAGCCGCCACAAAGCAAACAAGACAATGAAAGTTAAAGCAAACAAAGAATATGCCGTTAATATCTATCTCCCTAACGGCGAATATTGGGACTATCAGCACATAAAAAGCTGTGTAATCTCTAAAGCAAACACTCTTGCTGAAATCATAAGAGCAGCACACAAACAACTAAAGAAGCGCGTTAACGGTCGCTTGCATACGCCTGAAACCTTCTATTTTCAGGTGTGCGACATCGAAGAGTCTTCAATCGGTCGTTACATCCTCCGAAATGGGAAAGCGCGTAAAATAGCATAAAACAAAAACCATAGCAATGGAAGGATATTATTTGACATATAACGACGGCGCCGGCATCTTCGGATATTGCGGCGAAAGCACTAACCCTCCCTTTTACTTCAAAGGTCATGCAATATTATTTGCCACACGCAAAGAGGCACGAGAAGCATTAAAACGCTACCGCAAAGCATATGGAGTTACAAACCTTAAACACTACGCTGCACGGCATTTTGCCATAGTTTCAGCAAGCAGTGTAATTATCAAGAACAGATAACCCACCATCCCCGGCCGTGCTGATGACACCGACGGCCCGCGACCGAGCCGGGGAACCAGTCATTAACCATCAAAATGTAAAATCTTATGGAAATACACGTAATTGACATGACAGGCGACACGCCGAAAGAGCGCACGATCACAATGCCCAAGCTCCCCGAATGGACTATGGCGGAGGAGATAGGCTACGAGCCTAAGACAACGTTCTGGGACGACTTCTGCATAGCCGACCTATATGGCCCAGAAGCGATTGTAGACACCTTCAAACGTGCCTTTAAGGAGTGGCACAGTGATGTTGAGTATCTTACAGAACTGGCGCTTGTGCTCAACCATAAAGGATGCTTTTATTACCGCGACAAGGAGCCGGAGACAACCCCGCTCAACATGATAAGCCGATTGTACTTCCGCATGTGGGATGTAGTCAACCAATGGGCAAAAGACAACCTGAACGAGGACGACTACGCATATTATTTCAGAATAACCGACTAAGCCGGACAGATCTTCTCTCCTCACTTTTTAAATCATTAACCAGGCAAATAAAGCCAAAATACACAAGCTCATATGGGAATAACGCCATATATGCACACAAGATACACAAACGGCGAAAGCCGTGCAGTGTTCGTTAAGCTCGCCGATTGCTGGGAGCGCCCCTACTATGCCCTCACGGATAGGGGATGCAGCAGCCCGACCTACAAAACTGAGCGTGGGGGGGCCAAATGGCTCGAAAAACGGGGATTTACCAAGCTCGACGAGCATCCGATCGCATATGACAGATTCATACCCACGCCTCTGCTATGGAAATAAAGATAAACATCATCAAGACCGTGAAGGGCTACAACTACCGCAACGCCGAATCCGGCAAGCTCGTTGGCACGGTCAACGAAGGACGCAACAAGCCCGGTGTCTATTTCTGGGAGCTTCCAAGCGATCACGGCTTTACCACCGAAGAGAAAGCCCACAAGGAGCTCCAGGAAGCCCTGACAGAACGAGCTGAAAATCTTGGTATAGAGATAACATTCACCAACTATAACTTCTAAAAACATATAAGACTATGACAACAAACGAAACACCCATCAAGACATCGGAAAAATCTGCAATCAAACATATCGGTTGTGAGAAAGATTTGCGTGAGAAAGGCGAGCCCATCGCGTGGTTCACCATCGACATCCCCAAGGAGGTGAAGAACCTCAACAAGTGTGTCAATCCCAAGAAATGCCAGTACACGATGCCGCAGCTCTCAGCCGTATGCGTCGTGCCCGAGAACGGCAAGATGTACGCCAGCGACACCCACATACTCCAGTGCGTGAAGGCGCCGTGCAACGGCGAATGGCCGGCAGGAGAGGAGAAGGAGGTAGGCGGGACGATATACTACCGCCCTTTCCAGTGCAACATCGATCCCAAGGCAATCAGCCACCTTGCGGGCAAGACCGTTGACGTGGCCGTATGGCAAGACGCGAACGGCAAGCTCGACGTGACGGCGTGTGAGGCTCCGGGAGTCCTCATGCAGTATGACGAGGCCAAGCGGGGGAACCAGAGGTTTCCAGATGCGGAGCGCATCCTGAAACAAGAAAGGGAGCGGGCTATCCGGATAGTCAGAGACTCACTGAAGCCTATGCGTGATTGGGTTAGGGAGCACATGGGCAAAGCCACCCCCGACTCGTCCGGGAGCTGGGACAAGAGCAACCGCGTGACCTTGCACGTTTCGCCCTATGCCGACACCGTGCAGCTGACAATCAAGCGGCGGAACGACAATTACGAATGGGAAGAAGTGGCCGTGGCGGAGTTTGACCTCCATGAGCAGCCCGACTTCGAGATGGAAGCAACCTTCTGGGTGCCGCTGTTCCACCTGAGCGTTGACGGCGATTTCAACGGCGAAATGCGTCTCACCGACAGCTATCACCCTTTTAACTTCATGGGTGAATACCGCACCTCTGTGCTCATGCCGTTGGCGAAGGAAGAATAAACAATAAAACCTCCCCGAAATGTGTTGACGGAGTAGGGGAGACAAAACCCGAATTTATGAAAGATAACGTATTGTTAAGCCGTGTCGGGGAAATCCTCGACGCCAGAAGGGAAGGCAGGTGTCAGGAAGCCGATGCCCTCGAAAAGGCCCTTGACAAAGAATTGGCTATTGATGCCGCCAAGGAACACCGTCGCTGGAAAGTAGGCATGATAATAGGACTTATTGCGCTGATTGTCCTGATGGCGATATTCTATGAATATATTTTCTGTTTCATGGCATTTGCCGGCTGTTGTGTGCCCTTTATGGGGGAGGCGCTGAAGAACGGTGGAGACGTGAAATGACAACAATTAAAATCAAGAGGAAATGAAAGATTCAACAAAGGCAGTGCTCTGCATCATCTTGGGCTTGGCGGAAGGGATTCTGATATACATATATCTGCCCGTGGCGATAATGTTCATAGCGTTGGTCCCCGGCTTCGTCGCTTTCTTCGGGGAGGCAATTGGCAATGTAGGGAAAGACAAAAACCAGTAGACAATTAAAATCAATTAAAGACAATGAAAAAGACAGCATATATACGTGTAAGTTCTCTTAAGCAGAACTACGACCGCCAGGTCTACAAGTTCAACGAGTATTTCAAGGACCACGGCATTGACCCGGCGACCGTGCAGTTCGTCAGCGAGAAGGTGACGTCGCACACCCGGTTCACCGAGCGCAAGATCTACAAGGTCATAAGCGATTCACAGCCCGGCGACATAATCTACGCTTGCCAGCTCGACCGTCTGGGACGTTCCGTGCAGGACGTTCTCGACCTCGTTGACTTCGCGATGGGCAAAGGCGTGAAGCTGGTCACGCTCGACGGGCACACCATAGAGAATGAGACTGCCGCGGGACGCATGATCCTCACCATGCTTGCTGCCTTTGCTGAAATGGAACGCTCACTGCGTGCCGAACGGTGCCAGGCGGGCTACGAGGCTATGAGGCAGGAGCTGGAGAAGAACGGTTGCCGTGTCGCCCGCGTGTCAGGCAAGGTGCAGACGAGGATAGGCAACGAGAAAGGGTGCGACATGAGCGCCGCGCAGGAAGCGGCGGCAAAGCAGAAGGCAGACGCGCTGATGGCGTGGAAGGAGCAGTCGGTTGGCTACAAGTGGGCGATGCAGAAGGCTGCGTCGGGTATGCCGCGGAAGGATATAGTTGACGAGTTCAACCGCCTCCACGCCCTCCAGCCAGACGTGTTCTGCACACGCTCAGGCAAGCCCCTCTCCAAGGCGACCCTGTGCCACTGGATAGCCGACGCTAACCCGATAGCCCTCTGAGCCATTCCTCCACCGCCTCGATGCGCGCCACGGCGTGCAGGTTGTCGCCCACCATTTTCGTGACCTCGCGCAGAAGGTCGCAAGCATCCTCCCTGGATCCGCATATGAAACGGTTCCGTGGAGGATGCTTGCGTGTGGAGCCGATTATCTCCTTTGCAGCCTCTATCTTCAGTCCCTTCTCGTGCAGCAGCTCCCTTATGCGCCGTGCCGTCTCCACATCGACTACGGTGTAGCGGCGCTGCCCCGACCTGGTGCGCTCCGGTGAGAGCTGGGGGAAGACCGTCTCCCAATAGCGCAGCGTCGATGCCGGTACCCCGAGGAGTTCCGACACCGACCTGATGGTGTGGTAAGGCTTTGTGTTCTGCGACATTTCCCAACAAACTTATTTGAGAGAAAAGAGGGTAAAGCGAGCTTAGAGGTAGCTGTGAAGCTCCATGTCTATGTGGTCCGCAAAGATGTATGGTATAGTCTGTTCCTTTAGAAACACCCTTAGATCTTCCATATATTCGGCGTTGGTAAACTTCCATCCCGCCCCGAAAGGACCCTCGGAAAAGTATTCTCCTTCCAGGCTGTCAAATTCATCGCTCAACGCTGTGTCTCGTGTGCCTGGAATGAAATAGGAACCATCGCTGAATTTGAGGATGGCATAAGCAAAGTCTCTGAAAATATCCATATTATCTAATAATTTTAATTGTTACGAATAAAATATCATCATCTATGTTCACCATGATTGCTCCCTGACAATCTTTTTCCCTGTCAGATCCATAGACAACGGTGTTGCTGGCATAGTCCGTATAGGCTCCCCCACACTTGTCTTTCATAATCTTCTTTATTCTGTTTATGGAAGATTCTGGAATGGAGCTGAAAGGTCTGCTTACAGATAGTTCAGCCAATTTATCATCTTCAAATGTAAAACTCCCTTTCTCCCAAGTTGTGCCAAATAAGGGTATTACGCCTTGCAGTTTCAGTGTATTGTCATATTCTGATGTTATCTTGGCCTTCTTATAAAGTGGCACAATGAAATCTCCTCTATCTTGGCCAAGGGCTGCCCCGTCTAAATCGTACGTCTTATTGCAGCCACACAAAAGAATAAAGGTAAAGAGTGTAAAGCAAACCAGTCGTTTCATAATTATTTATACAGATTTTTATTTCGGTGCAACATACCACTTTGCGTGATTACGTAGTAGGTATTCTCGTACTTTACTTCGACTTTCAACATGCACTGCTCCACAAGTAGCATAAGCGAGTTCTCAAGATCTTCCAAGCTTCCGAGTTTTCTATGAATATAGATTGTATTGAGTTTGGTTTCGCGCCCCTTGTAGAGTTTAAGTATTTTTATGGTAGTAGGCGTAGGCACGTTTCTTTTATTTGGTTCTGGCGGAGATATTACTCCTTGCGCACTAACAAGCTTGTCTATTTTTCTATCGTGCCACTTTATCGCAAACCAAATTCCTATTATTACTGCTGCTGTTATCCACCAATAGCTGATTAGAAGATACAATATCATACCAATAATCATTACTATGGCAAATAATAACTCTGATATTACAATATGAAAAAAGCCAAGCATAGTATCTTATTCTTCTGCCCTGATCGAGCCGACCACGACCGCTATTTGGTTAATATCCTCAAATTCCAGATCATAATCCTTATATAAAGGCGCCTCATTATAAGAATGGCAGGTAACGGTTCCCTCTTGCTCATTGACCCTGGAAATTTCCTTCACCACCGCTCCGCCTTTCGCGTCTATGACGCAAACCTTGCCGATAGGCGGGTTATTCCTATCTTTGGAAATACGGCACGCAAGTATATCCCCCTCCCTGTAATATGGAAGCATCGACTTACCTCTGACCTCTATCGTGAAGTCATAGTCTCTCAAGAAAGGAATAATGGGCCTAAGATCGTCCCCGTATTCTCCCTTAGATATGCCGTCCAAGAATCCGGCTGCAACCCTTTGCTCAAAATGAGGACGCACTTCCCGGCTCGGTCTCGCCATTTCGCCCTCCCCGGTCAACAACCACTCCTTATTAAAATATTCTGGAAATGTATCATAAACCCGCTGTAATAGTCCAGTGGTCATTACTCTTCCTTTAGCTGCGAGCGCACTTGAAATATCCCCCTGAGATTTTCCAAGTGCAGTAGCAAACTCTGTTATAGTATGCACCGCGCCTTGACTGCGCAGGTATTCATAAGCTGCGTTTAGTCTTTTTGAAAGCAAAGGTCTGTCTATCATAGGCTTCGCGATTATTGCACATTAATGCTAATAATGTGCCAAATGTTAAAAATATATTTTGTACGATATTTTTATGGTACAAAATTTGGTTGTACTATAATTTCATTGTACCTTTGCACTGTCCTTAAGTTAAGAGCAAGATTTAAGGCAATACAAAGGCGGGTCGCTATTGTAGCAACCTATTATTTCCCAATGCAAAGATAGTGATTCGCCTTTATTTTACCAAATATTTAAAGTAATAATTTAACTGAAGAATGGTAACACGCGACACTATTAGAAATTTACGTCCCGGAAACCGCCTTGTGATACAATGCGACGGCGCGGCAGACCTCGACTCCAGCTATATGACCGCCTACCAGATCCGCCGTGAGCTGGGGCTTGACAAAGCGACAATGGCGATTTCACGGAGCGTGACCACCAATACGGTCGTCGTGGAATACAAGAAAGGAGGCGAGCAATGAACGCACTTGTAACGACATCTTCCCAGCAGACAATGAGTAGTCTGCAAATCGCAGAGTTGACCGGGAAGCAACATAAGGATGTGATGAGAGCTATCCGTAATATGGAGTTAGCGTGGGAGAAAATTACTGGGCGCAAATTTGCGCTGAGTGAATATAAGGATTCTACAGGTAGAAACCTTCCTTGTTATCAGCTCACCAAGACAGAGTGTCTCTACATCGCCACCAAGTTCAACGATGAAGCCCGCGCCAAGCTCGTGCTCCGCTGGGAGGAGCTGGAGAAAGAAAGGATGCAGCAGGCTGCCCCCGACCCGCGTACTTCCCACATACCTTTCCTTGAAGCGCAGTTCTTCATCGCCGAGCGGCTTGCCTCGACGCTCAGACTCAACGACGCTTCGCGCCTCTCCCTCTACCAGTCGATAGCCGAACCCTACAACCTTGCTGTGCCCGACTACGTGCCCTCCAAGGGTGTCCACTACTCCGCCAAGGAACTCCTTAAGAGAATCGGCTCCGGCATAAGCTCAATCAAGTTCAACGAGCTGCTTGCCCGGCACGGCTACCTCGAAACCAAGACGCGCCCCGCGTCCGGAGGCAAGACGAAGCCTTTCAAGTCCATCACGGAGAAAGGGAGACCTTACGGCGAGAACGTCGTAAGCCCACGCAATCAGAACGAGACACAGCCCCACTGGTATGAGGCGACCTTCAGGGAACTCTACGACATCGTGACCGGAGAGGAAGAGGGCAGGGAAGGAGGTGAGACATGAACCTCGTCGCAACCTGCCCCGAAATCCCCGACAGCTGGAAAGGGGGTATAGGCAAGGCGGCACAAGTGCTCGGCATCAGCCGCTTCACCCTCGCCAAGTACGCCGCGCTCGGCAAGCGCCAGGGCGGCATCGACTGGAAGCTCGCCACCAACGGACGAAAGATATTCACCGGAAAGGAAGTCAAGAGGTTCTGGTATATCCTCTGACAAGAAACAATACCTATTTACGAATCGCTTAAAGCTTATGTGACAGTTTGATGAATTATGGAATAGTATAGTGATATAAGAAATAGCCCTTCCCCGCGCCGCGAGGCGCCAGCGAAGGCAGACAGGGCAGCGTCGCCGTGAGGCACCGGTTCCCGAAAGGCTGGGGAGCTCTGCATCTCCCCCGCCTCCCAAGGAAAGAGCACATTGAAATCGCGGGCGCATCATGCCGGAAGGGAGTTCCCCTTTACGCCAAACGGCATAGGTGCTATGGGCGCTGTT
>CAZAWC010000068.1:0-13182 GCA_964488595.1 uncultured Staphylococcus sp. | reverse complement strand
CCCCGCAGGCGTCGCACGGCGCCGAGCTCCCTCTCGTGCGACAGGCGTGCGGAGTACGCCGAACCATCGTAACCCCATTCGCCGCAGCGCAGCGGAGGCGATTGGGGTATACTCACCCCAGCGTAGGGCGTCCGGCAGGGACGCCGAAAAGATGGACCTGCCTATCGACACACGCAGCTGCATGACTCCTCACTCTCTACATACGTCCCCGTTACCCCTCCCCGGGGGAGGATACATTATTATATATACTTTCTTTATGCCGGGGATGAAAAAACGCGATTTTTTGCTTAACTTTGCAGCTCATTTCTCTCCCCACACATATGTCTCACTTATTCCCACTGTTTTGGACACAGACCCTTTACCGGCCACTCAGGCCCTGAATCTACTGCTTGAGATCATCAACACCCCCCTGACCTGCGCCATTGCCCCGATGGATGGCGCTCAGATCACGGCCATGCTCCTCGCCGTGGTAGCCCTATTCGTGTCGGGATTCGTGTCAGGGAGCGAGATAGCATTCTTCTCACTCACCCCCGTGCAGTGTGACGAGCTCGAGGAAGACCCCGCCGGCGACCGAGTGATGAAGCTGCTCGAGAAGCCCGACCGCCTCCTCGCCACCATCCTGATAGCCAACAATCTGGTCAACGTCACCATCGTGGTGCTCTGCAACTTTGCCCTCGGCCCCGTGTTTGAGGGGATGAGCCCCGTGCTCAGCTTCGTGCTGCAGACGGTGATACTCACCTTTCTCATCCTGCTCTTCGGCGAGATACTGCCCAAGCTCTATGCCAACTCCAACAATCTGGCGTGGGCACGCATGGCCGCCGGCCCCATCGGCGTGGTGATGAAGCTGTTCTATCCCCTATCGTCGATCCTCGTCAAGAGCTCGGGGATAGTCAACAAGGTGGTGACCAAGAAAGAGGTCTCGGTCACCGCCGACGACCTCTCGCAGGCCCTCGAGATAGCCCAAGGCGTGGACGACTCGCAGAGCAAGGATATGCTCGAGGGGATACTGAAGTTTGGCGACACCACCGCCTCCGAGGTCATGACCCCGCGAGTCGACATCACGGGGCTCGACGTGGAACTGACCTTTGCCGAGGTGATGAAGGTGATCATCGACAGCGGATTTGCCCGCCTCCCGGTCTACGAGGGATCGATGGACAACATCCGCGGCGTGCTCTACTCGCGCGACCTGCTCCCGTATGTGGGGAGAGACACGGACTATCCCGGATTTCGCTGGCAAGACCTGATGCGCGAGCCATACTTCGTGCCCGAGTCGCGCATGATCGACGACCTGCTCGAGGACTTCCGCTCGCGCCGCGTGCATCTGGCCATAGTCATCGACGAGTATGGCGGCACGCAGGGTATAGTGTCGCTCGAGGATGTGCTCGAGGAGATAGTCGGCGACATAGACGACGAGTATGACGAGGTGGAGCAGACCTACCGCCGCCTGCCCGACGGGTCGTTCGTATTCGAGGGAAAGACGCTGCTCAACGACTTCTTCCGCGCCGTCGACCTCGACGAGGAGGCCTTTGCCGCCGTCACCGAAGACTGCGAGACCCTCGCCGGCATGCTGCTGGCCATCAAGGGAGACTTCCCCAAGGAGAAGGAGTCCATAGCCTATGACCGATGCCGCTTTCTGGTGCTCTCGGTGCGCGACCACCGCATAGTCAACGTGCGTGTGAAGGTGCTCGACCCCGCTCCGGCGCAAAACGCTGAATGATGAGACGCCTCACGCCGCTGTCGCTCCCGCTCGCACTGTCGCTGACCCTCGCGCTGGCCGCCTGTCAGGGCACTGACACCCGCACCACACCCCTGCCGCGGGCATATCCCCGCATAGAGATGCCCGCGGCCGCCTATGAGACCGCGGCCACCGACACTCTGCCCGTGGCCCTGAGCCTCAACGCCGGGGCGCGCGCGCAGGTGGCCCCGCGCCAAGGGGGATGGTGGATCGACGTGACCTATCCCACATTCAGGGAGGGACGGCTCTATCTGTCGCTCCTCCCCGTGGCCGACGGGAGCCTCGAGGAGATGACCGCCAACAGGCTGGAGCGCGTGAGCCTCAACCTCGGGGGCGCCCGCGCCGAGAGGGCCGACATCACATCGGCCGGAGGCTGGGAGGGGATGATGATAGTGAGCCGCGAGGCGCTCTCGACCCCCGTGCAGATCCTCGCCACGGGGAGGGGATACATGCTGACCGGCGCGCTCCACCTCGACCTGCCCGCCGACACTCCGCTCGACTCCGTGAGCCCCGCCATCGACGCCATAGAGCGCGACATGACCCACCTGCTGCAGGAGCTGAGATGATAAGCTACTACTACCGATCCATCCCCCCGACCCCTCGCGAGGGGCGCCGCGAGGCCGAGCGCGAGGCCGTGGCGAGCGTTGTGGCCATGGCTTTTGGCCCGGAGGCCGAACTGCGCCACCGTCCCGACGGTTCCCCATATGTCGAGGGTATGGCCGCAGGGAGATGGATCTCCATCACCCACTCGGTGGACCTGTGCATCCTCGCCGTGACCGACGAGGGCCCTGTGGGGATAGACACCGAGACGGCGCGCGCACAGCTGGAGCGGATCCGCCACAAATTCCTCTCCCCGGCCGACCCCCCGGCCTCATCGCTCCAAGACCTCCTCATGGCATGGACGGCAAAGGAGGCCGTCTACAAAGCCGCCCTCACCCCCGGCCTCGCGCTCACCGACATCACCATCCTCCCCGGCCATCGGGAGGCCACGGCGCGCGGCACACGCTATGCTCTCTCCTACCCCACCCTCACCCCGGGCCGGGTCACCGCCGTGGCAATAAGAAAGGCGACCGTATAGAGGCCGCCTTATACCTGAAGATGTGAGTAACCCGAGGGGGAGAGATCGGTCAAAAAATTCCGACTACATATTGCGCTCGAGGAGCTGAGACGACACCGTGTCGGCGCTGTGGATCAGCGGCACCAGCGGCGACTGGGCCACGGCCGTGCGATAGCTGCGGTCCTGCTCGATCTGAGTGGTGTCCACACACCACGGGCCCATGTGCCAGCGTATGGCCAGAATCTCATCGTCCTCGAGGTCGAGGCCGCTGCGCAGCAGCATCACCACCGACTTCTCGCCGTGGCCTATGGGGAGCGAGGTGTAGTTGACCTCATACTCCTCCACGTCCTCCCACATGCCCACCTCGTTCTTGCGCTTGCGGGTCACGAGGCGATAGATGTTGGCCTTGCAGGTGTCATGGAGCAGGGAGGCGATGATGACCGAGTCCATCGGCAGCTTTTCGGCCAGATCGGGGCGCTTGGCCAGCAGCCCCTCGCGCAGCATCACGGCCGCGTCATAGACGCTCAGGGAGTGTTCGAGCAGACCGCCGGGAAAGTTGAAATGATTCTTCACCGAGGCAGGGGCCTCGAAGAATCCCCACGCCTCGAGGTCCTCTATCACATAGTCTATATTCTCACGGCCCGTGGAGCGCAGCAGCTCGCAGAATCGGGCCTTCATCTTTTCATTGACAGCCATTGTCAGAAATTATCCTGTGGAAAAAGGAGGGTTACTTGATCACTTTACACCCCGGCAGGCCGGCGCGTATGAGGCGGTCGGCCAGAGCGGGAGTCACGCTGCCGGCCGCATAGGGGAGCACCACGATCTGCGTCACGCTCACCGCGGGGTCGATAGCCTCGAGGATACGCTCGGGCGACGGAGCGGCGGGCAGGGCGCGATAGTCGGCATAGGTGAAACGGGTGAAGCGGGTGTCGACACCCACTCCGCGCGTGTCGAGCATCCAGCCGTCGGCGAGGCGCACGGGGGCCTCACCGAGGTCTGAGGGAGCGGGAAACGACACGAGCACACCGTCGCCACTCACGGTGACGGGCACGAGCGAGTCGGCGGGAGCCGAGGTGCGGTAGATGACGGCGCGGGGCACCATGGCAGCCTCCTGAGCCGCCACACCCACAGCCACCGGGGCCGGGTCCGTAGCCTCGAGCCCCTGTTTAGACGAAGAACACCCGCCGCCCACTGCCGCCACGAGGGCGGCAGCAGCGGCGAGTGTGAGACGGGAGTCCATCGCTTGTAGAGACAGAGTGTGGGGGGTGAATTTACTTGACGATCACCTTCTCCACCTTGTCACCCTGACGGCGGATCACCACAGTGCCGGCCTCGGGACGAGCCACGGCCTGACCCTGAAGGTTGAAATACTCCACGGGGAGGTTGGCATCGCCGGTCACCACAGACTCTATGCCGGTCTCGCTGCCGAGCACGAACGACTTGGGCTGGGTGGTGAGCTTGGTGCCCTCCGAGGTGTAGAGGAGCATCTGATAGGTCTGACCGGCCACGCCGCCGAGCATCTCGCCCGTGATGGTCACCTCAGGCTTCTGACCGCCGGCGATAAACACGTTGTCCGAGCGGATCTCGGTGATGGGGTAGGATGATGTCTGACCGTTCTCGTAGATGCGGGCCACGATGGCACCGGCAAAATAGCCCATGAGACAGTTCACATTGGCCTTGACGGTGAGATGAGTGGGATCGACATTCTCAGCCTCCTCGATGCTCCAGTCGGCAGCGGCGATGGTGAGCATGGTGGCGCCGCTCTGCTGCGAGAGGGTGACGCTGACGGGGCCGCCGAGCACGTCGGAGTATGTGCCGTTGACACTGTTGACGGGAGCGTCGCTCACCATCACCAGATCATATGTGCCCTTGGCCACGGAGGTGAGCCATGTGCCGGTATACTGGATCTTGTTCTGGCCGGGCTCGACGATGGCGTTGAAGCGCTCGCCTGTGCTGACGGTGGTGCCCGCGGCGTTGCGCAGCTGGGGGATCACGGCCACGAGCACATCCTCGGTGCCGGTGTATGTGTAGGGGATATCAACGGCAAAGAGGCGGTTGGTGTACATGGGCGACACCACGGTCATCTCGCCGGTGGTGAGCACGCCGCGGGGAGTCTCTACCGAGATGCTGGTGCCGTTGCGCTTGGTGATGATATATCCGCCGGGATTCCAAGGCGAGAAGTGGATGGGAGCCACCACGTCGCCGTTGTAGACCTGCAGATAGGCATAGCACTCACCCTGCGGGATGGCCGTAGCCGAGAACGAGATCGACTGCAGGGAGGTGAGGGGCTGCATGGAGGTGGCCGTAGTGGTCTGCACCTTGACTACCTCGCCGGTGTTGATGTCGCGATACTCCAGTCGGTAGCCGCCGGTGAAGCTGAAGGCCGAGTAGTTGAGGAACGGGCCGTCGATGGTGAGGCGGGTGCCGCTGACCTTGGCCTCCATGGGCACAGTGCACATGATGTAGGGGAGGGCGAGCTGCGAGTCGGCCTGAGGCTTGCGCACGTCGGCGATGATGGCCTGATTGGTGTTGAAGCCGTCAGAGTTACCGCCGATGCCCTGAGTGCCGGGGGTGAGGCCGTTGAGGCGGAAGTAGCCGTCGCTGACGCCGCTCCAGCCCCAGTTGAAGTGGAAGTAGCCGTCCTTGTAGCCGTCGACCACAAAGGCGTGGCCACCCGACTCACCGCGGCCGCTGTAGTAGGTGGGGCCGCACTTGTCCACCTGATCATACACGAGGTCTTCCCAGCCGGTGGAGGTGTAGACGAGGCGGTCCTCATAGTGGACAGCCTTGTCAAAGCCGAAGTTGTCGCGCAGGGCGGCGGGGACTCTCTGCGACACGGCGCCCGAGGCACCGGTGCCGTATGACATGTTGACGCTCACGCCACAGGCATACATCAGCGTGGCCACAGCATTCTTCTGGGCTGTGGTGGCCGACGAGGTGTAGACGTCGAGCATGTTGGCCCAGTCAAAGGTGGTGTTGGCATAGTCAAAGCTCAGGGTGCGGTTGTTCCATGTGTAGGAATGTGTGCCGGTGCCCTTGGCGGGATACTTGTGATAGTTGATCACCTGCGCCATGGCCGTGGCCACACAGCCGGTGTAGGTGTGGACCCCGTTGACGGTGGGACACTTCTCCCAGTAGGGTGCGTCCTGATCCCACTTGGTGGTACACTTGGGGGCGATGTTGGCACGCGAGGGGGCGGAGGCTGCCTCGTCATAGGCGGGGAGGCCCTGAGCCACAGCCTCCGAGATCTCGGCCTGATACTGCGAGAGCCACCATTTGAAATTCTCGGGAGCCGACTCCATGTCAAAGGCCTCATCTGTGTAAGCCAGCAGAGGAGCGGCCACATCGTCGGCCGACAGCACGAGGCAACCCTCACCCTCGCCGCGCGAGATGACGTAGAGGGCCGGCGCCTGAGAGTCAAGCTGGGCGAGTGTATATGTCGGGGTGACGACAGCCGGTGCACGCATGGACGCAACAGCTGCGGGGAGGTCGGCCGAACGCATGGCGCGTCCGAGAGCCTCGGCCGGTGTGAGGGTGCGAGCCTGCGCCGAGAGGGCGGCTACTGCCACAGCGGCCAGTGTGATGACTGAGTTCTTCATGTCAACTGATGTCTGGGTATTGAAATTATGATTTTTGATTTGTTCACTGCACTATGTCAGGGCATCGGATCGTGACGCCCGTCAACCCCGCAAAGGGGGAAAGTATGCAAAATTACAAAAAAATTCATATTCACATGCCTATTTGCTTCACAAATTCGGAATTTAACAGTAATTTTACATTCATTTTCCCTCCCGGGCGCCGTCGCTGCCCCGGGCCACACACCCACAGGCCGGGAGAGCATATAATAAACCCCGCTCCCGCCACGTTGTTATATATTAATAACCACAACCATAGCGCAATGTCCATCTTCAACATATTCAGAAGCAAAAAAGAAGCCATCCGGCTCCCTGTCTCCACCGACATCCACTGCCACATCCTGCCGGGTGTCGACGACGGGTCGCCCGACGTTGAGACTTCGGTCAACCTCGTGGAGAGGATGCAGAAGTGGGGCATAAAACGCATCATAGCCACTCCGCACGTCACGGAGTGTTCGTTTGAGAACACTCCCGAAATACTCGATCCCGCCCTCGAGGAGCTGCAGACAGCCCTCAAGGAGCGTGGCAACGACCTGCAGCTCTCGCGCGCGTCCGAAAACCGCATCGACGACTACTTCCGCGAGCTGCTCGGCAAAGGCCAGATCAAACTGATGCCCGACAATTATATCCTCGTGGAAAACTCCTACATGCAGGAGCCGTGGCAGCTCGACCGATTCCTCTATGACCTGCGCATCAAAGGGATGCGCCCCATTCTGGCCCACCCCGAGCGATATTTCTACTATCACGACCGCTCGATGGCTCGCTATCTCGACATCCACCGCACGGGCACCTACTTCCAGATCAACATCCTCTCGCTGGCCGGCGCCTACGGCAAGCCTGAGAAGAAAGTGGCCGAGGAGCTGCTCGAGAAAGGGCTGGTGGATTTCCTCGGCACCGACCTCCACAACGAGGAGCACGCAGACATCATCGACAAGTATCTGACCACCTCCGACGCCCGCCGCCACTTCGCGGCCATGGACAGGGTGCTCAATGACAAAATATTCCCCGCCGGCTGAGCCGAGGGGGAATATCGCGGGGGTAAAATCCCTGTAATCCTGTTTTCCGGAGAAAAATCATCATTTCTTGCCGGCTGCCTCGGGGCGCAGAGTGCGCACCGTAGCCCCGGCACGCCACATCTCGCTCTCGCGCATGGCGGCAAGCTCCTTCTCGAGCCCTTCGCGATAGTCGGGGCGCGAGTTTGAGTCGATAGACTTCTGTGCCTCGCGGCCGGCCTTCACCTCCTCATAGAGGCGGAGCATCACCGGCTTCACGGCGTCGTGGAAGGGGCCCATCCAGTCGAGCGCGCCACGCTGGGCCGTGGTCGAGCAGTTGGCATACATCCAGTCCATGCCGCGGTCGGCAAAGAGGGGCATCAGCGACTGGGTCAGCTCCTCGACCGTCTCATTGAAGGCCTCGGAGGGTGTGTGGCCATTCTCGCGGAGCACCTCATACTGGGCGAGGAACAGCCCCTGCACGGCCCCCATCAGCGAGCCGCGCTCACCCACCAGATCGCTCACGGCCTCGCGCTCGAAGGTGGTCTCGAACAGATAGCCCGACCCTATGCCTATGCCGAGGGCGAGACAGCGGTCAAGGGCACGCCCCGTGGCGTCCTGATAGACGGCAAACGATGAGTTGGTGCCCTTTCCCTCCTTGAACAGCACGCGCAGCATGGTGCCCGATCCCTTGGGGGCCACCATGATCACATCCACGTCGGCGGGAGGCACCACACCGGTGCGGTCGCTCCAGTTGATGGCAAATCCGTGGCTGAAATAGAGCGCCTTGCCGGGGGTGAGGTGGCGCTTGATCACCGGCCACTGCTCGATGACAGCGGCGTCGCTGAGCAGACACATTATCACCGTGGCGCGCTCGCATGCCTCCTCGATGGAGAAGAGCGTCTCGCCCGGCACCCAGCCGTCGGCCACAGCCTTGTCATAGGTCTTTCCCTGTCGCTGACCCACGATCACATTAAATCCGTTATCTCTCAGGTCGAGGCCCTGCCCCGGTCCCTGCACGCCGTATCCCAGCACGGCTATCGTCTCGCCGGAGAGTATCTCGCGGGCTTTGTCGAGGGGAAACTCCTCGCGCGTCACGACGGTCTCTTCCACGCCGCCGAAATTCAGTTTTGCCATTTCTCTGTGTTATATATAATATTGGTGTTTACTTGTAATCAATCTTCATGTGTGGTGCGGGGCTCGAGTTCGAGACGGGCGAACACACACGGCGTGCCGTCCACACTGATGGCCGAGTCGGCGCCTGAACGACTCACACGTGCCGTCTCGCCATAGCGGGCCTCGTGGCGGAAAGCTATGTCAAAGCGCCTTATCCTCCCCGCCGCATAGGCCTCGAGCGGCAGCAGGTCGACCGTCAGGTCGATATATCGCCGCGTGGTGACATGGCGGTTCACGTCTATATCGCTCACCTTAAACGTGTAGTCATAGCCCGTCTCCTCGCCCGCGGGGCCTGAGATGCGGGCACACCGCGAGGGGTAGCGGGGCCGGCTCACCGCCACATCGTCGAGCGCCCCGAGGATGCCGAGGTCTATGGCGCGGCGCGTGGCGAGGTCTATGGCCATCCATATGGTGTGGATGCGCCCTATACAGCGGTCGCCGTCCGTATCAATCAGCGCGAAACCGCGGTCGGAGAAGATGCGCGACACCCCCTCGACCCACGTCTCGAGCCTGTAGGTGCCACCCACGCGGGGCATCTCGTCGAGCTCCACCGAGAGGCGGCCCAGCACCCACGAGGCATTGTGTAGCCGCAGGGCGTCAAATCCTATCCCTAACTCGTTGGCATGTGCGGTGGCGGTGTCTATCACCATCACCACCAGCGACGATAGCGGCATCTCGAGATAGGGTCCCACCTCGGCTGCCGTGAGGGTAAACTCCGTGATATGTGTTATGGGTCTGTTCATGATTGCGGGTCGGTAATGTTTGTTTCCGTCGCCCCGTTGAGGCGGCGTGCTTCCTGTGTCTCGAGATAGTGCACCAGTCTGTCCGTGGGCGACTTGGTGACGCATATGCGCCCCGAGCGGATGAACTGCTGCAGGTCATACTGCGCCAGCAGCTCATAGAGGGCTTGGGTCTCCGCCTCATGGCCGGTCTTCTCGATGACGGCATAGTCGCGCGTCAGCTCGAGGATGCGCGCGTTGTGGTCGCGGATTATCCCCTCGAGATTGGGCTCGTCGAGCAGTCTCACCGTGGGCACTTTGTAGAGGGCTATCTCCTGATAGACTATCTCGTCGTCGGTGTAAAGGTATGCCCGGAGCACGTCTATACACTTCTCTATCTGCTTGATGACCTTCTCGAGCACACCGCGCTCGGAGCGGAGTGAGATGTTGATCTGATGTATCCCCTCCACGGCGCTGGCGCTCGAGGTGATGCTCTCTATGTTGAGCCCGCGACGGGTGAAGATGATGGAGATGCGGTTGAGCAGGCCCACTTGGTTTTCGGTGAACACGCTGATGGTAAACAATTGTTGCATGCTACGTAGTGTCACGGTTTATACTTCTCGGTGCGGTTTATCAATATATCGTCCACGGCACTCCCGGGCGTTATCATCGGGAAGACCATATCCTCGGGCTCTATGTTGACATTGAGCAGATACGGGCGCCCGGAGCTCACCATGCGCGCGACGGCCGCAGCCAGCCCGTCGCGCGTGGCCACATCCTCGGCCTCGATGCCATAGGCGCGGGCTATCATGGTGAAGTCGGGATTGACGAGCGGAGTGGCCGAGAAGCGCGCTCCGAAAAACATCTCCTGCCACTGGCGCACATTGCCGAGAAAACGGTTGTTGAGGATAATGATTTTGACCGGTATCTCATATTCCATCACCGTGCCCAGCTCCTGCATGGTCATCTGGAATCCTCCGTCGCCCATGAAGGCGTAGACCCCGCGGTGGGGCTCGCCGAGTTTGGCCCCGATGGCCGCGGGGAGCGAGAAGCCCATGGTGCCGAGGCCCCCTGAGGAGATGAAGCTGCGCGGCTGCGAGTGAGCGAAATAGCGGGCGGCCATCATCTGATTCTGTCCCACGTCGGTCACCAGAATCCCGTCTCCGCCCGCGGCGCGCGACACGGCGTCGATCACCTCGCCCATCCTCATCATGCCACCCGGAGCGTCGGTGGGCCGGAGTTCGCGCTCCATCACCTCGCGCTCCTCCACGAGGCTCGGCGCCTCAAACTCTTCCCGCCACGCTTCGCGACGGGCCTGACTCACCAGCGGCAGCATGGCCGTGAGGGCCTTGCGTGCATCGCCGTGGATGTGGGTGTGGGTGCGGAGGGTCTTGTTAAACTCCGATTCGTCTATATCTATATGTATAATGTGTGCCTGCGGGGCATAGCTGTCCACCGGGCCTGTGACGCGGTCGTCATACCGCATCCCCACCGCCAGTATCACATCCGCACGGTTGGTGAGCAGATTGGGGGCGATGTTGCCGTGCATCCCCACCATCCCCACGTTGAGCGGATGCGATGTGGGCAGCGTGGATATGCCGAGCAGCGTATGCGCCACAGGGATGTCGGCCTTCTCGGCCAGTGCCGCGAGCTCTGCCTCGGCACCGGAGATCATGACTCCGTGGCCGGCGATGATCAGCGGGCGGCGGGCACTGTTGAGCAGCCCGGCCGCCTCGGCTATGGCCGCGGGCGAGAGGTCGGGGTCGGGATTGTATGAGCGGATGTAGCCGAGCTTCTTATAGTCCCACTCGAGCGTGCCGAGCTGGGCATCCTTAGTGAAGTCGAGCACCACCGGCCCCGGACGCCCCGTGCGGGCTATGTAGAACGCACGGGCCACGGCCCACGGTATTTCCTCGGGCGTGCGTATCTGCCACGCCCATTTGGTGATGGGCTGGGTGATGCCCACCACATCGGTCTCCTGAAAAGCGTCGGTGCCGAGCGAGGCCACGCTCACCTGACCCGTTATCACCACGAGGGGAGTGGAGTCGATGGTGGCGTCGCTCAGACCGGTGATCACGTTGGTGGCCGCGGGGCCCGAGGTGACACTGACCACCCCGGTGCGCCCCGAGGCCCGCGCATATCCCTGCGCCGCATGGATGGCTCCCTGCTCGTGGCGGGTGAGGATGTGGCGCAGCCTCTCGCTGTGGTGATAGAGCCGGTCGTAGAACGGCATAATCGCTCCGCCCGGATAGCCGAACAGCAGATCCGTACCCTCAGCCTCGAGGGCACGGCACATGGCCTCGGCTCCTGTTATTCTTTCGCTCATGCGTCAGTATTGTTCTTTGATACGGTAATGGGGGTATTCATCTCACCACGCGCACTCCCCCCTTGTCGGCCGACGTCACCATCGAGGCATATGCCCTGAGGGCCTGACTCACCTCGCGGTCACGTCCGGCGGGAGTAAACGCCTTGTCGCCTCTCGCCTCCTCCTCGCGGCGGCGGGTGTCGAGCTCGGCCTGAGTGAGGCGCACGTTGATGGAGCGGGCGGGGATGTCGATGGTGATGGTATCGCCGTCCCTCACCAGCCCTATGGCCCCACCCGCGGCGGCCTCGGGCGAGATATGGCCGATGGAGAGCCCCGAGGTGCCCCCCGAGAAACGCCCGTCGGTGATCAGCGCGCACTCGCGGCCGAGATGGCGGCTCTTGATATAAGAGGTGGGATAGAGCATCTCCTGCATGCCCGGTCCACCCTTGGGGCCCTCATAGGTGATGACCACCACGTCGCCGCTCTTCACGTCGCCGCGCAGGATACCCTCCACGGCCGCCTCCTGCGAGACGAACACGCGGGCCGGCCCCTCGAAGCGGAGTATCGACTCATCGACCCCGGCGGTCTTCACCACACATCCGTCCTCGGCTATGTTACCCTTGAGCACCGCCAGTCCGCCGTCGTGCGAGTAGGCATGCTCCATGTCGCGGATACACCCTGCGGCCCGGTCGGTGTCGAGGTCGGCGTAATAGCTCATCTGACTCCCTGCGCGGGTGGTGCGCTTCATGCCGGGCGCACTCTTCCACAGCTCGTCGGCGCGGTCGTCAAAATTCTTTCCTCCCACTGCCCAGCGGTCTATGGCCTCGCCGGGCGTGAGGCCGTCCACACGCCGCACCGAGGTGTCCACCAGTCCGGCGTCGGCCAGAATCTTCATTATCGAGAGGATACCGCCGGCGCGGTTCACGTCCTGAATATGATATGACGAGTTGGGTGCCACCTTGCAGAGCACGGGGGTGGAGCGAGACAGGCGGTCGATGTCATCGAGCGTGAAGTCGGCGCCGGCCTCGTGGGCGATGGCGAGCAGATGGAGCACCGTGTTGGTGGACCCGCCCATGGCTATGTCGAGGGTCATGGCATTGAGCATGGCCTCGCGGGTGGCTATCGAGCGGGGGAGCACCGATGAGTCGCCGTCGCGATACCACGCGAAGGTGTTGGCGACGATGCGCCGGGCTGCCTCGCGAAACAGCTCGAGGCGGTTGACATGTGTGGCCACCACCGTGCCGTTGCCCGGCAGAGCCAGCCCGATGGCCTCGTTGAGCGAGTTCATGGAGTTGGCCGTGAACATCCCCGAGCAAGACCCGCATGTGGGACAGCCGTGACGCTCGAGTCGGCTCACCGCCTCTTCGCTCACCGCCTCGTCGGCACTCTCCACCATGATGTCCACCAGATCCACGTCGCGGCCATCGACACGCCCGGCCTCCATCGGGCCGCCCGACACGAATATGGCCGGGATATTGAGCCTCATGGCCGCAAGGAGCATACCGGGGGTCACCTTGTCACAGTTGGAGATGCACACCATGGCGTCGGCCTTGTGGGCGTTGA
>CAZAWC010000067.1:0-13229 GCA_964488595.1 uncultured Staphylococcus sp. | reverse complement strand
GGAGGGGTTTGAACCCTCGTCCAAACGTGGAACTAATGAGCTTTCTACATGCTTATTCCCAACTTGGATTTCGAGTCGTGGCAGGTAAGGGACAACCAACCGCGGCCTTATCCTCTAAAAATCTCGGCGAGTCTCGAGGCTTTCGTCGCCAAATTCCCGATTTAACTGCACCGCCTTGTCGATCCGTCTCGGAAAAAGGACAATCGGGCGATGTCTCGTCTCCGCAACTGTTGCGGAGATAAAGCTAATCTACTGTTCTTCGATTAGGCAGCGAGAGCGTAGTTGTTTTCGCCATTTGAATTTTTGATGTCTCTGATTATAGAGTGTGGGCATCATCACTCTGCATGCTTACTCACCACCTCTACACGCTGTCAAAGCCAGTCAGCCCCGTTGTGTGTCGGTAAATGAATTTACTTTGCAAATATACACCTTATATATTATAGTAGGGTAGGGGTTTAACACTTTTAACATAATTTTAAGATTTTGGATGACTGAGCAAGTTTTTTAGGCTTAATTTTTGTTAATATTTCGGTGCAAATGTATCTGTAATGAAATTTGTGGTTAACTTTGTGTCTTGAATGTGTGTCAGGGCGCAGTGTCTTTTCGCACATTGAACAGTGAAAATAGAAACAACACAGTGTAATCTATAATCTAAACCATGTTTGTATGAATTTAAGTCAGCAAATTCGTCTATGGCTTGCAGTGCTGCTGGCCACGACATTTTCACTGACGCTGGGCGCACAGAATATCAATGTGTCCGGCGTGGTAAGCGATGACACCGGCGAGCCGCTTACCGGAGCTACGGTGCTCGTCAAGGGTACGACGCACGGCGTGGCCACCGGTATCGACGGCGATTTCACGATCTCGGCTCCCTCCAAGGGCACGCTGGTCATCAGCTTCATCGGTTGCAAGACCGAGGAGGTGGCCATCAACGGCCGCACCAACATTCAGGTGACTTTACAGAACAATACAGAGATGCTCGATGAGGTTGTGGCCATCGGTTATGGCACTGTCAAGAAGAAAGACCTCACGGGTGCTGTCTCGTCCGTGGCCGGCTCCGAGCTGGTCAAGGTGCCTGTGGCGACTGCCGCTCAGGCCCTTCAGGGCAAGGCCGCAGGTCTCAACATCGTGAGCCAGAGTGGTGCTCCCGGTGCGTCGATGAACGTCACCGTGCGTGGCGGCGCCTCGCTGACACAGGGCACCGAGCCTCTCTACATCGTGGACGGTTTTGCCATGGACAACGCTCTGGCAAACATCGACGTCAACGACATCGAGACCATCGACGTGCTCAAGGATGCCTCTGCCACCGCCATCTATGGTGCGCGCGGCTCCAACGGTATCATCGTCATCACCACCAAGAGCGGACAGAAGGGCAAGACCAAGGTAGACTATAATGCCTTCTTCTCGTGGGACCGTCTGGCCAAGAAGCTCGACGTCAACGATAATGCTCTCGATTATGCTTGGTATCAGTATGAGTTTGCCGAGCTGCAGGGCAAGCAGTTCCAGTTCAGCAACGTGTTTGACGACGCCTACGGCACATCAGAGGCAGACTATCACAGCAATGCCTACAACCGTCTGGCCGAGCGTTATGGCGATGCCTATGCCATCGACTGGCAGGACCTCGTGTTTGGCGGCCACGCTTTCACTCAGAATCACAACGTGAGCGTGTCGACCGGCGGCGAGAAGACTCAGGTGCTCATATCATACAATCACAACGATCAGGACGGCCTTCTCGCCAACCATGACTATAAGCGCAATTCGCTGCGTGCCAAGTTTAATGCCGAGCTCTGGAAGGGTGTCCGTCTCGACTTCGGTATGTTCTTCTACCACAACAACACCCGTGGCGGCGGTCAATACACGGGCATGAAGAGCGTGCTCCTCCAGCCCATCAACGGCGGTACCATCTTCACCCGCGACGAGCTCATCGGTGAACAGACCCAGCCCACCTATCGCGGATATGACAACACTTACAGCGTGTCCAACCCTCTCGTGCAGAATGGTGCCGTCGTCTCCGAGAAGCGCTCGCGCAAACTCGACCTCAACGGCGGTCTCACCATCGACTTCCTCAACGACTTCCGTTGGCGCACGGCCGTCAACTATGTGACCGGCTGGGACAAGTCGACCTCTTTCCAAGATGAGAATTCGCTCAACTATATACTTTATAAGGATTCCGAGGGTATGAACGGCTCGATCGGCAACTCCGAGAAGTTCTCGTGGCATGTCAACAACACCCTCACATGGACCAAGACACTCGACAAGGTGCACGACCTCACTGTAATGGTGGGTCAGGAATATTCATACAGCGAAAGCGAGGGCAGTTCCATCTCGCTCCGTAAGTTCCCCGAGCCCAACCATAAGCTCGACGACATCTCCAAGGCTGAGGTATCGTCCAAGAAGACCTCTCACAGCAACGGCAATATGCTCTCGTTCTTCGGCCGTGTCAACTATTCGTATGACAACCGCTATCTGCTCACCGCCACATTCCGTGCCGACGGCAGCTCGAAGTTTGCCAAGGGCAACAAGTGGGGCTATTTCCCCTCTGTGTCAGGCGCATGGCGCGTGAGTCAGGAGAAGTTCTGGACAGAGAGCGGCGTCTCCAACTGGTTTAACAACCTCAAGTTCCGTATCGGCTATGGTGTGACCGGCAACTGTGACATCGCTTCCAACATGTACACCTCGACACTCTCCCAGACCACATATCCTATGGACAACGAGGAGTTCTCGATGGCTTTCACCACCGACGGCACCCTCGGCAACCCCAAGCTGAAGTGGGAGACCCTCCACGCCACCAACATCGGTCTCGATCTGGGTATGTTCAACAACCGCATCAACCTCTCGGTGGAGTGGTATAACAACCAGATCTCCGACATGCTCATGAAGTGTACCATCCCCTCGTCGACCGGCTACACCTCGCAGTATCAGAACATCGGCAAGATGCGCAACCGTGGCTGGGAGTTCCAGCTGAACACCGTCAACGTCGCTTCACACGGCTTCCAGTGGACTTCGACCCTCAACATGTCGTTCAATAAGTCCAAGGTGCTCGCTCTCGAGGGTGATGTCAAGCAAAAGACCTTCCCTGCCAACAACGGTGATACCACCGGCCGTTCCGGTAAAGTCAACTATTATGCAGTCGTAGGCCAGGGCCTCGGCGACATGTATGGCTTCAAGTATGACGGCATCTATACCACCGACGACTTCGACCAGCTCCCCGACGGCTCATGGCAGCTCAAGGATGGTGTGGTGAAGCCCGAGGATGGTCGCACAGCCCAGCCCGGCGACATCAAGTTTGCCGCAGACAATGAGGAGGGTGACCAGTTTACCAAGCAGGCTGTCAAGATCGGTAACGGTACTCCCGACTTCTTCGGCGGTTTCTCCAACCAGTTCACCTACAAAGGCTTTGACCTCAACGTGTTCCTGAAGTTTGCTGTGGGCAACGATGTCTACAACGCCACCAAGCACTCCATGAGCCCCTATGCTCCGTATGAGAACGCACCCAAGGAGTTCTCGGCCAACTACTATCGTCTCGTCGATCCCGTCACCGGCCTCAAGGCCACCACGCTCGAGCGTCTGCGCGAGCTCAACCCCGATGAGTCGTCACGCACATGGAGCCTCACCGAGAACAATACCAGCTATATCACCTATCCCTCGTCCTACTTCGTAGAGGATGGCTCATATCTGCGTCTCGCACAGGTGACTCTCGGCTATACTTTCCCCGCCAAGTGGATGCGCAAGGCCCTCATACAGAATCTCCGCCTCTACTTCACGGCCAACAACCTCTGCACCATCACAGGCTACTCGGGCTACGATCCCGACGCATCGGCCGAGAACGAGCACGTCATCTGTACTCCCGGCTACGACTCGTCGACCTACCCGATGTCGCGCAGCTATGTACTCGGTATCAACCTTACATTCTAATCACCAGCCAATACAATGAACAAACGTTATATATCCAAGGCAGTTAAAAGCATCCTCGCGGCCCTCGCCATCACCGGCGGCGCGTCGATGACACTGACCTCGTGCGAGGACACACTCGAGCGTCCCTCGTTCACAGCCGACGACGTAGACTATGTTTTCTCAGACGTAGCCAAGTCCGACCTCTATGTCAAGGGCATCTATCGTTACTTCTGCCTCGAGGAGCTGTTCCGCGCAGCCAACACGGGTGAATGTGTCACCACAGCCAACGAGGACAACTGGACGCAGGCCAACATGCAGCGCGCCAGCTATAACTATGATCCCTATCGTCCGTGGGTGTTCGGCGACAACTACCGCCAGAGCTACAACGCCATCGAGAGCTGTAACCTCGGCATCAAGCGTGTGGGTCAGCTCCCCGAGTCGCCCGAGCGCAATGCCCTGCTCGGCGAGCTCTATATGCTCCGCGCATACGCCTATCACAACCTGATCCGTTTCCTCGGCGATGTGCCCGCCCAGTGGCTCCCGATGGAGGATTGCGACATCGAATCGGCCGACGTGCTCTATCCCACACGTCAGCCCCGCGACGTGATCTACGACCACATCATTCAGGATATGGTGGATCATGTCAATGACCTCCCCTGGCAGAGCGAGAATCCCTATGTCACCAACGAGCGCCTCACCCGCAACGCCGGTCTCGGCATCATGGCCCGCATCTGTCTCCACGCAGCCGGCTACTCGCTGCGCTGGGATCTCGAGACCAACGACGTCAACACCCTCCACATGGCCCGTCGCGACGATGCCGCGCGTGTGCGTGAGATCTATGAGATAGCCGACAAGGCGCTCGAGCAGGTCATCACCAAGGGTGAGAACTATCTGATACAGGACACTGAGGGCGAGAACGGATTCATGTATATCTTCCGCAACTTCGACCTCGGCAACTATGGCCCCACCGCTCCCGAGATGATGTGGATGATAGCCCAGCAGGGCGACGCCACCAACTCGCGCCTCGGCAACTATATCGGTGTGACGGGTTGCGGCTCGGGCAGCTTCTTCTCGGCCATGAAGGCTCTGCAGATCAAGGTGCCCACATTCTATCTCTCTTATGATCCTCAGGACAAGCGCCGCGACGTCACCTGCCCGATGTACACCATCGGCCACTCGGGCGAGCTCGACATCCACTGCGGCACCACTTACTCCTCTGTCATGGGCGGCAAGTATCGTGTGCAGTGGGCTCAGGCTCCATTCGGCAACTCGAAGCGCAACATCGACATGCTCATGCTCCGCTATTCCGACGTGCTGCTGATGTATGCCGAGACTCAGAACTTCCTCAACGGTGGTCCTACACAGGCCGCAAAGAACGCCCTCAAAGCAGTCCGCGAGCGTGCCGGCGTGGGCCATCTCGACATCCCCACCACCGAGGAGGCTTTCCTTGAGGCTCTGATGCACGAGCGCCAGTGGGAGCTGGCCGACGAGTTCGTGCTCCGCACCGACCTCGTGCGCACCAACCTGCTCGACAAGTTTATCAACGAGACCCGTCAGGATCTGCGCGACCTCTCGGAGCGCAAGGGCAAATATGCTTCGCTCCCCATCTACCGCATCTACAACCGATCGGTCAATGAGGGCATCTTTGGCGACAAGTTCCTTATGGTCAACTATATCGACGTCACTGATCCCGCCGACATCGCGGCCATCGAGACTATGCCCAAGGCAACCCAGACAGCCAAGGTGAAGGCCATCCGTGAGGCTGTAAAGAAGATCGTCGAGGCCAAGGGGTATTCATACAGCAATGACTGGTATCCCATCAACATGTTTGAGGCCATCACGTCTGACTACAATACCCGTTCGCGTCAGATCTGCGGCACTATCGTAGTCACCACTTGGGGCCTCGGCTCGACAATCACCACCAAGCCCACAGGCAAAGCCGAGAACGGCGGCGTCTATCCCGAGTGGATCGAGGGCGAGAATGAACTGTTCTTCGCCTACAAGAAGAACTTCTCTGAGCTCTCACCCTTTGCCGGAGATCAGGCCGGTCATCCGCTTGTCGACAATCCACGTCTGACCCAGCTGCCCGGCTATCCCGGCGCCAAGACTGAGTTCTGACCCCGCTGCGTTGAAACATATCGTCCCGGTGAGCCCCCTCATCACTGACCTCACCGGGACGAAATCAACAATATTCTCTAACCAAAAAATTTTTACCATCAAACATTTCTACTCATGAAAAAATCTATCGCACTCGCAGCTCTGTGCTGTGCAGCAATGAGCATGAATGCCGAGCAGTTCGTCTACGACTTCAACAACGCTCCCTCGTTCTTCCCCTACCTGCAGGCTCCCATCGAGGATCTCGGTCTGGGTGTGGCTGCCAACTTCGACTTCATCAAGAAGGACGGCTCATGTGTGCTCGACGGTTGCCCCACAGAGGACAAGCTCATGGACAAGAACGCCGACGGTGAGTTCGTGACCACCGACATCCGCTTCCTCATCAGCCTCGCCGACGGTTGCTGCTACACCAAGGGCGCCGACGGCAAGTATCTCTATGAGGGTGAGGAGCCCGACTATTCGGAGCCCTTCGTGTCTTATGAGGATGGCGGCCCCACACGTGTGGTGTGGCTCTACAACATCGGTGGCGAGACCTTCGATCCCAGCGCCAACTACATGGCCAACACCGAGGCCGACTTCGTAGCCACCAAGCATGGCATCCAGTTCAGCCGCAACGACCACTCGGCTTCGCGCAAGGCCACCTATATCCAGTTCCCCGCTTTCGCCGGCCCCTACACTCTCGAATACTACTTCTGCGCCACATCCGACTCCAACCGCAACAAGGAGCAGGCTCTGCGCTGCAAGGTGGTGCCCGTGATCAACGGTGAGGTCAACGAGGAGATGGCTCAGGTGACCAACGAGGCCTATGGCGTTATCCCCGACAAGAAGTATATCAAAAAGACCTACTCCTATGAGGGTGCCGAGCCCGCCGCTCTGCGCGTGTATGCCGACGGCGCACAGCTCGTGCTGATGCACGCAGTGCTCACCACCGGTGTCGCTTCGGTAGAGGACATCATCGCTCCTGCAGCGGCCGATGAGAACGCCCCCGTCTACAATGTGATGGGCCAGCGCGTGGGCAAGGACTACAAGGGTCTCGTCATCAAGAACGGCGTGAAGTACGTCCAGAAGTAAACCGCTCACTCACGGATCAACTTCACACCTGAGACAAATCAGGATTAATCTCTAATCACAGACAACGACGCTCCCTGCGTCGGCCCCGGCCGGCGGGGGAGCGTTTTGCCTCATTCGGATAACCCCTAATACCAATCCAACCTAAGCATGAAGAAAACTATAGCAGCTCTGGGAGCAGCCTTGTTCATGGCTGCCGCTCCGGCTATTTCGGCTCAGGAACAGCTGCTCGCATTCCCTGGTGCCGAAGGCTTCGGCCGCTACACCAAGGGCGCGCGTGCGGTCGGGACTCCCGAAATTTATCATGTGACCAACCTCGACGACTCGGGCGCAGGTTCGCTCCGCGATGCCGTGAGCCGCGCCGGCCGCATCGTGGTGTTCGACGTCAGCGGTGTCATCAATCTCAAGAGCACTCTCGTCTTCAAGGGGAGTTGCACCATCCTCGGCCAGACAGCTCCCGGCGAGGGAATTCAGGTCTATGGCAACCGCGTGTCGTTCTCGAGCGCCTCGCAGCTCATCGTGCGCCACATGCGCTTCCGCATGGGCATCAATGGCGACTCGGGCAAGGATGCCGCCGGTGTGGCTGACGGCCATGACATGATCTTCGACCACCTGTCGGTGCTGTGGGGACGCGACGAGAACTTCTCGATCTCGTCCAATGACAAGTCGCAGGGCCCGGTCAACATCACCATCCAGAACTCCATCATCGGTCAGGGTCTGCAGTCACACTCCTGCGGTGGCCTGATCCAGAGCGACGGCGGTGTCACCCTCTATCGCAACCTCTACATCGAGAACAAGACCCGCAACCCCAAGGTGAAGGGTCTCAATCAGTATGTCAACAACGTGGTCTACAACTGGGGCGACGGCGGTTGCTATATCATGAGCGGCTCGGAGGGCGACTCGTGGGCCGACATCGAGAACAACTACTTCATCAACGGCCCGTGGAAGGGAGCCAAGGCTCCGTTCACCCGCGGCACCCCGACATTCCGCTACTATGGCGCCGGCAACTATCACGACAAGGATAAGGACGGCACCCTCAACGGCAATCTCATGACCGTAGAGGAGATGAAGGGCGAGTCGAGCGACGGCATCGCTCCCTACAGCACATGGTTTGCATCGCTCGACGCTCTCAATCAGGAGATCGACAGCTATAACGCCGCCAACAGCCGCTCCATAGCTCACATCCCGGAGATCGTAGACAAGATGTCGGCCGCCGATGCACTGGCGTGGGTGGAGCAGAATGTCGGTCCCGTCCTCCCTGCACGCGATGAGGTGGACCAGTATCTCATCGACGAGCTCACCAGCTATGGCACCAAGGGCACTGTCAACGGCATTTCATCAGAGGCTCAGCTTTCTCACAAGGGCACCGGCGTGCTCTCGGGTGGCGTGAAGCCCCTCGACTCTGACGGCGACGGTATCCCCGACGCTTGGGAGACTGCAAACGGGCTCAATCCCAACGATGCTTCGGACGCCGTGGCAATAGCCGCAAACGGTTATACCAACATCGAGAACTTTGCCAACTCCATCACCGAGGCTTTCCCCTATATCAAGAAGCCTGTCAAGCTCGCCGTCACCCGTCAGGCCAAGACAGAGATTGACCTTGCGTGGGAGCTCAACCGCAACACCGAGGCCGGATTCATCATCGAGTTGTCGTCTGACAAGGGTAGCCATTATGCCGAAGTCATGCGCGTAGCCGCCGGCACCACATCGGCCACCCTCACGGGCCTCAACCCCGAGACCGAGTATAAGGTGCGCATCCGTGCTTATAATGCCGATGGGCTCTATTCGGACTACTCAAACGTGGTCGACTGCGAGACGATCGGCGATCCCTCTGCCCCCAAGCTGTCGGAGAATCCCTTCCCCTCCAACGGCTCACGTCAGGGCATAGCCGGAGGTCTCACCCTCACATGGACCAATACCTCCAAGGCCTACTTCGGCACGGTGAAATACACCGTCTATCTCGGTGAGGCCGCCGACGCTATGACAGCTGTGGCCACCGGTATCACCGCCACCGAGTATGTCACCTCGGGCCTCGTCGCCAACAAGACCTACTACTGGCGCGTGGATGCCTCAAACGAGATCGGCACCACCGAGGGCACCGTCTGGAGCTTCTCGACCACCGAGGGCGGAGTGCTGTTCTACACCGACTTCTACAAGCAGCCCGATGCATGGTTTGAGAAATATGGCTCGATCACGGCCAACACCAACATCTATAACACCAAGAACAGCTCGGTGTCGGTGGCCGGCATGACCGTGGGCTCGGGCGACAACACCATCCGCATCATCGCCATGAACGGTGCCAACGTCTCTGAGTCGACATCGGCCGACTATGGCCCCGCCACTCCCGAGGATGCCGGTGCTTCGGTCCGCTGTCTGCAGTTCTATACTACGGCTGCCGGAGGCTACCTCTACACTCCCGAGGTGACCGGTCCCTGCGTGCTCACGCTCTGGATCGGCAATCCCGATGCCAAGGCCAAGACCGTCAAGCTCTATACCAAGGTAGGCGGCGAGGAAACCCTCGTTCAGGATATGGCCCTCGGAGCCAAGAAGCGCATCCACAAGTTCACCTACACCTACACGGGCTCGGGTGCCGTACAGTTCAAGATCGACAACAATGCCGTGAAGTTCAACATCAACGACATCCTCATCGAGCGTTATGTGACACCTTCCGGCAACGATCCTATCGAACTCACCGCCGGCGACCTCGTCAACGAGAACATGAGCTATGCCGACGGCTCTCTCACCCTCACATTCAATCAGGATGTGCTCTACAAGGGTGGTGCCAAGATTGAGGGCAAGACTCAGTATGAGACATTCGACATCGGCGCGTCGGGCAAGAAACTCACCTTGTCTTATGAGGCCCTCGATGCCAATGCAGAGTATGCTGTGGTGTTCCCCGCTGGCTCGATTACTGACGCCAAGGGCGAGCAGAGCTATCCTTGCACCGTGAAGATCACCACCTGCGACTGGCCCGCGCTCAAGCAGGACGGTGAGAATCACTATGGCAAGGCCGCAGCCTCACTGCCGCTCGACATGGCTCCCTTCACCGAGGTTGCACCCTTTGCGACTGTAGGCGGTCTCACCCAGACTTCTGAGAAAGATTATCCCCACTGGGTACAGGCTTCGGGCGACGTGACGGCCGACTGCGCCACACTCACTTCGACCAGCGACAAGATAATGACCTACTTCGAGCCTCAGTCCAAGCAGATGGGTCTGGTGATCGAATACGAGGGCACCGGATCGCCCCGCCTCAAGGTGCAGGAGTCGCGCAACTGCGACAATGCTCCCGGCTGGCGCACCATCCGTGTGCTCGAGAAGGGCGACTTCCCCTTCCACGGCCAGTTTGACCTCGATCCCGAGACCCACTTCCTCAAGCTCGCCCCCGTCACCATCGGCGGCGCGCTCAAGGTGAAGGCATTTACCGTCTCCGATGCCGACGGCAACTTCCCCGCCGGCTATGAGGTGTCGCTCGGCAACATCGCCGCCGACAATGCCACCGTCATCGCCACCGGCAGTGAGATCACCGTCTCGGGCATCGCCGACAGCACCCCCGTCAGCGTCTACGACCTCTCGGGTCGCCTCGTTGGCTCGGCCAAGGGTGAGGCCACATTCAGCCTCTCCAAGGGTCTCTACATTGTCAATATCCACGGTGTGAAGACCGTCAAGGTAATGCTCTGACACTTGCCTTAGGGATACACCACACACGGATATCCTTCACATTCCAGCCTCTCCGGCCTCAGGGTCGGGGAGGCTTTTGTCTCTTATGTCCGCACTCAACATTTCGCCCCGGGGGGTTGTTATAACTTAGGCGACATGAAAAGGTGGCGCACGACAAATTGTCAGTCGCACTGACATGGATGCCGATTGGCACGGTTTTCGCCGTATAAGAGACAGAAAATAAACAATAAACATAACAATCTATATCAAAAAACTACGATTATGAATATCAAGCCCTTAGCAGACCGCGTACTCATCAGCCCCACACCGGCTGAGGAGGTGACCGCAGCCGGAATCATCATCCCCGATTCAGCAAAAGAGAAACCCCTCAAAGGCACAGTGATAGCTGTTGGCACCGGCACCAAAGACGAGGAAATGATCGTCAAGGAAGGCGACGAGGTGCTTTATGGCAAATATGCCGGCACCGAGGTCGAGCTCGAAGGCAACCGCTATCTCATCATGCGTCAGAGCGATGTGCTCGGCATCATCGAGAAATAATCCCATTCTCCCCAACTGACTAATAAAAACAGACCATCATGGCAAAAGATATCAAATTTGACATCAAGGCTCGCGAAGAGCTCAAGAAAGGCGTCGACGCTCTGGCCGATGCCGTCAAGGTAACCCTCGGCCCCAAAGGCCGCAACGTGATCATCGAGAAGAAATTCGGCGCTCCCCACATCACCAAGGACGGTGTGTCCGTGGCCAAGGAGGTGGAGCTCGAGGATCCTTTCCAGAACATGGGCGCACAGCTCGTCAAGGAGGTAGCCTCCAAGACCGGCGATGACGCCGGCGACGGCACCACCACCGCCACCGTCCTCGCCCAGGCCATCATCAACGTAGGCCTCAAGAATGTGGCTGCCGGTGCCAACCCCATGGACATCAAGCGCGGCATCGACAAGGCTGTTGCCACCGTTGTCGAGGGCATCAAGGCTCAGGCCGAGCCCGTAGGCGATGACTTCGACAAGATCGAGTCCGTTGCCCGCGTGTCGGCCAACAACGACGAGGCCATCGGCCGTCTTATCGCCGAGGCTATGAAGAAGGTGAAGAAGGAAGGCGTCATCACCGTCGACGAGGCCAAGGGCACCGAGACCACCGTCGACATCGTCGAGGGTATGCAGTTTGACCGCGGCTACATCTCGCCCTACTTCGTCACCGACACCGAGAAGATGGAGTGTGTTATGGAAAACCCCTTCATCCTCCTCTATGACAAGAAGATCTCCAACATCAAGGACATCCTCCCCGTGCTCGAGCAGACTGCCCAGTCGGGCCGTGGCCTCGTCATCATCTCCGAGGATGTGGATCAGGAAGCCCTTGCCACCCTTGTGGTCAACCGCCTGCGCGGCTCGCTCAAGGTCTGCGCTGTCAAGGCTCCCGGCTTCGGCGACCGCCGCAAGGAGATGCTCGAGGATATAGCCATCCTCACCGGAGGCGTGGTGATCTCTGAGGAGAAAGGCATGCAGCTCACCAATGCCACTGTCGACCACCTCGGTCGCGCCGAGAAGGTGACCATCAACAAGGAGAACACCACCATCGTCAACGGCGCCGGCAACAAGGATTCGATCGCAGCCCGCGTCAAGCAGATCAAGGCGCAGATCGAAAACACCACCTCCGACTACGACCGCGAGAAACTTCAGGAGCGTCTCGCTAAGCTCGCAGGCGGTGTGGCAGTGCTCCACATCGGCGCACCCTCCGAGGTAGAGATGAAGGAGAAGAAAGACCGTGTGGACGACGCCCTTTCAGCTACCCGCGCAGCTATCGCCGAGGGCATCGTGCCCGGTGGTGGCGTGGCCTATATCCGCTGTGTCAAACTCCTTGACAATGTCAAAGGCTCAAACGACGATGAGACCACCGGCATTCAGATCATCCGTCGTGCCATCGAGGAGCCCCTCCGTCAGATCGTGGCCAACGCCGGTGAGGAGGGTGCCGTAGTGGTACGCACCGTCATGGACGGCGAGGGCGACTTTGGCTACAACGCACGCACCGACAAATATGAGAACCTCATGGCCGCCGGTGTCATTGATCCTGCCAAGGTGACCCGCGTGGCCCTTGAGAACGCCGCCTCAATAGCCGGCATGTTCCTCACCACATCCTGCGTCATCGCCGACAAGAAAGAAGACAATCCCGCGCCCGCCATGCCCGCACCCGGCATGGGCGGCATGGGGATGATGTGATAACAGCCATCCCCCCGCACACATAACGTCGGCCCCGGCACTCCGTTCACGAGCGTCGGGGCCGACTCATTTACCCCCTCTACACACCCCTCAGAGGCCGATTTTTTGAAAATCTCAAAAAAACTTCCCAAAAAATTTGGTCACTCCAAAAATAGTTACTAACTTTGCATCGCAAACGAGGGAAACACCCTCCGAAAGCACAAAACACGATGACTCCGTAGCTCAGTTGGTAGAGCAACTGACTCTTAATCAGTGGGTCGAGAG
>CAZAWC010000066.1:0-13346 GCA_964488595.1 uncultured Staphylococcus sp. | reverse complement strand
GCCATGATAGCCCTCAATGCCGCCGTGGCCGAGCAGCTCGCCGACTTCAAGACCAAGGTCGACGCCCGCCTCGAGGCCGGCGAGGAGCTGGAGCACGCCCTCCTTGCCGAGATCAAGTCGCTGCTCCTCTACTCCGAGCCTATCCACTTCGACGGCAACGGCTACTCCGAGGAATGGAAGGAGGAGGCTGCCCGCCGTGGGCTGGACTGCGAGACCAATCCCGCCCTCATCTTCGACGCATATCTGCGCCCCTCGTCGATCGAGATGTTCCGCAAGACGGGAGTCATGACCCACGTCGAGCTTGAGGCCCGCAACGAAGTGAAATGGGAGATGTACACCAAGAAGGTCCAGATCGAGGCCCGTGTGCTCGGCGACCTCGCCATCAACCACATCATCCCCGTGGCTACACGCTATCTCTCCATCCTCCTCGACAACATGGTGAAGATCCGTCAGCTCTTCCCCGGCGAGAAGGGCGAGAAGCTCTCCGAGCAGGATGCCGTCACCGTGGAGAAGATCATGAACCACGTCTCGGCCATCAAGACCGAGGTGGCCAAGATGGTCGACGCCCGCAAGGAGGCCAACCGCATAGAGAGCGAGCGCGAGAAGGCTCTGGCCTACTCGCTCAATGTGGCCCCCTGCCTCGAGACCGTGCGCTATCACATCGACAAGCTCGAGCTCATGGTCGACAATGAGATGTGGCCTCTGCCCAAGTACAGGGAGCTCCTCTTCATCCGCTGATCCGCTCCGGCCGCCGGCCGGACAGCACGATACTATCCTCACATACCCCCCGGAGACCGTCCGGGGGGTATTGTCACAAATCAAGGTTATCACCACATATCTATGACACAACCGGTCGAAAAGCTCTGGACACCCGACTATTGCAAGGCGATGCTGGGCAACTTCATGCTTTTCTTCTCATTCTATCTTCTCACACCCCTCCTCCCCATATATCTCGACAGCCAGTTTGGTGCCGACAAAGACCTCATCGGTCTGGTCCTCTCGGGCTATGTCGTGGCAGCGCTCATAGTGCGTCCGTTCAGCGGATTCATCGTGGATTCGTTTGACAGGCGCAGGGTGCTCATGCTCTGTTTCTTCTTTTTCTTCGTCTGTTTCACAGGCTATATAGGCGCGTCCACCATCCTGATGTTTGCCATCGTCCGCACCATCCACGGACTGCCGTTCGGAGCCACCACGGTGGCCAACTCCACGGTGGCTATCGACGTGCTTCCCTCGTCGCGACGCAACGAGGGGACAGGATTCTACGGCCTCTCCAACAACGTCGCCATGGCCATAGCCCCCTCGGCGGGAATATGGGTCTATGGCGCCACGGGCAATTTCAAACTCCTCTTCTGGATCTCGCTCGTGGTGGCTTTCTGCGGATTCCTGTGCGCATTCAGCATCCGCACCCGCCCGCGCACCCTCGCCACGGGCAGGCCTCACCTCAGCATGGACCACTTTTTCCTGACCCGCGGATGGCTGATGGCCATCAATATAGCCCTGTTCGGAGTCTGTTGGGGCGTGATGAGCAATTACGTGGCCATCTATGCCAAGGAGCGCCTTGGCATCACTGAGGGGACAGGCATCTTCTTTGCCATCCTCTCGGCCGGTCTGTTTGCCTCGCGTCTCTACGGAGGCAAGTCGCTGCGGCGCGGACGTCTCACCGAGAACGCCCTCGAAGGGGCCTGCCTCAGTTCGGTGGCCTTCACCATCTTTGCTCTCGTGCGCCAGCCGTGGGCGTTCTATCTCTCGGCCGCTCTCATCGGCCTCGGCAACGGGCGCATGTATCCCGCCTTTCTCAATATGTTCATCTCCGTGGCGCGCCATGACCAGCGCGGCACCGCCAACTCGTCGATACTCACGTCGTGGGATTGCGGCATGGGGCTCGGCATATTGGCCGGCGGCGTGCTCGTGGAGTATGGCGGCTACACCTCGGCCTTTGTGTTCACCGCCGCATCGCAGATAGCGGGCACACTACTGCTTTATTTCTTTACCCGACGGTTTTTTCAGCAGCGACGTCTTGAGTGACGGGTTGAGATACTGACCCTTCGAGCGGGTGGCCCGCCCATAGTTTATGGCGTGGACCGGACACACATGATAGCATGCCAGACACCCCGCACACTCGTCGCTCCACACCGGCTGTCCCTCGGGGCGGGTGATGTTGTCCATCGGGCAGACCTTCTCGCACATCCCGCAGCGCACACAGGCCATGCTGACCTCAAACTTGGAGGGGTCTATGGCATGGCGCACGAACCACGGGTAGATCAGTCCCGTCTTGAGCCGGGGGAGAGCCCCGCGGGTCACGTCGGTCCACTCCTCGGCCATCTTCTCTATGCCCGGCAGCAGCTCGGCTATCTTCTCGATCCGTGCCTGTGAGGCGGTGAGTTTGTGCTCGGTGAGGGTGGGGGAATCGACGTCAAACCCCGGGAGCGATACATAATTATTGGGCATGATGACGGTAAAAGCGCCACCGGTGCGCCATCCACGCTGTTTGGCGGCGCGGCGCCACATGCGGTCGGTCATGCCGCAGTCGTCGCCGCAGGTCGCCACGAGGTGATGCACCACGGGTGTGCCCGTGAGCCGTAGCGAGCGCATCGCCCCAAGCACCACAGGGGGCACACCCCACGAGTAGACCGGGAATACCCACACCAGTCTGCGCTCCCCCTCGGTGTCGAGTGAGCGGAGCGAGGGGGTGAGGCGCACGGTGCGGTCGCCCGTCAGGGCCGCGAGGCGCCGGGCCACGTCGGCCGAATTGCCTGTGCCTGAGAACCAGATTATCATATCGTCACCTGTGTGGCACCGAAGCCATATTCCCTGAACGAGGCATCCTGCACCTGATGCCCTTTGTAGCGGTGGTTGAGCTCCTTCATCAGGGCGTTGCGCAGCACGCCTTCACCCTTGCCGTGGATGAAGACGATCTTCTGGCCCTTGTTGCGCAGATTCTCGTCCATCACCTTGCGAAATTCATCTATCTGCAGGTTGAGCATATCGGCCGCAGAGAGTCCTGCCACAGTGTCCACCAGCTCAGTGATATGGAGGTCTACCTCGATGATCTCCCCCTTGCGGCGTTCGCGCTGTTTCTTCACCACAGGGCGCTTCGGGCGGCGGTCCAGTGACTGCTTGGCCCTGAGCCCCTCCTCCATGCGCACGGGGTCGGGCACCCTGCGCGAACGCACCACATCGTCCTTGACCAGCTCGAGGGCTATCACGTCTTTGTCAAAATACGGCGACTCGCGGAAACAGTGTAGCTTGAAGAATTTCGTGGTGTCGAGCGGCATCTCGACGGCCACGGGCGACTTGAGTTTGAACTCCCGCTCCATCTTGAAGGCGATCAGCTGCACGGCCACACGATCCATCTGCGGAAGCTCCGACCCCTCGATCTCCTCGAGAAACACCTGAATGTTGGGCTCAACGACCCCGGCATAGCGTGTCACCCACCCCTCGGCACCGTCTGCACGGGTCATGTAGGTGAAATATAGGTAATAATTGGAGTCGTTGACGAGATAGGTGTCGAATGTGGTGGTGGAGAGACGGCGCGAATCTGCCGGCTCGTATGCCAGCACCACATTGAGCTTCTCACCCTCGGGCGTCTCCTCGGGGAGGGGCGCCGAGTCGGGCTTGACCGCCGTCAGCGGCTCGGCCCCGCTCACGGCCTCGCGTGTCGAGGCCGGCTTGGGATCGACCTCGGCGGCGGAGGCCACCACCACGAGCTCGCGTATCAGCACGGGGGTCTCGAAGCCATCCTCGTCTACATAAGCTATATTGCCGTCTATGCGTCTGATGACACCACCCCCGACGGAGTTGAGGTAGCGCACGCGGTCTCCTACTTTTGCCATATATATGTCGTTTTTATATTATTTCTGATTCAGTTTCTCCTTGAGAAAACGCCCCGTGTATGACCCGGGACAGGCGGCCACCTCCTCGGGCGTGCCGGCGCAGACCACCGTGCCACCGCGGTCGCCACCCTCGGGACCCATGTCTATCACATGGTCGGCACACTTTATCACGTCCATGTTGTGCTCGATTATCACGACTGTGTGACCCATGGAGATGAGGCGGTCAAACGAGCGCATCAGCGTGGCTATGTCGTTGAAGTGAAGCCCTGTCGTGGGCTCGTCAAAGATATACATCACCGGTTCGCGGCTCTCGTCGGCGAAAAACGACGCTAACTTGACGCGCTGATTCTCTCCCCCCGACAGCGACGACGAGTTCTGGCCTATCTTGATATAGCCCAACCCCACATCCTGAAGCGGCTTGAGACGTTTCACTATCCTTTTTTCCTGAGTCCCGTCGACCTCCGAGAAGAAGTCTATGGCCTGATCGACCGTCACCTCGAGGATGTCGTAAATATTGCGGCCACGATACTGCACATCGAGCACCTCTTTCTTGAACCGCATGCCGTGACACTCCTCGCAGGGGATGGTGATGTCTGCCATAAACTGCATTTCGATGGTGATGACACCCTCCCCCTTGCAGGCCTCACAGCGGCCGCCGTCAGAGTTGAACGAGAAGTGGCCCGGGCCGAATCCCATCTGCTTGGCTCCCTGAGTGGAGGCAAAGAGCTTGCGTATCTCGTCAAACGCCTTGAGATATGTGGCCGGGTTGGAGCGGGTAGACTTGCCTATGGGATTCTGATCCACAAAGGTGACATCCTTGAGGCGCTTTATGTCGCCCGTGATGTCGCGGTGGAATGCCGGGGCATCGCCGGGGTTGCCGAGGCGGCGGTTGAGCGCCCGATAGAGTATGTCCCTGACCAGAGTCGATTTGCCCGATCCGCTCACACCTGTCACCACGGTCATCACTCCGAGCGGGAATGTCACGTCGATATCCTTGAGGTTGTTCTCGCGCGCCCCCTTCACCGTCACCGAGTCGCGCCAGCGGCGTCGCGCCGGGGGTACAGGGATGGTCAGCGTCCCTGCGAGATAGCGGGCGGTGTAGCTGCGGTCGGCGCCCTCGCCTTGGGTCAGGTCCGTGATGTCTGCCGGGTCACCTTGGAAGATTATCTCGCCCCCGAGTCTGCCGGCATCGGGGCCCACATCTATCAGATAGTCGGCCGCACGCATTATCTCCTCATCGTGCTCCACCACCACCACCGTGTTGCCGAGATCGCGCAGCTTCTTGAGCACGCTTATCAGCCTGTCGGTGTCGCGCGAGTGGAGTCCGATGGAGGGCTCGTCGAGAATGTAGAGCGACCCCACGAGGCTGCTACCCAGCGAGGTGGCCAGATTGATGCGCTGACTCTCGCCGCCCGACAGCGAGTTGCTCAGGCGGTCGAGGGTGAGATAGCCGAGCCCCACCTCTACAAGATAGGACAGGCGGTTGCGTATCTCGGGGAGCAGACGGCGGGCTATGCGCGAGTCGCGTTCGTCGAGCTGCAGGGCCTCGAACCACCGTGCGAGGTCGGCCACAGGCATGCTGACGAGTTCGCCTATGGATCGTCCGCCCACCTTGACATACGCAGCCTCGGGCTTGAGGCGCGAGCCATGGCACACGGGGCAGAGTGTCTTGCCCTGATAGCGGGCGCGCATCACACGATATTGTATCTTATACTGATTCTCGTCGACCATCTTGAAGAAGCAGTCTATCGAGGGAAACTCCCCGTAGGTCGTCTTGCCGGGCTTTTTGGGGCCGTGCCACAGCAGGTCATGCTCCTCCTTCGTGAGGTCGGCATAGGGCTTGTGGATAGGAAATCTGTATTGGGCAGAGTCTTTGATAAACACGTCGAGCCACTCGCTCATCTTCTCTCCGCGCCAGCACGCCACGGCCATGTCGTAGACCGACAGTGACGTGTCGGGCACCACGAGACGCTCGTCTATGCCGAGCACCTTGCCAAATCCCTCACATTCGGGACACGCTCCGACGGGATTGTTGAAGTTGAACATAAGGTCCGATGGCTCATCGAATCTCATGCCGTCTGCCTCGAAGATCTTCGAGAACTCCTGTTCCATCACTCCGTCAGGGGTCCAGAACACGAGTCTCATCTTGTCGCGTCCCTCGAAGAAAGCCGCCTCGGCCGAGTCTGCAAGACGGCTCAGCTCGTCGCCGTCATGGACCACCGACAGGCGGTCTACCACCAGAGAGAAGTCTGCGGCGTTGTATTTGGCAGGTGCGGCCTCCACCTGCGGCAGCAGCTCCTCGAGGTCTATAAATCTGTGGTCGGCGTCCATCAGGCGCGGGTAGCCGGCCTTGAGATAGACTTCGAGCTGCGTCTTGAACTCGCGCCCCTCAGGCAGAATGATCGGGGTCACCACGGCCATGCGTGTGCCCTCGGGCTGCATGCGCACGGCGGCTATCACGTCTTCCACCGTGTGCTTGCGCACCTCCTCGCCGCTCACGGGCGAGAACGTGTGGCCCACACGCCCGAAGAGCAGGCGCAGGTAGTCATAGATCTCTGTCGACGTGCCTACGGTGCTTCGCGGGTTGCGTGTATTCACTTTCTGCTCTATGGCTATGGCCGGGGGCAGGCCGATGATGTTGTCACACTCAGGTTTGGGCATCTTGCCCATGAACTGGCGCGCATAGCTACTGAGGCTCTCCACATATCTGCGCTGACCCTCGGCATAAAGGGTGTCAAAGGCGAGCGATGACTTGCCCGATCCGCTCACGCCGGTAATCACTACCAGCTTGCCGCGGGGTATCTCGACGTCAATCCCTTTCAGGTTGTTGACGCGGGCACCTTTGACATAAATATTCTGTTCGTCGGTATATTTATCTTTGGGTAACTTTGTCTGCATAACATACAAAGTTACGAAAAAAATCCCGAAAATCCAATACCGCGGCCCTTGCGTGAATGTCGTAGGGAGGGAATGGTCCTGAGAATGGATTCAGAGGACCAGCTCGGCGAGGAGACGGCCGAAGGTGGCGTCGAGGTCGGAGGTCAGTCCCGGGTGGACATGCGACGTGCGTATGCACGCGCTCTTCTCGGCTGTGAGCCAGCGAAAACGTTCCTCCACCGGATAGCCCGCTATGGGCCCTGCGCCGGGCACACCGTCCGCTATGGCCCTCAGCGCCTCGAGCTGGCACGCCAGTGTCTCCATGGGCACAGTGAGCCCGAGGCAGCTGAGCCGCTTCTCGTCGAGACATACCTCGAGCCGCAGCCAGCGCTTGCGCTTGCACATCATGGCGAGGCCTACGTTGATAAACTCGCCCCGCTCTACACGCGGCATATAGCGGATCACGGCATATTCATACAAGTGTTCGTCGGACGTCGATGGCATGGCGGGTGAAGTTATCTGAGTGTTCGAGTCGGTTGGTGAGAAAACGGCGGTAGACTTCGCGCATCCCGGCGGGTGTGTCGGGCGCGCCCGGGAAGTCGAGCCACGTGTCCGGTATCATGTCGGTGACCTCGCGGATGAAGTCGGGGGTTATCACCTCGAGCGCACGGGCCTGTGCGCCCTCGATGTCAGATGCCTTGCGCAGCAGGGCATGGTCCTTGATGTAAGGAAACGGTGAGAGGGCGGCTTTCTCCCATCCGTCCCACGCGTGGTGGAAGTAGAGCGCCGCTCCGTTGTCGATGACCCAAGTCTCATTGCCGTGCCACACGAGCAGGTTGGTGTTTTTGACCGTGCGGTCCACATTTGTCAGATATGCGTCAAGCCACACTATATCCGAGGCCAGACGCTCGTCCACGGGATTGACATAGGGATCGAGCGTCAGCGCACCGGAGAGAAAATGCAACCCGAGGTTGAGCCCTTGGCTGGCCTTGAGCAGGTCCTGAATCTCCTCGTCGGGCTCGGTGATGCCAAATCGGCTGTCGACGTCGAGAAACACCGGCTCTGGCACCCTTAGTCCCAGCCGGCGGGCGGTCAGCGCACCGACCAGCTCGGCTATCAGTGCCTTGGTGCCGTGGCCCGCGCCACGGAATTTCACCACATATTTGAATCCGTCGTCGGCCTCGGCCAGCGCAGGGAGTGAGCCTCCCTCGCGCAGAGGCGAGATGTAGCGGGTGACGGACTGTTGTCTTAACTGTTCCATTTGCATTATAACGTCACACCCGGTCCGTTCGTTGAGCCAATCGTTGAGCAACCGTCGCTGCTGCGGGAAGGGGGGTGTGGAGCCGCTCACGGATAGCGGCATATCCCTCGAGCTGACGGGCACGTTCGGGGGTGTCGGTCAGGAGAGGGGTGAGGGAGGCGTCGACCTTGTCGGGTGTACAGTTGTTGACCAGCAGCTCGGGCACCACACATCCCCTCACTCCTGTCCGTGACGCTTCGCGGTTGACCGCGGCCCGTGTGGAGCGGTCGATGGGCCCGTGGATGAGGTTGGGGAGCGAGACATAGGGGATCTTGAGGATGTGGGTGAACAGATCGGCGGCCCATTTCCACCCCACGGCACGATAACACACCACCTGCGGACACCCTGCCAGAGCGGCCTCGAGCGACGCCGTGCCGGATGTGACAAGGGCGGCGTGGGAGAGAGCCATGAGTGTCAGGGTGGAGTCGTGGATGATGGGAAAGTCTGTGAAACGGCGGTAGAAAGTATCGTCGACCGACGGAGCTCCGGCCACCACAGGCTGCATCTCGGGATGACGGCGGGCCACGGCATCCATCACCGGGAGATTGGCGCTGATCTCACCCCTGCGGCTCCCCGGCACAATGGCGAGGATCGGGCGGGAGTCGAGCCCGTGGAGTGAGCGGAACGACGCCGGCGACGGCACGGTTGCAAGCGCCCGCTCCACCTCCTCGACCGAGGGATTACCAACGTATTCCACATCGAGGCCGCGCTCGCCAAACCAGTCGGGCTCGAAGGGGAGGATGGAGAAGACGCGGTCGGTGACACGGCGCAGTGTCTTGAGGCGATACTCTTTCCATGCCCATAGTTTGGGGGCTATGTAATAGTCGACAGGGATGCCGAGCGAGTGGGCATAGGCAGCCAGCTTGAGGTTGAATCCCGGATAGTCTACCATCACCACGCGGTCTGGGCGGGTGGCGGCTATGGCATTACGGGCAGTGCGGAGGTTGCCGATCACCTCGGGCAGGTGACGTGCCACGTCGATAAAACCCATATAGGCCATGCGGCGGTAGTGGATGAGCGGCTCGCATCCCGCGGCCGCCGCCATGGCGTCGCCGCCGAGAAATGTGAACTTCGCCTCCGGGTCGATGCGCCGCAGCTGGGTGATCACACCCGCGGCGTGTATGTCGCCGGATGCTTCACCGGCCGAAATGAAATAGTGCATGGACATATGGTTGGTATGTTGCAAATATAGGCATTAAGAGGCGACGGAGGGAGTTAATTTGTGTTAACATCTCGGAGCAGCCATGATTTTTTTGCTAACTTGCGTGTTGAAATATTCAGGAATGAGTCTTATGAGGAGATTTCAATTGTTATTCTGCCTTTGGATACTGATGTACGGAGTGGGCACTGCAGGGGCCGAGACCCCTATATGCGGCCCGCACTGCGTCGACGTCGACAGGATGTATCGTTTCGTCTCGGCTCACAATCCCGATTTCCCCTATGAGGTGGCCGAGGCCTTCTATGAGGTGGGTTGCCTCTATGGTGTGCGGGGTGATATAGCTCTCTGTCAGGCTATCCTCGAGACAGGATGGTTCAGGTTTGACAACGGCACGGCTGTCCCGCCCACGGCCCACAACTATTGCGGCATGGGGGTGCACCGCACCGGCGACAAGGGGTGTGAGTTCGGCTCTGTCCGCGAGGGGGTGACGGCGATGATACAGCATCTCTATGCCTATGCCTCGCGCGAACAGCTTCCTGACGGCGAGGTGCTTATCGACCCGCGGTTCCGATATGTGGATCGAGGCTCGGCGCAGACGTGGGAGTCGCTCTCCGGACGGTGGGCCATGCTCCCTGTCTATGGCAAGAAGATCCTCGACATTTACCGGCGGATGGAAAACTTCGGGACGGAAAAGTAATCCTCCTTCTGAGATAAAAAACTGACACTCTATGAAACAGAAAGACATACTGGCCAATATATTCAGCCGCACTCAGGTGCGCGAGCTCAACCCCATGCAGCAGCGTCTCTCGGCCATTCCGCTGTCCGGGATATTCACCCTGCTCGCCCCCACGGGGTCGGGCAAGACGCTCGCCTTCACTATCCCGTTGCTCAAGAATCTCTCGGCGCCCGACGGGAGGGTGCAAGGGGTTGTCATAGCCCCGTCGCGCGAGCTGGTGATGCAGATATATGATGTGGTGCGCCCGCTGGCCACCGGATATAAGACAGTGGCTTTCTATGGAGGTCATTCGATGCAGGAGGAGACAGCATCGCTGGCCGTGACGCCGGACATTGTGGTGGCAACTCCCGGCCGTCTGCTCGACCATCTGCGCCGCGGGCAGCTCGACATCGCGGCTGCGCGGACACTGGTGCTCGACGAGTATGACAAGGCCCTCGAGCTGGGCTTTGCCGACGAGATGCGTCGCGTGTGTCGCCGCCTCACAGGGCTCAAGCTCGTCATCCTCACCTCTGCCACCAAGCTCGATGAGCTCCCCGACTATCTCCCGAAGATGCCGCAGGAGGTGGTGGACTTCTCGGAGCGCACCGAGCGGCCGCGAAGCCGCATGCAGGTGGTGAGGGTGGAATCTCCCTCGCGCGACAAGCTGCAGACCCTCATCGACCTGCTCCACTCGCTGCCCGACGGCAAGGTGATGGTGTTTGCCAATCACCGCGAGAGTGCCGAGCGGATCCATGACGCGCTGGTCAGGGCCGGGATCCCTGCCGGGCTCTATCACGGCGGCCTCGATCAGAACGACCGCGAGAATGCCATAGTGATGCTCACCAACGGCACCACACCGGTGCTGGTGTCGACCGACCTCGGGTCGCGCGGGCTGGACATCCCCGAACTGTCGGCGGTGATACACTATCATATGCCTGTGTCCGAACAGGCATGGACTCACCGCAACGGCCGCACCGCGCGTCGCGATGCCACGGGCGAGATCTATGTGATAACCTCCGAGGGGGACGATATCCCGCCCTTCATCACCACCGACCGCGACTATGCCCCTACAGGCCGGTCAGACGATCCCATCCGTTCGGACGTTGCCACGCTCTATTTCAACGTGGGCAAGAAGGAAAAGATCTCGAAGGGTGACATCGTGGGCTTCCTCATAGCCAAGGGTGGCCTTGCGGCTGACGAGATAGGCACCGTCACGCTGCGCGACCATGCCGCGCTGGCGGGTGTGCCGCGCGCCAAGGCTGATGCCTTGGCCGCAGCGCTGGCTCCTCACAAGATCAAGAATACACGCGCACGTATCAGCGTGATGAAGTGACGGCCCGGAGGTGGCTCATAAGAGATAACGTAAAAAAATTGTGGCGACACTCGCTGTGTGAGAGAGTGTCGCCACAATTGTTTTATGTGTCTTGTACACGCGACCAAGCGCGGACAGGGGGATCAGTCCTTGAGATGACGTGCATAGGCCTGAGCCATGCGGGTGTGATAGCCGCGGCGGGCATATGACGGGCCGTTGTAGCCGCGGGCAAACCGTGCCCAGTCCTTATTGCGGAGTGCCGAGAGCAACCCGGCATTGGTGATGAACTCGGCAAACATGTCGAGCTGGTCGCGCTCTGACCGTGACATGCGGGCCTCGAAGTCGTCGATGCTCTCCGCGCCACACTTCTTCCAGTTGAACCCGCCGATCTGGAACATGCCCCAGAAGGTGCCCTCGATGGCGGCCGTCTTGTTGATGGAGCGTGCCGCCTCGAGCCTGCGGTGGGCCTGCGTCTGCGAGCCGCGGTGAGAGCTGAACACCGCAGGGTGCGAACGGGTGTATTTGTTGAGGTTGACGCCATGACGCGAGGCAAACCGCCTGAACATCGTGAGGTCAAAGTTGATCAGAGGTTTCCCGGGAGCGGAAAAACCCTCGTGGGTACGTCCGGCTTCGATGTCGACCACAGCCTTGATGGCTGCTACCTCGACACCGAGCTTCTCGGCCACTTCGGCGAAGTCCTTCTCAGTGAGGGTGATGATGGTGTCTGTCTGCTCTGTAAGCTGTCGAGCTTCCGCGAGCGGCAAGGCTTCAAACGGTTTGTCGCCGTCGGCCACCTTGGTCGACTCGGGGGCCGGGCTCTGCGAGCAGAGCATGGCCACGCCGAGAGTCGCCGCCCCGGTGAGCAATGCTGCGCGGGGTCGCATGGGAGGAGGGACTGAGAGTGAGCCGATCAGGCTTTTTTCATTTCGGCCACCTTCTCGAGCGTGCGCTTGAGTTGACCGTAGAAACGCTCTACGGCAGGAATGTGCATACGCTCCGAGGGGGAGTGAACGTCGCGGAGGGTGGGACCGAACGACACCATGTCGAGGTGGGGCTGCTGGGTGAGGAACAGGCCGCACTCCAGTCCGGCATGGATGGCCTTGATGGCAGGCTCAATGCCATAGAGCTCCTTGTAGGCGTCGCGGGCAATCTGCATGATGGGGCTCTTGAGGTTGGGCTGCCATCCGGGATAGCCGTCGCCGTGCTCCACACGTGCACCGGCAAGGAGGAACACAGCCTCTACCTGCTTGGCGATATCCCACTTGCGGCTCTCTACCGAGCTGCGCTGGCTGGTGGTCACCACGATGGTGTCGTCGCCCTGCATCTTGACGGATGCGAGGTTGGTCGAGGTCTCCACGAGATTCTCGAGATCGCGGCTCATGGAGATGACTCCGTGGGGAGCGGCATAGAGGGAGCGCACCAGATTGATGCCGGTGTTCTGGTCGATGGCATACTCGGGTGCATCGACGCTCTCCATCGTCACCTTGAGGTCGGGCTCCAGACCCGAATATTCGTTTTCGAGATCGGCGATATAGAGATTGAGCGCAGCGCGCACGGTCTCCTTCTTGGAGGTGTGGACACCTATCACGGCGTGGGCGGCGCGGGGGATGGCGTTGCGCAGGTTGCCGCCGTCAAACTCCGACACCACGATCTCGTGCTTCTGCATGAGGTCGAAGAGGAAACGGGCTATGACCTTGTTGGCATTGGCGCGCCCCAGATGGATGTCGCCGCCCGAGTGGCCACCCTTGAGCCCCTCGACCTTGATGCGGAAGTAGAGGAAATCCTTGGGAGCGAACGAGCGCTTGTAGGTGAAGAAGGCCTGAGTGTCGACACCGCCGGCGCAGCCCACGAAGATCTCAGCGTCGTCCTCGGAGTCGAGGTTGAGCAGCATGTCGCCGTCGAGCATTCCCTCGCCGATGCCGAACGCGCCGGTCATGCCGGTCTCTTCGTCCATGGTGAAAAGCGCCTCGATGGGGCCGTGTTCAAAGCTCTTGTCGGTGAGGATGGCCAGCGAGGCTGCCACGCCTATACCGTTGTCAGCGCCCAGAGTAGTGCCCTTGGTCTTGACCCACTCGCCGTCCACATATGCGGGGATCGGCTGGGTGTGGTAGTCGAAGCTCTTCGCCTTGGTCTCGCACACCATATCCATA
>CAZAWC010000065.1:0-13347 GCA_964488595.1 uncultured Staphylococcus sp. | reverse complement strand
AGATTTTTCCGGTTGGTCACAGGGGGATAATTAACCGTATAATGCACTTAGCCTAAACAGAAAGAATGGGGTGTCGTTTATTGGGCAAGCAGATCAATATCCGTCGTAGCCTATGGCTTTTGCTTTGAGGGTAGGGTGGGGGTCGGGCATAGGTTCACCTTTAATGCCTTCCCATATGCCACGTGCGATGAGGTCGGCAAGCAGGATGCGATTGGGATTCCAAAGCGCCTTGTCCCATTCGATGCGCAGGACCACATTGTTGGATGGATACGGATGATTTCGGAAGAACTTGCGGGGATTGTTGATGACATGATACTTCTGATGGTCTGTCTCAAACCCCAGACGTTCTTTGACCGTTGCGGATATGATGTCGAACATCGCCTTATATCTCTCGCTGTCCTTGACGTAGAGATTCTCTCCTCCCATTGCGGTGTCACCCTTGTTGCCTCCTATCTCAAAATGTAGCTGGGTGGGATATTCGGGCTCGAGCTGGCCGCTGGCTGAACAGACAAATATCGACCATGCGTCCGGGCGTGTGAGCAATATGTCAAGATCGCTGAGAAATTCAGGCAAGCCCGGCAGGGAGTCGGGATTATCGGCTGAGAGATAAGAAATGTATGTAGCTCGGTCGGCTACCTCACGGCTGATGTAGTTAAATCCACCTATCGCGGCAAGATAGAAGGCCCAGTTCCCTATGCCGACATCCATACAGCTGGATGGCGATACAATAGTGATGTTGGATTTGCGGTCGATGAGACAGCCATATGGCCGGTTGACAATGAAATGTTCCACCCCGATAGTGTCTGTGGGCTGCTTTCTGACAGGGATGGACGAGGCGGTGTTGACGAGTCGGAAATATGGAGCGTTTTCCGAATTTACAGCCTCCACGATCTCGTCCATCGTCATGCACAACTTGGCCTGCAGAGCTATTGCCGATAAGAATGGGGGAACCACCTGATAGCCGGTAGGGCGGTCGAGTTTGCGCTGGAAGGATGAACGGAGTTTTTCGGCCGTATGAAGTATTTTCTCCCGTTTGTTGCGGTTTTCGATTGCTTCAGTGAAACCTGCCCCTAAGATACCGGCCGGAACAGCCACAATGGCTATGCCCATGAGCCCCACCAGGCAGGCTATAATCTTGCCGGGGAGGGTGACTGGTGGAGTGTCGGCAAACTGCCCGGGATCGCCGATATATTGAGCGAATGACCATACCACCGACCTCAGCCCATTGTCGTAGACCTCGGGCTGGGCATCATGCTCATAGATGTAGAGCATGATGGACAGGATAAATGTGACGATGACGAGGAATTGAAGCGACACGATGAGTTCGTTCTTCTTCTCGCGGATAGAATCAGACAGTAGATTAAAGCTACGCGCATAGCGTGTGATGCGGAATATGCGGATGATACGAGCGGTGCGCAATATCTTCAGTCCGCTGACCGAAAGAGGAAGGAAGTATTGAACTAAGAACGGATAGGTGGAGATGAAATCAATCAGCCCGTAGAAGGTGAGGCAATAGCGGATGCGACCCTTGAAGCCGCTGAATTTGGGATCTTGTTCAGGTGCGGCCCAGATGCGCAGCGACACCTCGACGACGAAGAACCACAGCGTGAGTTCGTTGACTACGTTCAGAAACCGTTCGACCTGCGCCCCTACAGGGAGGGTGGAGAAGAATATCTCGACAGAGCTCAGCAGGATCATGAACACGATCGCCCAGTCGACGATATTATACCATTGCTTGGTGTCGAGATTGTCGTCAAAGATCAAGCCCAACTTATGACGGAACGAGCGGATACTATCCTTAAGTGTCATCTGCTTGTCCAAAAAACTTTATAGAGAAAAAACAGGATCGCCACACACCAGAGCATGACAACCAGCACAATATCATTCTTGTTAGGGGAAACAATCACACTGTATGTGCCTGAAAAGAGTATGAAGCCACCGAGAAAATACCACCACCCGGTGCGATTGGTGGCGGGGCGTTGCTCACTTTTGGCGGGAGCGGTGTGCCGACGGGTGTGCCCTGAATTATCCCGCGTGCTCTTCCGGCTCTGTTTCCGGCTGCCGGAAACGCCCACCCTATATGGGGTTGACCACTTGTCACCAAACAGGGAATTGCTCACACGTTTGGCTGTGTTCCGGCCCATCTGGCCCCAGAATGCTTTGAAAAATGCGCCCATCGGATTTATATTAATTAGGTGCCTTTGCCACCTCAAGCTGCAGGCGTGCTATCTCGCGCTTGAGGCTTTCGATACGACGGTCGTGAGATGCCGCGCGGTCCACCTTGCTCTTGCGGTAGGAGGCCTTGACGGAAACTGAGGTGGTGCTCTTGATCATACGGGCATACGACTCGTTGTCGCGCTTCTTTGCCTCGCGTTCCTTGGCTATCTGGGCCCGTTTGTCTATAATCTGTTTGCGATAATATGCTTTGTTTGCCATCTCGACAGGATAATAATGAGATGGAATACGGAGGGCCTGCCTCCACACTCCATCTCAAAGATTTTTATATTATTTTTTAGCAGCTGCGGCGAGAGTGTCGTCGTCGTTGGCCAGCTTGGTGTTGGCGGCGTTAGCCACCTGAACGCCTATCCCGTAGGCATCGGCGACCATCTTCTCAAAGCTGCCGACCTTGCGGTTGGACCCTACGGTGATTTCACCCCCCTTGGCGCCCTCAGCGCGGATTGATGCCAGCGTGGCGTCATCCTTGGCGGGCGATTTGCATGTCAGCGTCGTGTAGACGCGGAGTGTGAGACCGAATGTCTCCTTGAAGCGGTCTTTGAGGCCTTTCACTTTCATACGGCCATCAATCTTAAATTCTGCCATGGTTGTAGATTATTTTTTGGTAGTGAGATTTGTTGCATAGTCTGTCACTTGGTCTTGCGATCATGTTGCGACATGACGTTTTGGGTGATTTTTGCTGCCTTTTCCGGGTCAAACTTATCCCCTAATAGCTCGGCAGTCTTCGCGAGCGCACTTCCTTTGGCTGCGGAGGTGAAGATGCTGTAGGCTTTCCTGTAGACGAAAGTGAGGGCGGCAAGGTCGTCGGAATACCCTATGCCCGGCATGAAGTCGGGGATAAGGTCGGCCGGACAAACGAAATATGCGATGGCTCCGGCGAGCATCAACACATCGTTCATCGGCACATCAGACATCGGATTGGTGCCATTGAGCCGGTCGCGGATGCTGTAGAATATCGTCAGCACCATCACCACCAGCTCCTGTCCGGCCTTTGAGGCCTGAGCCTTTAGCTTATCCCACATTTCTTCGGGATTGAAGCGATCGGCATACCCGCGGAGCGTCTCCGGGAGTGATTTCATCCACTCGGTCAGATCCGCTCCTTTGCCGGCTGCAGCGTTCCCGAGCTCCGAGGCCTTGGTCTTGATCTTGTCAAATAGAGCCATTGGCTTATTGCCCGTTTCCTTCGGGCCAAGGATCGCTCACAAGAACGGTTTTGCCCGTGAGGCCGCCCAACAATGAAGTGAGATTTGCTGCTGCTTCCTTGCGGGCCCGGCTCACATAGCCTTTGTCGTAGATGTTCTTGCGATAGTTGTCGCGAACGTTGGCTTTGATGGAATTTTCCTCCTCGGTTGTGAAGTTGGATGATCCTAAGAAGCTGTCGCTCCATGTGTCGATCACTTCATAGGCTCCGTCGTCGGTCGACTCATAGATCTCTACGATCTCACGGGGCAACGTGAGCGAGAGTGTGTCCCCGCTCTCGGAGATGTCGACATTGTCAAGATCGAACGAGATGGACCCCTTGAGGGAGACTCGCCCAAAAAGATGGCGGTCGCCTATTGTGCCTTTGACAGGGACGTCGTCGTAGATTTCAACAGAACAGAGGCGGAGCATCGGCGTCACATCAGTGATTTTCGCGTCCTTCATTGTGACGTGAGTAGCCTCCGGGGCAGTGCACCATAAGTATGCAAAGATCCCGGCCGCAACAAGCACTGCCAGCATGATGAGTGTTCGGATAGTTTTCATATCACTTGAATTTTACGATAACATCATACCCGTCTCTGCCTAAGAGGGTCTTAAAGTAAGTGGCGGCCTTGGCGCGGGCTTCGGCTTCAAGACGTCCGCGAAATTCCGACTTTTCTTCAACTTCATTCTTAAGAGCTGCGTTCATCTGTTCTTTGATCTCGGCACGTTCCTTGGCGTCGATCTCCGAACGGAGCCCGCTCACACGATAGTGGTCTTCACGAAATTCCATGTCGCGACCGGCAAACTCGGTCTGAACAGCCGGGAGAGTCAGCGTGATGGTCTTCGTGGCTTCGTCAACTTTCAGGTCTTCAGGTGTGAGATCGCCGAGGTCAACATAGGCCCGTAGATATGTGTCATAAGAATAAGCTGCTTTTCGATTGCCGACCTTGACGGCATCCAGCATCCCGGCTGCCATCTGCTTCATGCCATCAGCCTTGCTGAGGTCAATGTCGTCGATGGTAGCCATCTTGGAGATGGTCATCTGCGCGAGCACAAGTCTGTTGACCGACTTAACCTCTGATAAGTAGTGCCTCTGCAGCTGATCCCCTTGTCGCGATCCTGAATCCTGACAGCCTGTCAGGAGTGTACAGGCTGTCAGAATCAGGCCTAAAGTTAGGGTGAAGGATCTGTTCATTATTCTTGTTACGCTTGAGCTGGATTATCGGATTTCGAACTCAGTGCGACGATTGATCTCAGACATCGGGTTGTCAGGATCTTTGGGCTCGGAGCTGCCTTTACCCACTGCCTCAAGACGTGAAGGATCGATCCCCTCCTTGTTGACAAGAAAGTCTACCGTGGCCTGAGCACGATCTTCCGAGAGTTTCTGATTTGCTTCGGGTGAGCCCTCGGCCGATGTGTGGCCTTCGATGCGCAGTCTGAGATCGGAGTTCTGCTTCATTACTTTTGCAAGGTCGTGAAGGGCGAGCTTGGCATCGTCGTTGAGGTCGCTCTTGCCCTGCTCAAACTGAGCGGCATTGAAGTTGACCTCGATGTCGGCTATCTGCTGGACGTAGACTGTGTCGCGCACCACCACTTCCTTTTCGACAATCACGGTCTCCTTCTCCACAGGCTTGAAGATGAGCCATGCCAACGCGCCTAAGACGATCACTGCCAACACAATCCACAGCCATGTGAGGCTCTTCTTCTTCTCGGGGACCGGAGGCACATATCCGTTGAGATATTCCAGACGGTAGCCACCTTTTTCTCCCTTCATGGTCTTCTCAAATTCTGCGACTTCGATGTCGTAGAGTTCGCCCTGTTCCACAATGCGGTCGAAAGAGGGTTTCGACCATACCTGCGACAGAGCAATCTTCGATCCGTCCAGAAGCTCTATCACCTCGTCGGGCTTGGCGAAGTAAAGGCTCATTTTGTCGTTGAATTTCTCAGCTTCCTCCACGGGAAGGAAGTTTTCGGACACTCCTTTATCGGGGCATATGCTGTTGGGGAAGGCCTTGCGGAGATCCTCAAGGGATGCGTGTGGATACATCACCACATAGGCATGCGCAATGCCGAGTGCGGTGCGGTTCTGCGCTTTGCCGTAGACTTTGATCTTGCCTGCCATACCGGATTAATCTTCTTCGGGTTCGAATGAAACTTCAAGCTCGGGCTCTGACTTGACAAGGTCGCAGAGCATCAGGACAGCCGAATCCTGATCTATGTCGAGCGCTTCGGCCAATGCAAGGATGTTGTGGACCTCGCCAAAGGTGAGCATATTGTCGCACAGTGCCATCTGGAGGAGCGCCTGAAACACTTCGCCCGTTTCTTCATCGGCCACCTTAGCGGCGTGCTTCACAGCAAATTCGGTAGCTTTCTGCTCGTCAAGATTCTTGAGCTCGACGAGGGCTGCCGTCACATTCATATTGAGCTCCTTTTCGGGAATGTCGAGGGCCTCGGCTATCTCGCCAAGTGTGGTGCGTTCTATTTCGGAGAAATCGCCGTCGGCCCAAATAATGGCCGCAAGGATGGATGCTATTGTGATGGTGGGTGTCTGCATGATGTCGGTGTTTTGGATTCGGTTACTTAGCGGAAAAGACGCTTGATGCGGTTGGCCAGTGAGTTCTTGGCTTTGCGGGCTTTTGCCATACGTTCGCAGATGGCCTTGCCCTCCTTGGTGCGTTTGTCGACCTTGCCGGAAGCTGTCTTTTTGAGAATTGTAGTCTGCTTTTTTGTGGTTGAAGATTTTGCCTTTGCTGCGCGGGCCTTGACCAGACGAGCCTTGAGTTCCTTGTACTCCTTGGTGCGCTTGTCCATCTTGCCTGCGGCTGTAGTTTTTACTGCCATATTATTATTAGTTTTTCTTGGTGATTTCTGTGATGAGATAGCGGAAACGGTCGCCATTATCGGCTCTTAACGGGATGCAGGTGTCGGACCAGTGGCATCGGTATGAGCCTGTCATGGTGAACGGAGGATATGCCTTGACGATGACCGGCGAGGGGATGCCGTTCCATGCGAGGAGGCCGCCTCCGACTGTGTTGCCTTCGTGCAGGGAGAAGTTAAGGTATTTGGCCTCGCCTGTCGGTGCACACCAGTAGTCGTGGCTGTTGGCGATAATGAGTGCAAACCCGCCGACCACGTTGGCGTAGATGGCCGAGAGCATCTCTATGCGCCTCACATCTTTCCAATAGTTATACATCGTCAGGTTTGAGGCAGCCTGATTCTTGAGGATCTTTGCCTCAGTGAGCATAGGCTCGCCAAACAGAGTCTCGACGCCGTCGACCGGGCGTGTGGCATACTTGAGCTCGACAGCCGCGAAAAGGCCGTCTTTTTCCACAACTATGTCGACGGACATCTGATTGTTCCACGGAAAGAGTGGGTTGGGCGCCAGCTCACGGGCCATCCGCGGATTGGGCTCCACGGGGATACCACGTGCTTTCAGCTCGGACAACGGCACACGATACTCGGTGAAAACCTCGTCAAAATTCCTGTTGAGTTCAAGAAATTTGGCCAGTTTCACCTGCATGTCGCGTTCGTTGGTCAGCAGGCTCTCATTCTGCTCTATCCAAGCAAGGATTTCGGCCTTGAGCAGAGCCAGCAGTCCGGCGGGGGTTGTCTCACTTCTCGGGGCTGTCATATTCCTCGCAAGCCTTTTGGGCGGTTTAGATCACTTGCCTGCGTTGATATGATCGACGAGCTTTGTGCCGAATTGTCTTGTTGTCCACTCCGGGTTAAAGCTAAAGTTGATATTCTCCGCTATCTCGCGAAGAGCTCCCTTTGTGTTGTCATATGTGCGATAGGTCTCAATCGTTCCGCTGTCACGTTTCACGACAGTGTATTCCCCGATTGTTGCCATATTGCCCTCTCCATATTCCTTGATGAGTTTGGAGCCGAATTGGCGGGTTGTCCAGTTGGGATCGTATTCAAATCCCTGAGATTCCGCGCATTCGCGGAGCGCGCCCTTGACATTGTCATGAATCTTGCAGACACGCACTGTGCCCGAATCTTCGATGGTGACGATGTATTCACCTGAAATGGCTGATTTCTTTGCCATGATTGGTAATGCTCGCCATCGGCCCCCTTGATGGCTTTAGGATAGACACAGAAAACGTGAGGTCCGTACTTGCTGCCCGTTCCACCACTTGAGGCCTTCGCATTGCCCATCTCAGTAGAACGAGCAACGCAGAGGCCTCACGTAGAATATGTGACAGATCAACCACAGCACAGGCGTGCTGCCATCGGTGTGATGTACATATCCACATCGGCATCTACCGTTTGCTCCATCCTTGACTGAGATATGAAAGTTGCGAAGTTTCAAGTGGTCAAGAAAGAGCGTCGAGTAAACGCTTTCTATTATTTTTCTTTGCCGACCCACCCACATTACCCTTGATCGGGCCTCTGCAGTGCGATCTGCGAATGCAAAGATAAACAATAATATTTTTATTTGCAATACTGTGTCCCCGGAAATATCAGCTCACTCACATGGCCGGGGGGTAAAACAAATGGGTTTAGCTCGCGGGAGCTAAACCCATTTACCTAATTTTGTCGGGGTGACTAGACTCGAACTAGCGACCTCACGCCCCCCAGACGCGTACTCTAACCAACTGAGCTACACCCCGATTAGGATTTGGAGGACTGCATCAGAGATGTTGTTTTCTCTTTTGCGCTGCAAAGGTACGGACTTTTTCCGATTACTTCCAAATATCGATAGGTGCATTAACATTATTTTAACACATGTGGCGTGTTATGTGTTGGTTTTGTTAATTTGTGTTGCGCGTTCGCGGGCCGACCTGAGCTGTTCGCGCTTTTGAGCAGGGTTGATGATGTATTGATCATAGTAGGCTATGAGCAGCGTGGTGAGTGGGATGGCAATGATCAGGCCTATGAATCCGAGCAGGGTGCCCCACACAGAGAGGGAGAGGAATATGAGGGCCGGGTTCATGCTCATGGACTTGCCGATGATGCGAGGGGTGAGGATGAGGTCCTGAATGGCCTGAACGACGATATAGACGATCAACGCCCGGCCGATGAGCACCCAGAATCCCGTGTCGCCCCCGACGGAGGCCACGAGACAGACGAGCGTCACGGGGATGACGGAGATGAGCTGGAGATAGGGCACCATGTTGAGCAGACCGATGAACATGCCGATGACCACGGCGAGAGGGAGGCCGATGATGAGGAATCCGATGGAAAAGAGGATCCCCACGATGAAGGCTATGAGTGCCTGTCCGCGGAAGTAGAGATTCATGGAGCGCTTGACGTCTGAGCCTATCTTGAACACCACGCGGCGGTATTTGGGCATGACCATGCGGCGGAATCCGGCCGAGATGCGCTCATAGTCTATCATTATGAACACCACATAGAGCAGCACTATAGCCCAGCTGAACACGCTCATGAGCAGGGAGATGCTGCCGGTGATGACCGACCACGAGGCCGTGAGGGTCTCCTCGGCCATCCGGGCCCACTCCTCGTGGGAGAGCATCGAGGCTATGTACTCGAAGTCGAGATTGCGGCGCAGGAAGTCGATCACCTCCTGAGGAATATAGTCCACCGTGCGCCGCGACTCGGAATAGGCCTTGAGTATCGAGGCCATCTGCGACGTCTCGTTGATGATGAGGGGGATGACCAGATAGCTCACCGCACAGATGAAGAAGAATATCTCAAACAGCGTGACAAAAGTGGCGATGATGCGTCCGCGCAGATTGAGTAGCCGGCGGTTGAACTGGACGAAGGGCTCGAAGATATAGGCGATGAGACACCCTACGAGAAAGGGTAGCAAGACACCGCGAAGGGTGTTGATCAGCCAGATGACTCCGACGGCGATGACGCAGTTGATGAGCAGTCGCACCGTGCGGTCGAGGTCGTAACGTTGACGTACAAGCATGAGGATCTGAAATTTTTGCCGCAAATTTACAACCTTAATTTAGATTTATAGACTTTTTTGCGTAATTTTGTGCCGAATTTTGTTTGTGAAATCCAATCTATTATCCGAATAAAAAATGGCAAAAACCAATGAGTCTGTCGTGAATACAGGGCGACAGTTGCTTTCAGACAAGGCTTGGGCGCGCTGGACGGTGCTCGTGCTTGTGGCATCAATGATGCTTTTCGCTTACATGTTTGTCGATGTGATGTCGCCTCTGCAGACGCTGGTGCAGACCCAGCGCGGATGGTCGCCCGACGCCTTCGGCTATTATGCAGGTGCGGAGTATATACTTAATGTGTTCGGCTTCCTGATCCTCGCCGGCATCATCCTCGACAAGATGGGTGTGAGATTCACCGGCACACTCTCGGCTTCGCTGATGGTGGTGGGAGCATTCATCAAGCTGTATGCTCTCTCGGGCATATTTCAAGGTTCGGCTCTCGACCTGTGGCTCAGCTCGTGGTGGACAACGATGCCCGGCAGCGCCAAGCTGGCTGCTTTTGGCTTCATGATATTCGGCTGCGGCTGTGAGATGGCCGGCATCACCGTCAGCAAGACCCTCGCCAAGTGGTTTGAGGGGAAGGAGATGGCCTTGGCCATGGGCCTCGAGATGGCGATAGCCCGTATCGGTGTGTTTGCCATCTTCTCCATCTCGCCCCGTCTGGCCGATTGGGGCGGCGAGCCCTCGGTGGTGATCCCCGTGGCATTCTGCTCGGGTCTCCTTTGCATCGGTCTGCTCTGTTTCATAGTGTTCACGTTCATGGACACCAAGCTCGACCACGAGATGGGGGCCGAAAAGGTGAAGGCTGAGGCCGAAAACGACGAGGAGTTCAAACTCTCGGACGTTGGCGCAATCTTCGGGAGCCGTCTGTTCTGGATCATCGCCATGCTCTGTGTGCTCTACTATTCGGCCATTTTCCCCTTCCAGCGTTATGCGGCCAACATGCTCCAGTGTAACCTCGGCATCACCGAGACACAGGCTTCGGACATCTTCCGCTGGTTCCCTGTCGGCGCCGCCGTGCTCACCCCGTTCCTCGGATGGTTTCTCGACAACAAAGGCAAGGGCGCCACGATGCTCATCATCGGAGCTATACTGATGATCGTGTGCCACCTCACGTTTGCCTTCGTAGTGCCCGCCACCAAGAGCGAGCTCATCACCTACTCGGCCATCGTCGTGCTTGGCATCTCGTTCTCCCTTGTCCCTGCCGCCCTGTGGCCCTCGGTGCCCAAGGTGATGGACAAGCGTTTTCTCGGCAGTGCATACTCGCTCATCTTCTGGGTGCAGAATATCGGTCTGGCTTTCGTGCCCATCATCATCGGCAATGTCCTCACGGCTACCAATCCCGGTATCGACGACCCGATGAAATATGACTATACCGCCCCTATGTGTGTGTTTGCCGCCCTCGGCGCCGCCGCTCTGGTGTTTGGCATCATTCTCAAGGTCATGAACTCGCGCCACCACTATGGACTCGAGGAGCCCAATATCAAGGCTGACTATGAGGAGATGCGCATAGACGGCGAGGCATAAAGAAGTAAGAAGTAAATCCCCCCGTTATGTCGCCTGAAGAAAGGGTGCTCGACCTGCGCAGGCAGCTCGACGAGCACAATCATGCCTACTATGTGGAGAATCGGCCCGTGATATCGGATCGCGAGTACGATATGCTGATGAAGGAGCTCGAGGCCCTCGAGAAGGAGCATCCCGAACTTGACGATCCTCTGTCGCCCAGCCATCGTGTGGGGTCGGACATCACCCGAGGCTTCGTGCAGGTGACTCACGAAAGGCCCATGCTCTCGCTGAGCAACACCTATTCTGTCGAGGAGGTCGACGAGTGGGTGGACCGCTGCAACGAGGCATTGGGCTATGCCGGCGGGCTCGGGTCTGTGCCTGTGGTGGGCGAATTGAAGTATGACGGCACAAGCATCTCCCTCATCTACGAAGATGGACGGCTGGTGCGAGCGGTGACCCGCGGCGACGGTGAGAAGGGGGATGACGTGACGGAGAATGTCAAGACCATCCGCAGTGTGCCCCTTGTGCTCAAGCCCGGCGACTGGCCCCGTACGTTCGAGATAAGGGGCGAGATAGTACTGCCGTGGAAGGCGTTTGACCGACTCAACGAGGAGCGCGCTTTCAACGAGGAGCCGCTGTTTGCCAATCCGCGCAACGCCGCCGCCGGGACACTCAAACTGCTCAACCCGGTCGAGGTGTCTCACCGTGGTCTCGACGCATATTTCTATTACATACTGTCGGACACTCTTCCGGCGGCAACACACTATGAGAATCTCGAGAAGGCCCGCAGCTGGGGATTCAAGGTGACTCCTGTGCTGCAGGTGCTCGACAGTGTGGAGCAGGTAGACCGTTTCATATCGCATTGGGACACTGCGCGCCGCGAGCTCCCGGTGGCTACCGACGGGTTGGTATTCAAGGTCAACAACCTGCGTCAGCAGCTCAATCTGGGCTATACGTCCAAGTCGCCCCGCTGGGCCATCGCATACAAGTTCCCGGCCGAGAGGGCGCTGACACGCCTGCGCTTCATGTCGTTTGAGGTGGGACGTATGGGTGTGGTCACTCCCGTAGCCAACCTCGAGCCCGTCTTGCTGTCGGGTACCATAGTCAAGAGGGCCTCGCTCCACAATGAGGATATAGTGCAGCGTCTCGGCATCCATGAACACGACATGCTGTATGTGGAGAAAGGTGGCGAGATTATCCCTAAGATCACCGGCGTGGATGAGGCGGCCCGCGAGCCGGGGGCCGAGCCTGTCAGATTTGTGACCCGGTGTCCGGCATGCGGGAGTGAACTGATCCGTATCCCCGGCGAGGCTTCGTGGCAGTGTCCCGACAAGTACGGGTGTCCGCCACAGATAGTGGGTCGCCTCGAGCATTTCGTCGGCCGTCAGATGATGGACATAGACGGGGTGGGCGAGGAGAACTGTGCCATGCTGTATGAGGCCGGTCTGGTGAAGAATATCGCGGACTTTTACACCCTTCAGGCCGCTGACCTCGAGAAGCTCGACCGCGTGGGCCCGCGGACGGCACAGCGCATACTCGCCGGAGTCGAGGCCTCGAAGAATGTGCCCTTCGACAGGGTGCTCTATGCGCTGTCTATCCCTTATGTTGGCGAGACTGTCTCGCGCAAGGTGGCCCGTCAGGTGAAGTCGCTTGATCGTCTCATGGAGATGACCCGCGAGGAGCTGACGGCTCTTGAGGATGTCGGGCCCAAGATTGCCGACGCTTTAGTGGAGTTTTTCGCCTATCCTCCCAATCTTGAGATTATCGAAAGGCTGAGGAGCTACGGTGTTCAGTTTGAGATGGAGGCGGCTGAGGAGGCTCAACATTCCGATCGCCTCGCAGGGAAGATCATCGTGATAAGCGGCGTGTTCGAGCACCATTCCCGCGAGGAGTATAAGAAGCTCATCGAGATGAACGGTGGTAAGAACGCTACTTCCATATCCAAGAAGACATCTTTCGTTCTGGCCGGCGACAACATGGGCCCCTCAAAGCTCGAGAAGGCCAACAAGCTGGGGGTGCCAGTGCTGACGGAGGACGATTTCCTTGCTATGCTGGCCGACTGACACCTTGCCAGCAATTTATTCAGGAGTCCCTGCTCAGTCTCTCGAGAAGAGGTCGCGGGTGTATACCTTGTCTTTGACATCCGCGAGGTCGGGAGATGTGCGGTTGGCAAGGATGGCCTGAGAACGGCGTTTGAAGTCGGCCAGATCGTTTACCACACGGGAGCCGAAGAAGGTTGACCCGTTCTCGAGTGTAGGTTCATAGATAATCACGGTGGCACCCTTGGCCTTGATACGCTTCATGACACCCTGTATGGATGACTGGCGGAAGTTGTCGGAGTTTGACTTCATAGTGAGCCGGTAGACACCGATCACTACCTCCCGCTCCGGCGCACGACCGTATGTATTTAGTTGCGAGTAGTCATAATAACCGGCTATCTTCAACACTTGGTCGGCAATGAAGTCCTTGCGGGTGCGGTTGCTCTCGACAATGGCCGACATCATGTTCT
>CAZAWC010000064.1:0-13993 GCA_964488595.1 uncultured Staphylococcus sp. | reverse complement strand
TGCGGCCATCGGGGGTGGACATGCGGGCACGGAAGCCGTGCTTGTTAACTCTCTTGCGGTTAGAAGGTTGGAACGTTCTTTTCATTGCCGTATATGTTTGATTTTTTGATTATTCAGACGGTGGTCCGTAATTCGAGGTGCAAATTTAATCAAAAAATCCCGTATAGGCAAAACTTTTTCACATTTTCTAACTTTTCATCAGGCTATTTCCTCCTTGATTTTCTCGCACCATGCGTCCAGACGGGGCTCCGTGGCCTCGGGATGGTTGGTCTGGTCGAGGCATAGCCCCACTATCATGCCTTTGACGTCGCTGTCGGAGTGGTCATAGTGATAAGGCTCGTTCTCGAACGGAGCTATGAACTCGGCATGGGTGTCATGGAGACGATGATAGATCTCGCCGACAGAGTTGCAGAACGTGTCGCTCATCTGCTCGTCGCCGAGTCCGAAGATAGCCACCTCGGTCTGGCGCAGGTCTATGGCGCGCAGCCCGTCGATGAATGTGGCCATATCCTCCTGCAGGTCGCCTGCGCCGCGGGTGCTCGCGCCGAGTATCAGCACATCATAGTCGCCTACGGCCGAGGGGGCTGTCTCGGCCACGTTGTGGATATCTTTACGGTCTACACCGAGGCGGGTTGCTATCCCCTCGGCTATCTGTGCGGTCGTGCCTGTGGTCGACCCGTAGAATATTCCTATCTTCTTCATAGTGGTTGTTTTCGGTTGATTTTCTAATTGTCTAACATTCATCCGCCCCCGATTGTTCTGCCTGCCGGCGGAGAGGGGTGACGAAATTTTCCACACACTTCACATTTCATTTTGTTTTTACAAAACTTATTCATACCTTTGCCGCTGAATAGATAACTACTCTTGAACATCACATTTTCATTAACTTTAAATCATACAGCTTATGAAAAAATTCTCTACTCTCGTAGCAGTGCTCGCACTCGGTGCCATGACTCAGATCAACGCCGAGGGCCGTTCGTGGGACTTCACCAAGTGGAGCGCCGAGACCGTCGCTAACCTCAAGGCCGGTGCCGACTGGTCGGACATCGAGAAGGCCGACGCCGACGCTCCCACCGAACTGTCGAAGGAGAACTGCTTCTGGCAGGTCAACGCCACCGAGAACGTCAACGCCGACGGCTATCTCATGGCCAATGGCGTGGTGATCAAGGAACTTGAGGGCCTCAAGTATACCAACACCGCCAACCGCTCGTTTGCTATCGCCGTCAACTATCCCGACGTGTCCAACGAAGGCTTCGGTCCCTATGCCGGTCCCTCCTACATCTGGCTTGGCAGCAACAAGAAGGACTATTTCGTTATCCCCGCCGTTGAGCCCGGCACCGTCATCAAGATGGGTGTGGAGTCTCACAAGAAGTCTGACGCCCGTGGCGTAGAGCTCTATGTAGGTGTGGGCCATGACGGTGCTAAGCTCACCGCCCCCGACGGCACGGATGTAGCCATCCCCACCACCTATCAGGATCTCGAGTGGCTCGTGCCCGCCGATCTCGCAGCTCCCACCGACATCCAGATCTACAACACCAACGGTTGCCACGTATATTACATCACCGTGGGTGACGGTGGCGACTCTGCTCTCGACAACATCGCAGCCGACAATGCTCCCGCCGTTTACTACAACCTCCAGGGTGTACGTGTAGACAACCCCGCCAAGGGTCTCTACATCCGCTGTCAGGGCAACAAGGTTACCAAGGTAATCCTCTGATAACGACTGCCGAAGATATTTCTTCGCCCCACATATGCCGCCCACTGTCGCCTCAGGACAGCGGGCGGCATTTTCATTGAACACACATTGAATTCTTTCTGCGAACACTTTCTGAATACTTCCTCAATACTTTCTGAATACTTTTTGAAAAATCTTGATTATTACGAGCGGATTTTGTAATTTTGTTTTTCATTCCCCATGCTCGCGCAGCATGGACAGACGCCATCGCTAAACCAAAGAATCACAGCTCATCTTTTCACAATAAATATGTCTCCTTCCTACTCGCCGATAGACGAAAATTCTTATTCAGACAACGATAGCGCCGGGTTTGACCCCGCCGCACTATATAACGGACCGACGTCGTCAAGGCGTCCTGAGCCGTCACCGACGCCGTCGCCGGTCCCTGACCCGACTCCTGATCCCGCTCCGGCCCCCACGCCTGATCCCCGTGGACAACGGGGCACGGCAGTCGACCCGGCTCCCAAGCAGCGTCGCAGCCCGCTGAAACGGTTCATCACTATGCTGGGCGACTCGCGCTCGGCCATGTTTCTCGGCGTGGTCTTCACGGTGCTGGCCACCTATGGATTCATCGTGTGCCTGTCATACTTCATGAACATCAAGACCGACCAGAGCGCCATGCTCAACGCCGACTATGACCCGGCTATGATCCGCAATGCCGGCGGTCCGTTTGGCTCGTGGCTGGCCCACACGCTCATCTATCAGTGGCTCGGGGTGGGAGCGTTCATCATGATCTACTACACCCTGATGTGCGGCCTTTCGCTGCTCAAGGTCTACCGTCCCTCGTTCTGGAATCTGACACTGCGGTGTTTTCTTGCCGCCGTGTCCGTGTCGGTGATAGCCGGCCTCGTGACGCTCGAGATAGCCGCACCTTTCTATTGGGGCGGTCTCCACGGCAGGATACTCAATGAGAAACTTGTCCTATACACCGGGATATGGGGCGCTATCGGGGTTAGTGTCATACTGGCCGGCATGATGGTGGTGCTCTATCTCTCTGAGCTGAAACGAGGGTTCAACGCCCTGCGCGGACGTTATGACGAGTATTCGGCCCGTCAGGCGGCGCGCCGCGAGGAGCGCCAACGCCGCGAGGCTGCCAAGCAGGCCGAGCGCGAGGCCCGGGAGGAGGCAGAACGTCAGGCACGCGAGGAGGAGGAGCGCCGTCTCGAGGCCGAGCGTCTCGCTGCCGAAGCAGCTGCGCCGGCCATCGCTCCGCTCGTCACCCCGACCCCCGTCGCTGCGGCGCCGGAGAAGGGAGTCGAAGGCCCGGATGTCTCTGAAAATAGCGAGATAAACATGGCTGATGACAACGGCCTGAGCGATGATAAGGATGATGAAGAGGAGGAGAAGATAGAGGACACTCCTGAAGAAGTCTCAGAGCCTGTGGATGAGCCCGAGCCCGGGGCAGAGGAGGATGAGCCTGAGGAGGCCGACGAGATGCCGCTGTTTGCCAAAGCCGCAGAGCCGCTTTTTCCCTCGGCCAAGGCTGTACGGACGCCTGAGAGCGTGAAGACTGCAGACACGCCACAAGCCGTCGATCCGCGCGATCGTCCCCCCTATGATCCCCGTGCCGAACTGTCGCACTATCGCTTCCCCTCCATAGACCTGCTGCGTGCCGTGGCCCGCAATCACAACAGTGTCGACGCTGAGGAGATGGAGGAGAACAAGGCCCGCATCACCAAGACCCTCAATGACTATGGCATCCCCATCTCGCACATTCAGGCCACAGTGGGTCCGACTGTGACCCTCTATGAGATAATCCCCGCCGAGGGTGTGCGCATAGCCAAAATCAAACGCCTTGAGGACGACATTGCCCTCAGCCTCGCGGCGCTGGGCATACGCATCATCGCTCCCATTCCCGGCAAGGGCACTATCGGCATCGAGGTGCCAAACAAGGAGCCGCAGACCGTCTCGATGCGTTCGATCATCGAGAGCGACACTTATCGCAACTGCAAGATGGACCTCCCGATGGCCATGGGTTGCACCATATCCAACGAGGTGTTCGTGGCCGATCTCTGCAAGATGCCCCATCTGCTCGTGGCCGGTGCCACGGGTATGGGTAAGTCTGTCGGCCTCAACGCCATCATAGCCTCTCTGCTCTACAAGAAACACCCCTCGGAGCTGAAGTTTGTGCTTGTCGATCCGAAGATGGTGGAGTTCAGCCTCTATGCCAAGCTCGAGCGTCACTATCTGGCCAAGCTCCCCGACGAGGAGGATGCCATCATCACCGATCCCTCCAAGGTGGTGGCCACGCTCAATTCGCTCTGCGTGGAGATGGACAATCGCTATGCCCTGCTCAAGGATGCCGGCATGCGAACAGTCAAAGAGTATAACGACCGATTCTGCCGCCATGCCCTCAACCCCTCCAAGGGGCACAGGTATCTGCCTTACATTGTGGTGATCGTCGACGAGTTTGCCGACCTCATCATGACCGCCGGCAAGGAGGTGGAGACCCCCATAGCGCGCATCGCCCAGAAGGCCCGTGCCGTGGGCATCCACATGATCATCGCCACCCAGCGCCCGTCGACCAACGTCATCACCGGTGTCATCAAGGCCAACTTCCCCGGCCGTGTGGCATTCCGCGTGTTCCAGATGGTCGACTCACGCACCATCATCGACCGCCCCGGAGCCAATCAGCTGATAGGGCGCGGCGACATGCTGTTCAGCAACAACGGCAAGATCGACCGCGTGCAGTGTGCCTTCATCGACACCCCCGAGGTGCAGGATATATGCAGCGCCATAGACAGTCAGGTGGGATTTGATCACGCCTATGAGCTGCCCGAGTATATCCCCGACACAGCCGACGGCGGCTCGGTGGCTTCGCTCGGCGACCGCGACCCTCTCTTTGACGAGTGCGCACGGCTCGTGGTGACCACCGACACCGCATCCACCTCATCGCTCCAGCGGCGCTATTCGATAGGCTACAACCGTGCCGGCAAGATCATGGACCAGATGGAGGCCGCCGGCATCGTGGGGCCCTCGCAGGGTGGCAAGCCGAGGCAGGTGCTGGTGGACTCGCTCACGCTCGAGCGCATACTCGAGAACAATTGACCGCTCCGGACGTTAACAATTATACAATAATCCGTTTTTATGAAGAAAATCCTTTTCTGCCTGATGTGGCTTGTGGGTGCAACAGTGGCTTTTGCCGCCTCGCCGCAGGAGTTGATAAACCGGGCTGCCGAGAAACTCAAGGCATCCTCCGTCATTCAGGTGACATATACACTCAAGGCCGACGGTCAGACCACCGACGGACTGCTCACCATAGCGGGCGACCGATTCACTGTCTCCTCGCCGGGGCTCTCATCGTGGTATGACGGATCGACCCAGTGGACCTATTCCAAACAGATGGGCGAGGTCAACATCATCACCCCCACCCCCGAGGAGGTGGAGCAGATCAATCCCTTTGCCATCATCCGATCGCTGGGGCGCAACTACAAGGCAACGGCCATGGAGGCCCCGAAGGGGAGTCAGGGTGTGCGCCTCACCTCCACCCGCCCCTCGAGCGACATCCGGCAGGTAGATATCACCTTCAGCGACGCCACATCATGGCCCACGCATCTGGTCATAACCCTATCCAACAAGCAGACCATCGATGTCACCGTTCAGAAAGTGGCCCCGGGGAATCCCCTCCCGACATCCTTCTTCAAATTCGACCGCAAGAAGTATCCCGGCGTGCAGGTGGTTGACCTCCGCTGACCCTTTTCCCTCCGCCGAGCGACTAAAAGTGCGCCGGTAATCCATCCCTCAGATAATCATCTCTCATCAATATAATTATCGAATCATGACAGAGCTCAATACTAAATGCCTGATAATAGGCTCCGGTCCCGCCGGATACACAGCGGCCATCTATACGTCACGCGCAGGTCTCGATCCCCTTGTCGTAGAGGGATACCAACCGGGCGGACAGCTCACCACCACCACCGAGGTCGAGAACTTCCCGGGATATCCCGAGGGTATCACAGGCCCTGAGCTGATGGAGGATCTGCGCAAGCAGGCGCTCCGTTTCGGTGCCGACATCCGCAGCGGATATGTCAAGGAGGTGGATTTCTCGGCCCGGCCCTTCGTGTGCCGCACCGACAATGACATGGTCATCACGGCCGAGACGGTCATCATCAGCACCGGCGCCACGGCCAAGTATCTCGGCATCCCCGACGAGGAGAAGTATAACGGCATGGGCGTGTCGGCTTGCGCCACATGCGACGGCTTCTTCTATCGCGGCAAGAAAGTTGCCGTGGTGGGGGGCGGCGACACCGCCTGCGAGGAGGCGCTCTATCTGTCCAATCTCGCCTCGGAGGTCTATCTCATCGTGCGTCGCGACGTGCTGCGTGCCTCCAAGGTGATGCAGCGCCGTGTCCTCGACAAGAGCAATATCAAGGTGCTGTTCAACACCCAGACCATCGGGCTCGGGGGTGACGGATTTGTGGAGAGCATGAAGCTCGTCGAGCACAAGGGCACAGACCGCGAGCGCGTCTATGAGATGGCGGTCGACGGATTTTTCCTCGCCATCGGTCATCAGCCAAACACCGAGGTGTTCCGCCCGTGGATAGAGTGCGATCACACCGGATATATCAAGGTGAAGGGTGAGGGCACTGCCACCAATGTCGAGGGCGTATTTGCCGCCGGCGATGTGGCAGACCCGACCTATCGTCAGGCTATCACGGCAGCCGGAATGGGCTGCAAGGCCGCCATCGATGTGGAACGTTTTCTTGCCGAGCAGGCCTGATGGCCACCGGCATCAGAGTATCACAGCCGGGGGCACGCATACGCATGCGTGCCCTCGAGCCTGTTGATGTGGACACGCTCTACCGCTGGGAGAATGACCCGGCCCTCTGGGATGCCGGCTCGACGCTGGCCCCGTTCTCGCGCAAACAGCTGTGGGACTATATAGACACCTATGACGGCGACATCTATGCCGCCCGCCAGCTGCGCCTCATGATAGACAGCGCCGCCACGGGCGACCCCGTGGGGACGCTCGACCTTTTCGACTTTGACCCGGCCAATTCGCGCTGTGCGCTGGGCATATTCATCATCCCAGAGGCGAGGGGCGAGGGGCTGGGACGCGAGGCGCTCGACATGATTGCCTCACACTTGCACCGGCATCTGTCCCTGCATCAGCTCTATGCCACCGTCGGGGCAGACAATGAGGCGTCGGTGCGCCTGTTTGCCTCGGCCGGATTCAGCCGCGTGGCCACGCTGACGGACTGGATCAGACGCGGGTCGCGATACACGGACGCCTACCTCTATAGCCGCATCCTCGGCGACGGGCGCTGACTCACACCCGCTCTATCCCGTCGTCCTTGATGGTGATGCGGTGACCCTTGTAGAGCAGCCCGATAGCCTTCTTGAAATCCTTTTTCGAGCACCCGAACATGTGGCGGATCGCCTCGGGCGATGAGGAGTCGGTGAGGGGAATGAATCCCTCCGGCTCGGCCGCCAGACGGTCGGCGATCCGCCCGGCGAGCGCCTCGATGCGGCCGTCGCCGCCACCCTTCATCAGCAGGTCTATCTTGCCGTCGGGGCGCACATGTTTCACGTAGGCCGTGACGCTGGTGCCTATCTCGACGGGCGAGTAGAGATCGCCCGGATAGATCATGCCATGAAACAGATTGTCCACCACCGCCTTATAGCCCACCTCAGTGCGTCTGTAGATGAGGGCCTTGACAGCCTCCCCCTGATGGTAGCGGGGCAAGGTGTTGCCCAGAAACTTGTCGAGCCGTGCCGAGGCCACCACACGCTGTGAGGCATCGTCGAGATAGACGTAGACCGGGATCACCATCCCCTTGGCGAGGCGCATGGTCTGCTCGGAGTAGGGGAGTAGGAGCTGTTTCATCAATCCCCAGTCGAGGAAAGCCCCCGTGCGGTTGACATCCGTCACCTCGAGAAAGGCAAATTCGCCCACCTGTGCGAAAGGATGTTCGGTGGTGGCTATGAGGCGCCCCTCGTTGTCGCGATAGACGAACACCTCGATCTCGTCGCCGGGATGCAGGGGCTCCGCGACGTAGCGCGCCGGCAGGAGGATCTCGCCGTCGGCCCCGCCGTCGAGATAGGTGCCGAAGTCTACGTTTTTGGTCACACGCAGGTGATTGTATTTTCCGATTTTAACCATTGGAGTCAATTATTTGTTGCAAATATAAGAAATTCTCGGTAATAACGACTACTTTTGTACAGTCAAATCAATACAGATGGACCATCTACTGAAATATTTTCCTGACCTCACGCCCCGTCAGCGCGAGCAGTTTGCGGCTCTGGGCACGCTCTATCCCGAGTGGAACGAGAAGATTAATGTCATCTCGCGCAAGGATATAGACAATCTCTACCTCCACCATATAGTCCACTCCCTCGCCATAGCCCGCTTCTTCACGCCGGTGGAGGGGACCCGATTCATCGACCTCGGGTGCGGAGGAGGATTCCCCGGCATCCCGCTCGCCATCCTGTGGCCCGGCTGCAGCTTCCATCTCATAGACCGCATCGGCAAGAAGATCAAGGTGGCCACAGCTGTGGCAGAGGCCGTGGGGCTGGAGAATGTCACTCTGCAGCATGGCGACAGCGGGGAGTGTCATGAGAAGTTTGACTTTGTGGTGTCGCGTGCCGTGATGCAGCTCGACGAGCTGGTCCGCATCTCCGGCAGGCTGGTGGGGCGCCGATCGCTCAACCGTGTGCCCAACGGGCTCATCTGCCTCAAGGGTGGCGATCTCGGCTCAGAGCTCGGCCGCGTGAGGCGTCCGCTGCTCGACATCCCCCTCTCCGACTACTTTGCCGAGGAGTATTTCAAAGGCAAAGACCTGATCTACGTCGAATTCTGACACAGTAACCAACCCCTCTGACGCGATGAAAATAGCACGATTCATATTCAACCTGTTTGGTGTCAACACCTACGTGATGTGGGACCCCTCGAGCCTTGAGGCCGCCGTGGTCGACCCCGGCATGACCGACGCGAGGGAGCGCGACGCCCTCGACCGCTTTATCGCCGACAAGTCGCTGCGCGTCACCCTGCTGCTCGACACTCACATGCACATCGACCATATCGCGGGCAACACCTATGTGCGCGACCGCTATGGCGTGGAGATACGCGGCGGCAAGGCCGACGAGTTTCTCGCGCTCGCGCTCCCCGAGCAGAGCACGCAGTTTCACTTCCCCATGCGCCCCGAGGCCCACGGGATAGGGGCTGAGGTGAAGGACGGCGACACACTCTATCTGGGCAAGGAGCCTATCGAGGTGATCCCCGTGCCCGGCCACTCGCCCGGCTCGGTGGCCTACTATTGTCCCGAGTCGGGGTTCGTGATAACGGGCGACGCGCTCTTCAACGGCTCGATAGGGCGCACCGACCTGCCCGGCGGCGACCAGAGGACTCTCATAGCCTCCGTGCGCTCGCGCCTGCTCACGCTGCCCCCCGACACGGTGGTGCTCCCCGGCCACGGCGACGAGACAACCATCGGACGCGAGAAGGCATCCAATATTTTCTTGCGCTGAGGGGGCTGTGTATCAAAAAAATCATTAACTTTGCGCTTACACTCACAAGTCTAATTCAATTCCGGAAGATTCTATGGCAAAAATTTCACGTCCCAAGCTGCGTCTGCGCGACCTCACTCTGCGCGACGGTCAGCAGTCCCTGTTTGCCACCCGTATGCCTCAGGCCACCATTGACAGGCTGTTGCCCTATTATGAGGATGCACGGTTTTACATCATGGAGGTGTGGGGCGGTGCCGTGCCCGACTCCGTGATGCGCTATCTCGACGAGTCGCCGTGGGTGCGTCTGCGCACCGTCTCGGAGGCCATGGACTCCAAGGGAGAGCATCCCAAGGCGCTCCTCTCAGCCCTCTCGCGCGGGCGCAACCTGTTTGGCTACGTGCCCTATCCCGACTCCGTGCTCGAGGGATTCTATAAGGCTGCCATCGACAACGGCCTGAATATCATGCGTATATTCGACGCACTCAACGATATTGACAACGTGCGCGAGTCCATCCGCCTCATCAATGAGCTGGGCGGCATAGCCGACGGTGCCGTCTGCTATACGGTCGACCCCAAGGCCGAGCCCAAGAAGGAGGGTGGATTCATGTCCAAGCTCAAATCCATGTTTGGCGGCAGCGGCGACGACGAGCCGCAGAAGATCTTCACCGACGAGTATTTCGTGGAGAAAGCCAAGGCCATGGAGGCCCTCGGCGCCAAGATCATCACCCTCAAGGATATGGCCGGACTGGTCAACCCCATGCGCGCCGCCTCGATAATCTCGGCCCTCAAGCGTGAGGTGAAGGTGCCTGTCGACTTCCACACCCACTGCACACCCGGCTATGGCCTCGCATCGGCACTCATGGCCATCATCAACGGAGTTGACATCCTCGACACCAATATTTGGTGGTTTGCCGAAGGGTCGGCAGCCCCCGCCGTCGAGCTCATCTACATATTCTGCCGCCGTCTGGGCGTGGAGCTCGAGGTCAACATGGAGGCCGTGGGCCGCATACGCCGCGAGCTGCTCGAGGCCCGCAAGGAGCTGGCTGAGTTTGACCTCAACCACGACAATCTCCCCCGTCCCTTCGACCCGCTCACCGACACCCTCCCGGCCGAGATTGCAGCCCTGTTTGACAGCGCCATAGAGTTTGCCCAAGCGGCCGACGAGGAGGCGCTGCTCGACACGTGTCACAAGATAGAGGCATATTTCAACTTCCCCAAGCCCAACGAGCTGGTCAAGAACGCCGAGGTGCCCGGAGGCATGTACTCCAACATGGTGGCCCAGCTGCGCCAGCTCAAGAGCGAGGACCTGCTCGAGGATGCCATGCGCCTCATCCCCATGGTGCGCCGCGACGCAGGCCTGATACCGCTCGTCACCCCCACCAGCCAGATCGTAGGATCGCAGGCCGTGCTCGTGGCCCTCGACCGCAAGAACGGAAAGCCCGACTATACCACCACCAACAATCAGTTTATCTCGCTGGTGAAAGGGGAGTATGGCAAGACACCCGTGCCGGTAGACCCGGCCTTCCGCGAGAAGATCACGGGCGATGCCACCGAGCGGCCCTATGATGTGAGCAAATACAACAAGCCCGTCAATCCCACCCTCGACGATCTCGGCGGTGTGCCGCTGGCCAAGGACAACGAGGAGATGCTGCTGCTGGAGCTGCTCCCCTCGGTGGCCAACACATTCCTGCGCCGTCGCCGTCAGGAGGACTCCGCGCCCGCCGCGCCCGCTCAGGAGTCGGCTCCCGCCACTCCCACGCAGACTCAGGAGCCTGTCACGGGGCCATGTTTCGTAGCCCCGATGGGTGGAAAGATCATCTCGGTCAACGTCACCGACGGCCAGAAAGTGAAGAAAGGCGACCACCTGCTCACCTACGAGGCCATGAAGATGGAAAACGATGTAGAGGCCGAGATGGACGCCACCGTCAAGCGAGTGCTTGTCAAGGTGGGCGAGGTCGTGGGCACCGACGCACCCCTGATAGAGTTCGAGGGATGACACACTCGGCTCACATACCGATATTCACGCATATTTCAATTATTTACCAACCAATAATCTCAGTTCTTTATTTACCCGGAAACTATGAAGGCAATCAAGATTCTTCTTGTGGTGATGGCCGTGCTCTGCGGCACCTCCGCTGCACAGGCCGGCGGCATGTTTAAATTCGGCCCCAAGGTGGGTGTCACCGTCAACGACCTCCACTTCAACAGCAAAGTGTTTGACGGCGAGAACCGCGCAGGCTGGACCGCCGGTGCGATGATGGAATTTCGCGTTCCCGTGATCGGCATCGGTGCCGACCTCTCGGCCATGTATGTGCGCCGCAACACACGCTTCCTCACCGACAACAATCTCAACAAGAACGACCGCGACTACTTTGAGATCCCCCTCAACCTCCGCTACAACTTCTCGCTCCCCGTCATCGGCAGCTATGTGGCCCCCTATATTCTCGTAGGTCCCAGCGTATCGTTCCTCACCTCCAAGCGCAAGTTTGGCGTGGACATGGCCAATGACATGAAAGAGATCTACAAGAACAAGTCGGTAGACTGGGCACTCAACTTCGGTCTCGGTATCCAGATCGTCAACCACCTCGACATCAGCGCACGCTATGGTCTGGGTCTCACCAAGGCAGTCAACGCCGTGACCCGCGACACCTATGGCGCAGGCATCGAGGGCAAAAACCGCTACTGGACCATCTCGGCCGCCTACCTCTTCTGATCCGCGTCGCAGATATCTTCGGGTCAGCATTGCTGATCTCTTCCGATCGGCCTCGCTGACCCTCACCCCACAACACCGGCATCCGTCTCCCCCCGGGGAACACACGGATGCCGGATGTTTTTTCTTACACACTTTTTTCGAAATACCTGTCCTTGTTACATCATTAGTACTTTCTTCGAGGCTAATTCACGTTTTTTTTCGTATCTTTGTAGCCTGAGATATACGATATGAACTTTGAAGAACTAAAACGGATAATATCCAATTTTAAGGATCTTTCATTTACAGTTGCTTCTGAAAAACTACAGGAGATTGTGTTTGCTTTAAGTAAAGCAGACATCTTAGAACTTATACCCCAAATAGGTGCTATTCCTGAAAATATCGGTCACGATTCGACAGAAGAAAAACTATACACTAAGGCCTCAGATATTCTATTAGCAAAATCTTTGCTTGAAATGGGTTTGGAAGCTAAGGTACTATCCCAAAGGGCCGATTGTGCAGATGTTGTTGCACAGAGTCGTTATCATAAATATTCCTTAGTGGGTGATGCAAAGGCTTTCAGGCTTAGCAGGACTGCAAGAAATGCAAAGGATTATAAGGTAAATTCAATGGCTGTATGGAGGGGCGATTGTGAATATTCTGTGTTGGTTTGCCCATATTTTCAATATCCCCAAAGTAATAGCCAAATTTTCAAAGAGGCTCTTAGCGGAAATGTAGCCTTATTTTGTTGGGAATATCTATATATTCTTCTTAAAGAAGGTGTAATGGAATCTGCCTCTGTAAATATTTCAGAACTTTGGAATCAAAGTGATATTATTAGTAAAACCACCACTGTATCAAACTCTAAAAGATGTTTTCTCACTCAACAGAACCAAAACATAGCGAATATTCTAAAAATATCAACTGAGAAGTTTTACGAATATTTCAACGCCGTAAAGGATATTATTGTAGAACGTGGTCATTCTGAAATCCAGTTCTATGAGCAGGAAATACAGCGAGTGAGGTTGTTGAACAGGGAGGAAGCTATTGCAGAACTTCTGAAAAGTTTGAAATTGGATAATAAAATAGCGACTATTAAAGATTTTATAGACCAAATTAACGGCAAGGATTCAGAGTAATGATAGAAGATTATACAAACAAAATCCTTAATGGGAATTGCGTAGATGTAATGAGGCAATTCCCCGATAATTCCGTTAACTTGGTTGTAACCTCGCCTCCATATGATAATCTTAGAACTTATAAGGGCTACAATTTCCCATTTGATGATATTGTAAAACAACTTTTTAGAATTGTTGTAGTTGGAGGAATTGTGGTTTGGGTGGTGTCAGATGCTACAATTAATGGAAGTGAAACCGGAACCAGCTTCAGGCAAGCATTAAAGTTTATGGAAGTGGGGTTTAATCTTCACGATACCATGATATTTCAGAAAACAAATCCGGTCCCTCAAATTTACCGAAAGAGATATACAAACGTATTTGAGTACATGTTTGTATTTTCTAAGGGTACAGTATCAACACATAATGGAATTAAGATACCCTGTCTACACGCCGGTCTGGAATTAAAAGGGACTACCTATAAGAATTATTCCCGGGGTGAACAGAGCAGGCGAAAAATGGCTAATCCTGTAAAATCTGAAAAACTCAAAGGGAATATTTGGGAATACGTAGTTGGAAAAAATGCTGTAGACCAAGAAGCCAAAAAACATCCCGCACCTTTCCCTTATCAATTAGCCGTAGACCACATACTTAGTTGGACTAACCAAGGTGATTTAGTCCTTGACCCTATGTGTGGAAGTGGAACTACGTGTGTAGCTGCACTTGATACGATGCGTAGATATATTGGCATAGATATATCTGCGGAATACTGTGAATTGGCTGAGAATCGAGTGAAAAATCATAGCTTACAGAATACTTCTTTATTTGAAGAATGTGCTATTGCTATGGAAGAAGAAGTGCCGTATTCAAGAATGTCTGAAAATCAAGACAGCTTGTCCTGAATAAACACTTTCAGATATTCTAAAAGATAAGAGTCATATAATAGCCAAGAATTTTTGTGGGGCGTTTTGTTGGCTGAAAGGGGGGATTTTGCTAACTTTGTACTCT
>CAZAWC010000063.1:0-14207 GCA_964488595.1 uncultured Staphylococcus sp. | reverse complement strand
AATGAAATGCGGCCCCCGACAGGGGGTCGTGGACTATCGTCAAAATGTATCTTCATGGCCAGACAAGGGCACGTCGCGAAGGCGTGAGAGGGTAATCCACGACCCCCGTCGGGGGCCGCATTTCTTTTATTGTCGACTTATACCCGGGCCAAGGCCCGGGCCTACCGGTGGCCACGACCCCCTGTCGGGGGCCGGCTTATGGATCGAGGGATTCTCGGGTCGAGATGGAGGAAATCGGTCCCCGAGATGGGCGAGTAGATGTAGCGTCTAAGTCGGTCCCCGACAGGTGGGAAATGATGCCGCGTCAAGATCGGCCCCCGACAGGGGGTCGTGGCCACCGGTAGACCCGTGCCTTGGCGCGGGTAAACAATGGCGATCAATAAAATGCGGCCCCCCACAGGGGGTCGTGGTCTATCGTCAAAATGTATCTTCATGGCCAGACAAGGGCACGTCGCGAAGGCATGAGAGGGTAATCCACGACCTCCTCTCGGGGGGCGTGGGTTACTTGAGGGGGTGGGTAGCTGTGTGGGTATGCGAAAAGCGTCCCGCTCCGGGGGGAGCGGGACGCTTAATGTATTGTGAGAGGAGGTGGGGAGTGGTCTCCCCACCCGGGAGGATTACCAGTCGGTCTTCTTGAAGTTTACTTCAGCATCCTTCACAGCATCGTAGATGCCCATGAAGCCGGGGTTGTTCCAACCGCGGACACCTGCGTTGGAGTTGCCCTCGGTCTGGACGATCACCATGTTGGTCCATGCGGGACGGCCGTTGGTGTTGAAGCGAGCCTCCTCATACCAGTTGGTGCCAACATAACCGCGGGTCACGGAGTAGTTGAGGCGCTTGATGTCCCAGAGGGTCTGACCCTCACCCCAAAGCTCTACACGCTTCTGGAAGACGATCTCCTCGATAACATCCTCGGCAGAAGCCACCTTGCAGACATAGTTGGGGTCGCGATACTGCTTCATCCACGACTCGATGGCGCTCTTGCCGGCGGCAGCGTTCTGGTGAGCGGCAGACTCGATGGAGATGAAGTACATCTCCTCGACACGCATCAGGGGGATGGCGGTGGCAGAGCCTACGCGATAGTCGTTGATGTTGCCCTGACCGGGACGGAACTTGATCTGCGAGAGCTTGTGAGCGGCGCGGAATGTGATCTTGTCGGCCGACGAGCGATTGCCGGCGAGCTGGATCTTGGCCAGAAGGGTGAGACCCTTGTAGGGCATCCAAGAGAGCTTGCGGAAGTCGGTGTCGGAGATGCGCTGATACATGCCGTAGTCGATGTCGCGGTCGGCACCGGCCGAAGCGTAGCTGTAGGTGCACTCGGCAGACATGAAGGAGGTGAAGTTACAGATACCGGTGGTCACGGCGCGGTTCTCGGCGGTGAGCTGAGCCGACCACATCCACGAGGGGTTGGCCGAAGCGTCGTTGAAGCCTGTGGAGGGGTTGGTCCACTGAGCCTCGGTGAGGGGCTGGCGACCGCTGGTGGCGATGGCGAGGTCGGCATACTCCTTAGCCTTGTCATAGTTCTCGAGCCACATGTAGAGACGGGCATAGAGACCATAGACGCAAGCCTTGTCGGGGAACTCGTTGGTGGTGAAATCGGCGGGAGCCAGATCGATATTCTCGAGAGCGTAGTCGAGGTCGGAGAGGATAAACTCGGCCATCTTGTCGCGGGGAGCGCGGGGGTTGTTGGTGGCCTCGGCCTCGGTGGTCTTCTCGGTCACGATAGGCACAGTGAGATTGAGCACGCTGCGGCCGGTGGGACCATCGCCGTTATCCTCGGCGGCGTCGATGAAGGGCGATGTGCCCTCGCAGGGGAGATACTCAAACCAGCGGGCCATGTCGAGATAGGCCATAGCGCGATAGGCGAGAGCCACGGCGCGGCATCCCTTGCCCATCTCAGACTCTATTTCCTCGGGGAAGGCCTGTGCACCCTTGTTGATGGAGGACACGAGCGAGGTGTAGTAGTTCCAGATGCGCTGGGGATAGAAGTGACCCTCACCCATGGAGCGGATCTGAGCGTAGGCGGCCATGTGGTCATAGCCGGTGCCGTTGCAGTTGACGGTGAAGTCGCCGGTCATAGCGTCGCGGATCATCATCATGGCGGGGTAGCCGAAGTCGCCGTGCCAGTCGGACGCGTCGCTCGACGAGAGCAGGATGGTGGAGGGCATAGCGTAGAGCGTAGCCGAGCCGGCCTGAACTGAAGAGTTGAGCTGCTCCTGCGTGATGGTCGAGCCTGCAGGTTTCACCTCCTCGATGCAGCCGGAGAGGGCGAGAGCCGCCGCGCTGCAAAGTGCCAGAGAAGCAAATATATTATTTTTCATTGTTCTATGTGTCTTGTCTGATCGGGATGATTAGAAAGTGACGTTGATACCGCCCGAGAGGGTGCGGATGGGTGAATAGTAGGCGTTGGACGAGCTACCGGTGATGTTCTGCTCGCGCGTGCCGGTGCTGGAGAATCCCTGAGCAAGACCCTGACGGGGATCGAGGCCCTGACGCTTGCTCCAGATGTAGAGGTTCTCACCCGCGAAGTAGATGCGGATGCGGTCTACCTGGAACTTCTTGGTGAGCTTGGCGGGGATGGTATAGCCTACGTTGACATTCTGCAGCGAGAGGTAGCTGGCGTTGGACAGATAGTAGTTGGACGACGAAGCGTTGTAGAGGTCGCCATATACCCAACGGGGGATGTTGGTGACGGTGTTGTCGGGAGTCCAGCCCTTGAGCACATCCTTGTGGATAGCGCCGCCTGACGAGGTCTGGGTGGGCGCATTCATGAGCGAGGCATAGGTAGAGTCATAGACCTTGCCGCCGATCTGATAGTTGAAAGCCACATTGAGATCGAAGCCATAGATGGTGGCGTTGACACCAAAGCCGCCATAGAGGTCAGGCAGAGCGGTGCCCTGCAGGTGATAGTCATCGGCAGCCACGAGCTGCGAGATGTTGTCTACGCGCACCTGCTCGGTGCCGGTCTCCACGCCTTGCTCGTCATAGAGGTGCTGGGTGTGCCACCAAGTGGGCTTACCTGTCTCGGGATCGATGCCGGCGAATGTGGGCATGCGGAAGGTGTAGATGGGCTCACCCTCGCCGAAGAAGAAGTTGCCGCTCGAGTAGCCCTTGACGCCGTCGACGGTCATCGACTTGGAGCGACCGGAGAGCTTGGAGATCTTGTTGCGATAGTGAGTGAGGTTGAGGTTGACACCTACGGTGATGTTCTTCGAACGATAGACATCGGCGTTGAGGTCGATCTCAATACCACGGTTGATCATGTCGCCCACGTTGTCATAGAAGCTGCGATAGCCCATGGAGGGGGGCAGGGGGAAGGAGAAGAGCATGTCAGAGGTCTTGCGCACGAATCCCTCGATGCTACCGCTGAGGCGCTGATCCCAGAAGCTGAAGTCTACGCCGGCGTTGAAGTTGCCACCCTTCTCCCAAGTGATGTTGGGGTTGCCCATGACGGTGGAGGGGTTGGCAGCGGGCGAGCCATTGGAGTTGGTGATGGTGTAGGTGTTGGTGTAGCGGTAGTTACCGATACGGTCGTTGCCCTGCTCACCATAAGAGGCCTTGACCTTGAGCATGTCTATCCACGACTGCGACTGGAGGAACTTCTCCTTGGAGAGCATCCAAGCAGCGGAGAACGACCAGAACGAGCCCCAGCGGTGGTCGGGGTGGAAGCGCGACGAAGCATCGCGACGGAAGGACGCAGACACGAAATACTTGTCGGCAAAGTCATAGTTGACACGGCCGAAGAAGCCCTCGGTGTTGTAGGTGGCGACAGACGAACCGTTCTGGCCGTCGTTGATACAGCCTGAGAGCTCGGTGTTGTCGGGGAGGAGCATATTGTTGGCCATGGCATAGAGGTCGCTGACTCTCTGCATGTAGTTCTCGTGACCGAGGAGGACGCTGATATTATTCTCGCCGAAGGAGCGGGTCCAGTTGAGGAGCTGCTGGAAGGTGTAGTCGTAGGAGCGACCGTGTTCAACAGTGACCGAACCGTTGGAGCTGGAGTAGAGACCATAGTAGGGGTTGGTCACGGCGTTGTAGCGATACTCGTCGAGCGAGAGGGCGTTGTTGGTGGTGAACTTGAAGTCGTTGAGGAAACGGATCTCGGCATAGGCGTTGCCGTTGAAGGCATTGCCGATGGTGCGGTCAAAGTCGAGGATGTTGGACTGGATGGGGTTGGCGCTGGGATAAGCGGCCGAGCCACGCTGGAGGCCGGCGTTCATGCCGTCGCCATAGTCCATCATGGTGATGCCATACTCGTCGGTCATGACGACACCCTCACCGTCGCGGACGTAGAGAGGATAGATAGGAGCGAGAGAGTTGGCCACGTTGAAGATGTTGCCGGTGGAGGAAGAGTTACCATCGTCACCAAGAGAGTGGGTCACATAGTGAGAGTATGCGGCATTGGCGCCCACCTTGAGCCAAGACTTGGCCTGAACGTCGGCGGAGAGACGGCCGGTGAAGCGCTCGAAGCCCGAGTTGGCGGTGATACCCTCGTTGTTGAGGTAGTTGGCCGACAGATAGAACGAACCCTTGTCAGTGGCCTGCGACACGCTGAGGCTATACTCCTGACGGAGCGAGTTGCGGAAGGCTGCGTCGGTCCAGTTGTCGGGGAGGAGGAGATACTCCTGACCGTTATAGGTCACCTTGTTGCCGAGGGTGGCGTTGGGGTTGAGGACATAGCCGGGGAGGATGAGGTCCTCGCCTTCGGGCACATTATATACATTGTATGCGAGGTTGGTGAGCATGGTCGAGTTGGCCTGAGCCATGGCATCGGCAAACGGGGAGTTGCCGACACCGAAGCCCTCGTAGAGGCTGTTGCCGACGGCGCGGGCATATGCCTCGTAATACTTGGCGGGGCTGGAGATCACGTCATAGTCGCGCACGGCGCGGGAGTTCTGGCCCCACTTGGCGTCGAATGTCACCTTGGCGTCGCCCTTACCCTTCTTGGTGGTGATGAGGATGACACCGTTGGCACCACGGGCACCGTAGAGGGCGTTGGAGGCAGCATCCTTGAGGACGGTCATCGACTCGATGTCCTGAGTAGGGATGGTGTTGAGGTCGCCCGAGAAGGGGGTGCCGTCGAGCACGATGAGGGGGTCATTGCCGGCGTTGATCGACGATATACCGCGTATGAAGATAGTAGGTTTGGACGAACCGGGGGCACCCGACACATTGTTGAGCTGCACACCGGCAACCTTACCATTGAGAGCGTCGACGGGGTTGGACACCTGTACACCCTCGATCTGCGAGGCGTCGAGCACGGAGGCCGAGCCGGTGAACGAGGAGCGTGTAGCTGTACCGTAGGCCACGGTGATCACCTCCTCGAGCACGTTGGATGTGCTCAGGGTGATAGTCATGGGGCTGGGGGTGATGTCGGTCTCCTTTGTGTTCATACCTACATAGGCAACAGACAATTTCTTTACTGATGCGGGTACAGAAATGGAGAACTTACCGTCAATGTCGGTAGCGACTCCGATCTTCGAACCCACTCCCATCACGGTGGCACCTACCAGAGGCTCACCGTTGTCATCAACGACTACGCCCGTCACGGTGCGGTTTTGGGCCGCAACGTTGAGCGCGAAAGTGATGATGACTGCAAGAAGCAGAAACAGCTTTTTCATACCTGATTGAAAAAAAACGAATAAATAAAAGTATAGAAATATGATTAATGACGGATGAGAAAAGAATATGAGCGCAAAATTAATACAATTTTAACGATTCTTTGGGATTCGTTATCTAAAAAAATGTTAACTCAACCGTTAAACCTTGCGCAGTGATAGAAAAATCGCCCAAATTCTTTCAATTTGACAGCGCATAAACGATTGTGATAAAAAGAGTAAGGTTTGGAGGGGTGGAAAGGGTGAGGTGTCGTGTTTTTTTTGTATCTTTGCACATTGTTTTCACTATATTTTTTCATCAAACAAGTCAGTATTATATTTTTAAGAGTCAATGAACAATGACCAGATTAAGGTGATGTTTGCCGACGAGGAGCATGTGAAATATGCCCAGCAGATAGTAGACCTCATCTATGAGTCGGCTCTCCAGAGAGGCACGGGCATAGCCCGCCGCTCGCCGGAGTATATTGCCTCCAAGATCAAGGGAGGCAAGGCCGTGGTGGCTCTCTGTGACGACAGGCTGATAGGATTCAGCTACATAGAGAGTTGGGAACATGGTGACTATGTGGCCACTTCGGGCCTCATCGTGGACCCCGAGTTCCGACGATTGGGCCTGGCCGCCCGCATCAAGGCCAAGACGTTCGAGCTGGCACGCCTGCGCTTCCCGTTTGCCAAGATATTCTCCATCACCACCTCGCTGCCGGTGATGAAGCTCAACACGCAGATGGGCTATAAGCCGGTGACATTCTCCGAGCTGACAGACGATGACGAGTTCTGGGCAGGATGCAAGGGGTGTGTCAACTTTGACATACTCCAGCGCAACAACCGCCGCATGTGTCTGTGCACCGGCATGCTCTACGACCCCAAGGCCCGCCTCGAGCGTCCGTCCAAGAGCCGCCCCTACCTGATGTGGCTCGGCCACAAGATCAAGTCGCTGCTCCACCTCAAGTGACCACTCCGGCGCAGGGGAAGGAGAGACACGGTATCACACCTTAATTATATATAACAAGCTAAAACAGTCACAACAACACTATACATGGAAAAGAAAAAAGTAGTATTGGCTTTCAGCGGGGGACTCGACACCTCGTTTGCCGCGAAATATCTCTCGGAAGATCTGGGATATGAAGTGCACACGGCCATCGCCAACACCGGCGGATTCTCGGCCGAGGAGCTGGCCCGAATAGAGAAACGCGCCCTCGAGCTGGGGGCAGCCGACCACGCCACCCTCGATGTGACCGACGACTACTACAACCGTTCCATCCGCTATATGATAGCGGGCAATGTGCTGCGCAACGGCACTTATCCCATCTCGGTGTCGTCGGAGCGCATCTTTCAGGCCATGGCCATCATCGACTATGCCAAGAAGATCGGGGCCGACGCCGTGGCCCACGGCTCGACCGGCGCGGGCAACGACCAAGTGCGTTTTGACCTCACGTTCCAGATACTCGCGCCCGAGATAGAGATCATCACCCCCACCCGCGACATGACCCTGACCCGCGAATATGAGATAGACTATCTGAAGCGGCATGGCTTTGAGGCCGACTTCAAGAAGATGGAGTATTCCATCAACAAGGGGCTGTGGGGCACGTCGATAGGTGGCAAGGAGACCCTGCGCTCGGAGCAGACCCTCCCCGACTCGGCCTATCCCAGCCAAGTGACCGCGCAGGGCGAGGAGAAGCTCACCATCACCTTTGAGAAGGGGGAGCCCGTGGGGGTGAACGGAGTGAGATATGACAACCCCGTGGATGCCATCCGCGAGGTGGAGCGCCTCGGCAGCCGCTATGGCATAGGGCGCGACATGCACATCGGCGACACCATCATCGGCATCAAGGGGCGCGTGGGCTTTGAGGCCGCCGGCCCGCTGCTCATCATCGCCGCCCACAAGATGCTCGAGAAGCACACCCTCACCAAGTGGCAGCAGTATTGGAAAGACCAGATCGGCACATGGTATGGCATGTTCCTGCACGAGAGCCAGTATCTCGACCCCGTGATGCGCGAGATGGAGGCTTATCTCGAGACGTCGCAGCGCAATGTGTCGGGCACGGTGGAGATCACTCTCCGCCCCCTCTCCTACACGCTGGTGGGTGTCGACACGCCGTTTGACCTGATGAAGACCGACTTCGGCGAGTATGGCGAGGTCAACAAGGCGTGGAGCGCCGACGATGTGAAGGGATTCACCCGCATCATGGCCAACCCGATGAAGATATATCACAACGTGCAGAAACGCAACGGCAACACGTCATGCTGAGGGCCGGTGTCATAGGTGGTGCGGGCTACACGGCCGGCGAGCTGATACGCCTGCTGCTCAACCATCCCGAGGTGGAGATAGCCTTTGTCCACTCCACATCCAACGCCGGTGTGCCGCTCCACCATGTGCACGAGGGGCTCATCGGCGAGACAGAGATGACGTTTGCCTCCGACTATGACCTCGGGGCGGTGGATGTGGTGTTCCTGTGTCAGGGCCACGGATTCAGCCGCAAGTTCTGGGAGGAGAATCCGATGCCCGAGGGGCTGAGGGTGATAGACCTCGCCCAAGACTTCCGCGACGAGAGCGAGGGCTATGTCTATGGTCTGCCGGAGACCGACCGCGACCGCATCGGCGCCACGCGCCGTCTGGCCAACCCGGGGTGCTTTGCCACGGCCATACAGCTGGCCCTGCTGCCGCTGGCGGCCGCGGGGATGCTCGGCAAGGTCTATGTGACCGGCGTCACCGGCTCGACAGGCGCAGGCGTGAAGCCCGGCGCCACCACCCACTTCTCGTGGCGCAACAACAATCTGAGTGTCTACAAGGCCTTTACACACCAGCATCTCATCGAGATAACCCGCCATCTCGAGGCCGTCGGGGGCGTGAGGCCCGACATTACGTTCGTGCCGATGCGCGGCGACTTCGCCCGCGGCATCTTCGTGACCGCTGTGGTGGAGACCACCATGCCCATCGAGGAGGTGCGCGCCATGTATGCCGCCTATTATGCCGACGCGCCGTTCACCCATCTCTCCGACCGCCCCGTCGACCTCAAACAGGCCGTCAACACCAACAAGTGTATCATCGGCCTCGAGAAGGAGGGGGACCGTCTGCTCATAGTGTCGGCCATCGACAATCTCCTGAAAGGAGCCTCGGGCCAGGCCGTGCAGAATATGAATCTGATGTTTGGCCTGCCGGAGGACACGGGCCTGCGCCTCAAGCCCTCGGGATTCTGACACCCGGCACACTCTCATCACATCTTTTCCTCAACCCATCACAACCCTGTATATCACTGTAAATGAATCTATTTGACGTTTATTCGCTCTACGACATCGAACCCGTCAGGGGTAGCGGCCAGTATGTCTACACGGCCGACGGCACGGAGTATCTCGACCTCTACGGGGGCCATGCCGTCATCTCCATAGGCCACGCCCATCCGCGCTATGTGGAGGCCATAGCCTCGCAGGCGGCAAGGCTGGGATTCTACTCCAACTCGGTCAAGAACTCCCTGCAGCAGCGTCTGGCCGACAAGCTCGGCCATCAGAGCGGCTATGACTCATATGCGCTCTTCCTGTGCAATTCGGGAGCCGAGGCCAACGAGAATGCGATGAAACTCGCCTCGTTTGCCACCGGCCGCAGCAAGATACTGGCCTTTGACAAGGCCTTCCACGGACGCACGTCGGGAGCGGTGGCTGCCACGGACAATCCCAAGATTCAGGCCCCGTTCAACCGTACGGACCATGTGACGTTTGCCCCGCTGGGCGACATCGACACCGCCCGCGCCCTGCTCACCACAGGCGAGTATGCCGCCGTGATCATCGAGGGGATACAGGGTGTGGCCGGAATAAGGATGGTGGAGGACGACTTCCTGCGCAAACTGCGCACCCTCTGCGACAACACGGGCACGCTGCTGATCCTCGACGAGATACAGAGCGGATATGGCCGCTCGGGGCGCTTCTTCGCCCATCAGCATGCCGGGGTGCGCCCGGACATCATCACCTGTGCCAAGGGGATAGCCAACGGATTCCCGATGGGCGCCGTGCTCATCTCGCCCCGCATCAAGGCGGTGAAGGGGATGCTGGGCACTACATTCGGCGGCAACCATCTGGCGTGTGCGGCGGCCGTGGCGGTGCTCGACGTGATGCACGACGAGCATCTCGTGGACAACGCCGAGCGCGTGGGGCGCTATCTGCTGGACCGCCTCGCGGAGATGAAGGAGAGGCGCGAGGAGATAGTGGACGTGAGAGGCCGCGGCCTGATGATAGGCATCGAGATAAAGGGTGATGCACCGGCCCTGCGCAAGCGGCTGCTGTTCGAGGGGCGCATATTCACCGGCGGCGCCGGCACTCACACCGTGAGGCTGCTCCCGGCCCTCGGGCTGACAATGGAGCAGGCCGACAGATTTCTCACCACGTTTGAAAAAATCATCGACAAGGCATGAAACACTTCACTACCGTCAACGATATAGGCCCGCTGGACGCTGCCGTCCGCGAGGCGATGGCCATCAAGGCCGATCGGTTTGCCCACACGGCCCTCGGGCGCAACCGCACCCTGCTTATGATATTCTTCAACTCGAGCCTGCGCACACGCCTCTCCACGCAGAAGGCTGCCATGAATCTGGGAATGAACGTCATGGTGCTCGACGTGAATCAGGGGGCTTGGAAGCTCGAGACCGAGCGTGGCGTGGTGATGGACGGCGATAAGGCCGAACATCTGCTCGAGGCTATCCCGGTGATGGGAAGCTATTGCGACATCATCGGCGTGCGCTCGTTCGCCGGCCTCAAGGACAAGGCCGAGGACTATGAGGAGAGGGTCATCAATCAGTTTATCCGCTACTCGGGGCGCCCGGTGTTCTCGATGGAGGCCGCCACGCGCCATCCGCTCCAGAGCTTTGCCGACCTCATAACCATCGAGGAGTTCAAGACCAAGGAGCGGCCCAAGGTGGTGATGACATGGGCCCCGCATCCCAGAGCACTCCCTCAGGCGGTGCCCAACTCGTTTGCCGAGTGGATGAATGCCACCGACTATGACTTTGTCATCACCCACCCTCGCGGCTATGAGCTCGCTCCTGAGTTCGTGGGTCGGGCCAAGGTGGAGTATGACCAGCGCAAGGCCCTCGAGGGTGCCGACTTCGTCTATGCCAAAAACTGGTCGGCATATGCCGATCCCAACTATGGCAAGGTGCTCTCGACCGACCGCGACTGGACTGTCGACACGGCCAAGATGGCCCTGACGGACAATGCCTTCTTCATGCACTGTCTGCCTGTGCGCCGCAACATGATCGTGACCGATGACGTCATAGAGTCTGACCGCTCGATAGTGATCCCCGAGGCGGCCAACCGCGAGATCTCGGCTCAGGTGGTCATCAAACGTCTCCTCGAGTCGCTATGAACGGGCTGCTCAAGGTGGTGAAGATCGGGGGCAACGTGGTAGACTCGCCCGAGGCTCTGGCACGGTTTGTCAAGGCGTTTTCCTCGCTCGAGGGGCCCAAGATACTGGTGCACGGGGGTGGGAAGGAGGCTTCGCGCCTCAGCACACGCCTCGAGATACCGGTGACGATGATCGAGGGGAGGCGCGTCACCTCGCGCGAGACGCTCGACGTGGTGACGATGGTCTATGCCGGACTGGTCAACAAGCGGGTCACCTCCCTGCTGCAGGCCGCAGGCTGCGATGCCGTGGGGCTCTGCGGGGCCGACGGCGATGCACTCCGCGCCAATATGCGCCCCAAGGAGCCTGTAGACTATGGCTATGTGGGCGACATCCCCGTGTCGGGGGTCAACACACGGTTTGTCACATCGCTGCTCGATGCGGGCAAGACGCCTGTGTTCTGCGCCATCACTCACGACGGCAACGGCACCCTGCTCAACTGTAACGCCGACTCGGTGGCGGCCGCGATCGCCACCGGGATGGCCGCCGCGGGCGAGAGGGTGAGCCTCATTTACTGTTTTGAACAGCCGGGGGTGATGGAAGACCTCGATCGTCCCGACTCGCTCATACCCGAGATCGACCCGGCTCTCTACCGTACGCTCAGGGAGCGCGGAGTGGTGAGCAAGGGGATGATCCCCAAGATCGACAACGCTCTCAAGGCTTGCGAGGCGGGCGTGGAGAGCGTGGTGATCAAACATGCCGACAATCTCACCAATCCACGCGGCACACTGATCCACGCATGACTCACATCGACCTGCTGCGCACACTCATAGCCACCCCGTCGCCGTCGAGACACGAGGAGGCCACCGCCGAGGCCATAGCCCGCTGGCTGGAGGCCCGAGGGGTCGGGCCGGAGAGGATACATAATAACGTGTTTGCCTTCGCCGAGGGCTATGATCCCTCCCGCCCCACCCTGCTGCTCAACTCTCATCACGACACGGTGCGCCCGGCGCCGTCATACACGCGTGACCCTTATGACGCTGCCATCGAGGCGGGTAGGCTGTATGGACTGGGCAGCAATGATGCCGGGGGCTCGGCCGTGTGTCTGGCCGAGACGTTCGTCAGGCTGCGCAGGCATCCCCTACCCTTCAATCTGCTGCTGGCCCTGACGGCCGAGGAGGAGGTGGGTGGCGAGAATGGAATACGCGCCCTGCTACCGGCCCTCGCCGACAGGGGTGTGAGGATAGCGGCTGCCATCGTGGGTGAACCGACCGGCATGCGCGCCGCGGTGGCCGAGCGCGGACTCGTGGTGCTCGATGCCGAGACGCGCGGAGTGAGCGGCCATGCCGCCCGCCATGAGGGTATAAACGCCATCTACAGGGCCATGGAGGATATCGGGCGCCTGCGCGCATGGACACCCGGGCGTCAGTCTGATGTCCTTGGCCCCGTGACTCTCAATATCACCCAGATCGAGGCCGGAAAGGCCCACAATGTGATCCCCGACCTGTGCCGATGGGTGGTGGACGTGCGCACCACAGACGCCTACACCAACGAGGAGACCGTGGAGATGCTCCGCGAGGCGGTGGCCCACTCGTCGCTGACCCCGCGCTCCACCCGTGTGCGCGCATCGGTGATCAGTGACACTCATCCCCTCGTCGCCGCCGCCCGTGCCCTCGGAGCAGAGACATTCGTCTCACCCACCACGAGCGACATGTCGCTCATGCCCTTCCCCTCGCTCAAGATAGGCCCCGGCGACTCGGCGCGCAGCCATTCCGCCGACGAATATATCACTCTGGCCGAACTCGACTCGGCCCTCGACCTGTACACATCGCTAATCCTCAATCTCACCCGCATATGAAACTCTGGAGCAAGGGCTTCGAGCCCGACAAAATGATAGAACAGTTTACCGTCGGGGCAGACCGTGAGCTCGACCTCCGTCTGGCCCGATATGACGTGCAGGGCTCCATGGCCCACATCCGCATGCTCGAAAGCATCGGCCTGCTGACCGCCGACGAACTCGACACTCTGCTTAAAGGACTGGGCGAGATAGCCGACGAAATCGAAGCCGGACAGTTTGAGATAGCCGAGGGGGTGGAGGATGTCCACTCGCAGGTGGAGTTTATGCTCACAGAGCGCCTCGGCGAGGTGGGCAAGAAGATCCACTCTGGCCGCTCGCGCAACGATCAGGTGCTCGTCGATCTCAAGCTGTTCATGCGCGACGAGCTGCGCAACATCGCCTCACACGTCGACAAACTGTTTCACACTCTTATCTCGCTCAGCGATGAGCACAAGGATGACCTCATGCCCGGTTATACACACCTGCAGGTGGCTATGCCCTCGTCGTTCGGCCTATGGTTTGGTGCATATGCCGAGTCGCTGGCCGACGATATGCAGATGCTCGTGGCGGCGTATAAGATCGCCAATCAGAATCCGTTGGGATCGGCCGCCGGCTACGGGTCTTCCTTCCCCCTCGACCGCACCATGACGACGCGGTTGCTCCACTTTGACGACTTGCACTATAATGTGGTGGCTGCCCAGATGTCGCGCGGCAAGACCGAACGTGCCGCTGCAATGGCTATTGCCGCCGTAGCCTCTACGCTGGGCCGACTGGCCATGGATGTGTGCATGTGGATGTGTCAGAACTTCGGTTTTGTCTCTTTCCCCGACGAGCTCACCACAGGGTCGTCAATCATGCCTCACAAGAAAAACCCCGATGTGTTCGAGATAATGCGCGGCAAGTGCAACCGCCTGCAGTCTATCCCCAACGAGATAGCCCTCCTCACGGCTAACCTCCCACTCGGTTACAACCGCGATCTGCAGCTACTCAAGGATATCATCTTCCCCGCCACTACCGAGATGGCCGAGTGTCTCGCCATGGCCGACTACATGCTGAGGCGCATGACCATCCGCCGGGACATCCTCGACGATCCCCGCTACGACTACCTCTTCACCGTCGAAGAAGTGAACCGCCTCGTTCTCTCCGGCGTGCCTTTCCGCGAGGCCTACCGCCGCGTCGGCAAAGAGGTGCAGGAAGGCACTTATCGCCCGGTGAAGACCGTGGCCCACACCCACGAGGGCAGCATCAACAACCTCTGCAACGACCGTATCACACGCAAGTTTGAGTCCATCGCCGCCGGGATATTAGCATAAATTAACCCCGCCGGCGCAACCATCCGCACGCCCGCGTGTTTATTATAATGAAAGCACGAAGAGCGGGCAGCACCGCTCCCGTAGGCTTTCAGATGGTAGCTCACCCGGTCACA